>SVHB01000029.1 GCA_015056005.1 Clostridiales bacterium
TTAACTCTGCTTCTTGTGCAGTTGGTATTTGATCGGAATATTCAGCTAAAAAGTATACTATATGCTTCAACTTTGCTTCACCATTACGCATAAAGCTGTGCGTATCCTCAGTTCTAAAACCGTCGATCAACCGGACAGTCAAGCCTGTTTCCTCTGAGATTTCGCGTAAAGCGGTTTCTATTTCACTTTCTGTTCCTTCTATATGACCTTTAGGGAATCCGTATATTCCTTCTTTGGAACGGATAATTACATATTTTATTGTACTGTTCTCGCATGTGTAAACAATGGCACCACAGGATTTTTCGGTTATCATTTTGTGTTCTCCTTTGCGGTATTGATGGAGGCAATTAAGATGCGGCGAATCGTACCGCACTGATTGTAAAGGTCAACGGCAGTTTCTCTATTCAGAATATCGGATTTCAAAAACAATTCAAGCCAATATTCCGTTTCGTAGCATTCCTTCAAAGCAATTTGTAATTTTGCAATAAAGTCGGGTTTTCCGTGAGCATAATTTGCTTCGTGAATGTTGGCACCAATCGAGGTCGCAGAACGCTCCAATTGATTGACAAGAGAATAATGTCCTTTAATCGTTTCGCAAAGTTTGATGATTTTCACTGCAAAGTCTGTTGAAAGTTCCCGAAGTTTTGATTCCGCCATGTTAACACCACAACTCTTGCTTGAATTATATCATCACCCTTAGAAAAGTTAAAGTGAAATATCCTTCGGATGTGAAATAATGACCTGCGGTCATTGTGAAATATTCGGTGTTCCACCGAATGTGAAATGAAATAAATCCACTCACGCCCGCAGGCATTTCACACGCCGCAGGCGTATTTCACGCGCGAAGAGCATTTCACAAATCCCGCAAGGGATTTATTTCGTTGAAAAGAAACACCTTTTGTCAAGTAGACAAAAGGTGTTTCTTTTCTGGTGGAGCATACCGGATTCGAACCGGTGGCCTCGACAATGCGAATGTCGCGCGCTACCAACTGCGCTAATGCCCCGAATTTGGTACCTGAATATTATATCACGCACCCGCCCGTTTGACAAGCAAAATTTAATCGGGCAGTAAATTTATGATCAGCTGGTTCAGCACGTCAAAGCCGGTCTGGGTGGCGATCACGCTTTTGTCGGTAATTTTTACAAGCCCCGCCTTTTCCGATGCCTTGAGCATTGAAAGCTTTTCTGAAGGGATCAGGGAGAGCGGCGCGCCCTTGCTTGTGCGAAGCATGAGCATCAGCTCTTCTTCTGCGGCTTCTTCTGCGCCTATAATATCCCTTGAAGCTTCGAAATTGCCGCGCATATATTCGCTTATGCATTCCGTATTGCCAATACGGGCGTTCCCTTCAAGTGAATGGGCGGCAACGCCGAGACCTACATAATCTCCGCGCTCCCAATAGTTCATGTTATGCCTGCACTCATAGCCGGGCAGAGCGAAATTGCTGACCTCATAGCGCAGAAAGCCAAAGCTTTCCAAAAGATCGTCCGCAGCGTGCATTGAATCGATATATTCCTCATCCGTGGGCTCCAAATATTGTCCGGATTCATATTTTTTGTAAAGCGCTGTTCCTTCCTCGATCTGCAGCTGATAGCAGGAGATGTGTTTGACCTCCAGCGAAACAGCTGTTTTTATGCTGTTTATAAGCGTTTCTTTGGTCTGGAAGGGCAGCGCGCACATAAGATCGACCGATATGTTTTCAAAGCCCGCTTCTTTTGCAAGCTTTATAGCCTCTATCGCCTTTTTGGAATCGTGTACCCGGCCTATTGCGCCAAGCTCTTTGTCATTAAAGCTCTGAACGCCGATGGACAGCCTGTTTACGCCCATACCCTTCCAAAAATCGAGCAGCTCTTTGCTTATGCTGTCCGGGTTTGCCTCACAGGTGAACTCTTTTAAGGCGGAGAGGTCGTATTCTTCTCTTAAAACCGAAACGATCTTTTCAAAATGCTCCTTTTTGAGCAGCGAAGGCGTTCCGCCGCCGAAAAAAAGGGTATCAAAAACCAAAGCACGGTTTTTTTCTGCCCGTGCTTTGGCTTCTTTTATAAGCATATCGGTATATTCGGTTTGTAAAACTTCCCCGTTTGCAAAGGATATAAAGGCGCAGTATTCGCATTTGCGCCTGCAAAAGGGGATGTGGACATAAATTCCTGCCATTTTAGTCGTCAGCTTTGAGGACGGCGATGAACGCCTCGGAGGGCACCTGAACGGTACCGACCTGCCTCATCCTGCGCTTGCCTTCCTTCTGCTTTTCAAGCAGCTTCTTTTTTCTTGTGATATCGCCGCCGTAGCACTTGGCAAGAACGTCCTTGCGCATCGCCTTTACGGTTTCTCTGGCGATTATCTTGCCGCCGATGCAGGCCTGGATCGGGATCTCGAACATCTGGCGCGGGATAACTTCCTTGAGCTTTTCTGCAATGCCGCGGCCTCTGGAATACGCCTTGTCCTTGTGGATGATGATGGAAAGCGCGTCGCAGCCCTCACCGTTTAAGAGTATATCGAGCTTTACAAGATCGGAGGGCTTATAGCCCTTGAGCTCATAGTCGAAGGACGCATAGCCCTTGGTGCGGCTCTTCATCTGGTCGAAGAAATCGTAGATGATCTCGCCCAGAGGCATGTCGTATTTTATCATAACGCGGTTTGCCTCGATATAGTTCATATCGATAAATGTACCGCGCTTTTCCTGGCAAAGATCCATTATCGCGCCCACATAATCCGCAGGGGACATGATGTGAGTTTCAACATAGGGCTCTTCCATGGATGCGATCGCTGAAGGATCGGGCATGTTGGTGGGATTGTCGATCCAAAGCACCTCGCCGTCGGATTTTGTGACCTTGTAAATTACGCTGGGCGCGGTGGTGACAAGGTCAAGGTCAAATTCGCGCTCCAGACGCTCCTGAATAACTTCCATGTGCAAAAGACCTAAGAAGCCGCAGCGGAAGCCAAGACCCAGCGCCACGGAGTTTTCGTTCTCTGAGGTGATCGCAGCGTCGTTGAGCTTTAATTTTTCCAGCGCTTCTTTAAGGTCGTCGTAATGCGCGCCGTCTGCGGGGTAAATGCCGCAGAATACCATGGGCTGCACTTCCTTATAGCCGGGAAGGGGAGAAGTGCAGGGACGCTTTGCGTCGGTGATGGTATCGCCGACCTGAGTTTCCCTAAGCTCCTTTATGCTGGCTGCGATATAGCCTACATCGCCTGCGCTCAAAGATTCAACCGGTCTGAAAGAGGGGGCAAAAACGCCGACCTCGGTGACCTCGAACCTTGCGCCCGTTGCCATCATGAGTATTTCGGTGCCCTTTTTGACCGAACCGTTCACCACGCGGACAAAGGAGATCGCGCCCTTGTAGTTATCATAGTAGCAGTCAAATATCAGCGCCTGCAAAGGCTCCTCGTCGCTGCCCTTGGGCGGGGGAACGATCTTTACCACCTGCTCGAGCACATCTTCGATGCCGATGCCCTGCTTTGCGGAAATAAGGGGCGCTTCCTCCGCTTCGATGCCGATAATATCCTCGATCTCTTTTTTGACCCTGTCGGGCTCCGCGCTGGGCAGGTCAATCTTGTTGATAACGGGGATGATCTCAAGATCATGGTCGCTTGCAAGGTATACGTTTGCAAGGGTCTGCGCCTCGATGCCCTGAGAAGCGTCCACGACCAGCACCGCACCTTCGCATGCGGCAAGGGAGCGGGAAACCTCATAGGTAAAGTCGACATGACCGGGGGTGTCTATAAGGTTCAGGGTATAGGTTTCTCCGTCGTTTGCCTTGTAGCGCATGATGACGGGATGCGCCTTTATGGTTATGCCCCTTTCGCGCTCAAGATCCATGGAGTCAAGTATCTGCTCCTGCATGTCTCTGAGCTCAAAAACGCCGGTCTTTTCCAGCATGCGGTCTGCAAGCGTGGATTTGCCGTGGTCGATATGGGCGATTATGCAAAAATTTCTTATCCTGGAAAGGTCCTTCAAGGCCGTACCACCTTTTGATATTTATTCTATTTTATCTTAACCCAAATCGGTCAAAAATGCAATATTTTCTTTTCAAACGGCGTTTTTTGTGATATGATATAAATTGCGCGTTTGCGTGGATTTATGGATTTTTTTGAAAGGAGGGGCAATATGTTCTTAAAAAACATCACTTTGCACGGCTTCAAATCCTTTGCCGATAAGATCGAGCTGGATTTCATGAGCGGCATAACCGGCATAGTCGGCCCCAACGGTTCGGGAAAATCCAATGTATCCGACGCGGTCAAATGGGTGCTGGGCGAGCAGAGCGCAAGGCAGCTCAGAGGCAACACCATGAGCGACGTTATCTTCAACGGCAGCGAAAAGCGCAAGATGCGCCAGTACTGCGAGGTATCGCTCACCTTTGACAATTCTGACCATGCCCTTCCCTCCGATTACGAGGAGATCATGGTCACCCGCCGCGTTTACCGCAGCGGCAACGGCGAATATTTTATAAACAAGACCGAATGCAGGCGCAAGGATATCGTGGACCTTTTCCATGATACGGGCATAGGCAAGGACGGCTATTCTCTTATAGGTCAGGGCAGGATAGACGAGATCCTTTCCCTCAAGGGCGAGGACAGAAGGCAGATATTTGAAGAAGCCGCCGGCATAGTGAAGTTCAAGACCAGAAAGAACGAGGCGGAAAGATCCCTCGAGGCGGCAAATCAGAACCTTACCCGAATTGACGATATCATAGGCGAGCTTGAAAGATCGCTCAAACCCTTGGAGAGCCAGAGCGAAAACGCGAGGAAATACTTAAAGCTTCGAGACGAGCTCAAAGGGCTTGAGCTTGCCGCTTTTGCCGTATCGTTTGATAAGTATAACTCAAGGATAAACGAGCTTACGCTTCAATCGCAGGAGCTTTCAAAAAAAATCGAGGAAAACGAAAAGCAGATCCTTGAAGGTCAGCAAAATGCGGATGAGCTTGAGAGCGTTCTGGATGAAGCGGACGCAGTCCTTTCTTCGGTCAGAGACGAGGTGCTCTCCCTTACCCGCAGCGCAGAAGCGCTTCAGGGCGAAAGGAACCTCAGCCTGCAGAAAGCAGAGCAGGTAAAGGAGCATAAAGCGCAGCTTGAAAAAAATATCGAGCTTTCAAAGCAGAAGCTTTTGGAGCTTTCCTCCGATATGTCTCCTGAGAAGATATCTGCTCAGGAAAAGATCATAAAAGAGCTTGAAGCTAAGGAGGAATCGGCTCAGGCCTCTCTTTTGAGCATGCAGGAAAGCCTCAGGGAAATGGAAGACGAGCTTGAGAGCAAAAAGGCTCAGGTCATTTCGTCCTTAAACCGCCTTTCCGACACCAAAGCGGCTTTTTCAAGGCTCAACGCCATGAAGGAAAACATCCTTTCAAGGCTCGATGATATCGATTCCAGAAAAAGCGTCAACGAAGACCGCCTTGATGATGCAAGGATCGCGGTCGAAAACGCCAAAAAGGCAAACGAGCGTGCATATCTGGAGCTTGAAAACCTCAAAAAGCTTGAAAAACAGGCGCAGGATAAGCAAAACGAGCTGCGCGAGAAGCTCTCGGGCGCTTTCTCCAGGCAGGAAAAGGCTCAGGGGGCTTTAAGGGAAGTTGAAGCCAGATTAAAGCTTCTGACTCAGCTCAAGGACGATTTTGAGGGCTATACCCAGTCGGTCAAAGAGGTCATGCGCTTTTCCAGGGGAAGGCAGACGGGCATCCACGGCGTTATCGCCTCGCTCATATCCGTCCCCAAGCAGTATGAGCGCGCAATTGAGATGGCGCTGGGCGCCCAGTCTCAGCACATCGTCTGCGACGATGAGCAAAGCGCGAAGAATATGATAGAGTACCTGAGAAAAAACAGGTACGGCAGAGCCACCTTCCTGCCCATTTCCACTGTTTCGGGAAGAGGGCTTAATGCAAACGAAGAAGCGCTGCTTTCAATGGATGGCTGTATCGGCGTTGCAAGCGACCTTATCTCCTATGACAAAAAATATGCTCAGATAGTAAAGAGCCTGCTTGGTAGGACCGTTATCGCCAAAGACCTTGACTCGGGCATCGAGATCATGCGCAGGGCAAGGCATTCGTTCAGGCTCGTCACCCTTGACGGCGATATCATGAACCCCGGCGGCGCTATGACGGGCGGCAGCGTGAACAGCCGCGTGACCTCCCTGATATCCAGAGAGCGCGAGATAGCAGAGCATACCCAAAGCGTAAAAAAGCTTCGCGAGGAAGCTGATAAGGCGTCCTCGTTTATCGAAAGCTCCCAGAAACTGAGGGACGAGGCAAGGGAAGAGCTTGCCGCTGTATCCTACAGAGTCCATCAGCAGGACATAGCCTGCACAAGGGAGCAGCTTGCCCTTGAAAGAGCAAACGACGAATATAAGGCAAGGCAGGGCGATCTTGAACGCTCTCATCAGGAAAAGGAACAGCTTTCACAGGCGCTGCTTGATATCGAAAACAGGCTTTCCGCGATGGAAAAGGATCGCCTTGACCAGAGCGGAAAGAGCGATGATGATCAGAAGTTTGTCGATAAGCTTTCCATGGATGTTTCAAACCAAAGGGAGCTCACCGAAAACAAGAGGGAAGAGCTCACCGCCATCAGAGAAAAATGCATCGGCGCGCGCAGCGAGCTTTCCCTGCTTTTGAGGGACGAGCAGCAGGTCGAAAAAGAGCGCGAAAGGCTTTTGGACGGCATTTCTCTTGACGAAAAAGAGCTCGAAAACATAGAATATGAGCTGCCCGAGCTGGAAAACAAAGCTTTGGAGCTTGAACGCGAGCTTATTCAAAAGCGCGCCTTGCTGGATAGCAAGACCGCAGATCTCAGGCAGAAGGAGCTTGAGCGCACAAAGCTCAGCCAGAATCTGCGCTCGGTCAACGACGACCTTCTGGTGCTCAGGAATCTTTCCTCCGAGCTTTCCGATAAAAACCATCGCTGCGAGCTGCAGCTCAGCCGAGCTCAAAGCGAGCTTAAGACCCTTTCCGACCGCATATTTGAGGATTACGAGATCACCTATGCGATGGCGGCGGAATATGTGACCGAAGATTTTGAGCCGCAGAAGGCGCAAAGGCGCATCGGCGAGATCAGAAGCGAGATCAGAAAGATCGGCAGCGTAAACGTAAACGCGGTCGAGGAATACCAGAGCGCGCTTACAAGGTATCAGGATATGAGCGCACAGCGCGAGGATATCACCAAGGCGATGGACGACCTCAATTCCATCATAAGCAGGCTCAAGTCCAAAATGGAAAAGCAGTTTACCGAGCAGTTTACTCTTATGCAGGAAAACTTTAAGATCACCTTTGCCCGTCTTTTCGGCGGCGGCGAGGCGCAGCTCAAGCTTTCTGATGCATCCGATCCGCTCAACTGCGGTATCGAGATCATAGCGCAGCCTCCGGGCAAGAAGCTCACCCTTCTTTCCCTGCTCTCGGGCGGCGAAAGGGCGCTCACCGCGATCGCCATCCTTTTTGCGATCCTTATGCTCAAGCCCACTCCGTTCTGCATTCTGGACGAGATCGACGCGGCGCTGGACGAAGCAAACGTTGTCGGCTTTGCGACCTTCCTTAAAGAGTTTTCAAAGAGCACTCAGTTCATCGTTGTATCGCACCGAAAAGGCACCATGGAATCCTGCGATGCGCTCTACGGCGTTGCCATGGAAGAAAAAGGCGTCTCCAAGATCGTTTCGGTAAAGCTGACTTAATGCACATATTTTCATCGTATAAAGCAAAAAATACCCCTGTAATTTCTTTGCAGGGGTATTTTATATGCTTAAAAAACGTGTTTTATCTTTTGTCCTTTCCGTATCCATTTTATTATGCGGCTGCTCAAAGTCTCAGATCGATACGCCAAAGGCTTCGCCTTCGCCCACCCCGGGCGTTGTTCAAAAGCTCGGTCTTGAGCTGACAGGAGGCGAGCCTACGCTCAAGGTGTATTTGACCGATACGGAAAAAATCGAGACAATGGGCATTGAACAGTATCTACTGGGCGTTCTTGCCGGTGAGATGAAGAACGACTGGCCTATGGAGGCGCTCAAGGCGCAGGCGATAATCGCGCGCACCTTTGCCGTTAAGTTTCTGATGGACAACGAGTCGTCCAAATACGAGGGCGCGGATATTTCCACGGATATCACCGAAGCGCAGGCGTATAACGCCGAGGGCATAAACTACCGCATCCGACAGGCGATCGACGAGACGCGCGGGCAGGTGATCACCCATAACGGCGATATCGTATACACCTGGTTTCATTCCCACAGCGGCGGCATGACCGCGACCGCTGTAGAAGGGCTTGATTACGAGGGCGGCGAGCAGCCATATATCCGGGCAGTGGAATCAAATGAGTCCCCCGATTCGCCCGAGGAAAACCGCACATGGGCGCAGGCGTTTTCCGCGCAGGATGTCATCGAGGCATGTAAGCAGGTTGGCGTGGATGTTTCTTCAATTTCCGATTTTTCCATACATGAAACAGGTCCTTCCGGCAGAGCGACAGTGTTTATGATCGACGGAAAGGAAGTCCCCGCGCCCGCTTTCCGCGTTGCCATAGGCTCTGAAAAGCTCCGCTCGACCCTGATCGACGATGTTCAGGTCTCCGGTCAGGTCGTGATAATCGCAGGCCGCGGCTACGGTCACGGAGTCGGCATGAGCCAGTGGGGCGCGTATCAAATGGCCCTTTCGGGCAGCTCCGCCTCCGATATCATCCACCACTACTACCAGGACGTTTCCATCGACCCGCTTTGGGAGTAGGGAGGGAGGGACGTTCGAGAGGTTTCACCTCTCGAGCTCTCTGACCAAGGGTTTGCAACCCTTGGATCCCGCGGCATTTTGTTTGAGTAATTGAATACGTTAGCTTACGAGGAACCCGTAAAGTATGGGTTCCTCGTGATTTCTTTTAAGGGAAATTATTCTTTTTGGTAGTTACTGATTAACCGCCTGACTCTCTCCAAAAATAAATCACGCGTGACCCATACTTCACGGGTCACGCGTAAGCCAAAGTATAAAATTTACTGTTCCCAATGCCGCGGAGTCCAGAGGATGCAATCCTCTGGGCCCAGAGCTCGAGAGGGCGCAGCCATCTCGAACGTACCCCCAAAAGTTTGAGCGATATAGCCTTCGGCTGCGATATGCGCCTTGCGGCGCGCGATATGTGCGCGAGACGGCTTTTTTGCCTTATCAAACAAACCAATTCTTCAGCCGTCATAAATTTCACGAACGAAGAATCCGCGCACGCAAAATACTCCTATCTTTCCTCTCAGCCATTCTCGATGGCGGCATACCTGCCGCCGCCATCGACAGCTTCCGCTTGACTTCCTAAAATCCCAAAGCCGCGGAGTCCAGAGGATGCAATCCTCTGGGCCCAGAGCTCGAGAGGGCGCAGCCATCTCGAACGTATCCCCCAAAAAGTCGTCCCCCTATTCCCCGTCTCTCAGCCTGAGTGCGAGGTTGGGGTGGCGGGTGGTGATATTTTGTACGCCTATGGAAAGCAGGAGGGAGATAATTTCCTCGGTATCGGCTGTCCATGCAGAGAGGGAAAGGCCGCTTTCTTTAAGGGCGGGCAGGGTAAGCTCGGGAACGAGCTCAAGATAGCAAAGGTTGAGCCATGAAAGCCCAAGATCGCGCGCGGCTTTGATATCGACCGAAGCGTTTCCGTCCCTGCGTATCTGGCGGGTATTGAGCCACACCTGTGCGTGAAGCTCGGCTGCTGCTGAGAGCTCGTCTAAATCCAAAGGCTCGCCCGTGAACACGATGCGGTCGGCCATGGAATACTTTTTTGCGATATCGAGCACATCAAGCGCAAGGCGAGATTCTTTCAGGTCGCAGTTGAGCAGATGCGAGCTTGAGTGGCAAAGCATCTGTATGCACTGTTCAAGGGTCGGACCGTCCTGAGCGCTGTCGTGACCCAAGCGCAGAGAGCCGTCTGATGTGCGGCGAACGTCGACCTCAAGTGCATCACAGGGAATGTCCATGAGCTTGTTTATGGATTCAAGGGTGTTGGGTTCGGTGTTTTCCGCGCCCGCATGCGCGGTTATAAGGACCTGCGGGCGAGCTTGAAATGCGGTATCGATCGATAAAGGGCAGGATTCAAAGCCCGAGAGCCACCTGATGTTCAGCTTTTCCATATATCTTTTGTCCTCTCTGTAAAACTGTTTCCGATGATTTTATTATAAACACCAAAGCTTTGGCTTGCAACAATATAAATGTTCCATTTTGCTGTGTTTGATGGTATAATCAGCGTGTAAAGACAAAAAGGAGATACTCCTATGATAAAAATAGAGACTCATTGCCACACTTCGCCCGCAAGCAATTGCGCCAAGGTGAACGTTAGAGATACGCTGACAACGCTCAAAGAGCACGGCTATGACGGTGTTTGCATTACAAACCACTACACCTATTATGACTGCATTCCCAGAAGCAACAGAATGATATTTGAAAGAGTCCTGGCCGATTATGAGGAAGCGAGAAATATCGCGCCTGAGATCGGCATCAAGGTGTTTTTCGGTGCAGAGCTCAGGTTTTACGAAAACGCCAACGATTATCTGCTCTATGGACTTACCCCGCGGGAGCTTTTTGATTTGGGCAGCGTATATGAGCTTGATCCGGAAAGGTTTTATAAGATCAAGCCCAAGCACGCCGTGTTTTATCAGGCTCACCCGTTCAGGATCAATATGTTCAGAGCCGATCCAAGATTTTTGGACGGCGTAGAGGTGTATAACGGTCACCCCGGACATGAGAGCAGCAACGAGCTTGCGCTCAAATGGGCAAAGGAAAATAATAAGCTCATGATATCCGGCTCCGATTTCCACCAGACAGTCGCCGCAGGCGCAGCCGGTATATATGTGGAAAAAATGCCCGAAAACGAGCGCGAGCTTGCTTTTATGCTCAAAACAGGCGCGTTTACCATGATCACTCCCAAATGGGAAAATACGGATATTATTGTATAAATAATGTCGAAATTTGTATATAAACGCCCTTTTCCACCTCAAAAGGAATGGATTTCCACATAAATAAAGCCGTTTTAGTAGGTTTTGCACATAGTTTTCCACATTTTCCACAGCGATGGGGATATTCAGATTGGCTTGCTGCGCAAGCAATGATATATTCCTTCAGAATATGATATATGCGCTGTAAGCATGTTTTGGTTAGTAACCACCCTAAAGTAGAACTCTCCACAAAATAAATCACGAGTGGCCCACAGGGCGGTCGTGTGTGTCAAGACCGCAGTGAGATACGCCTTGCGGCGTGTGAAGAGTGAAATGTCCCTGCGGGACGTGAAATATGCGCTGCGCGCACGTTTTGATTAGTAACCACACTAAAGAATAACCTTCCTAAAAACAAATCACGCGTGACCCATACTTTACGGGTCACGCGTAAGCTGCAGTATGAAATTACCTGATCCCAAAGTCTCAGGAATCCAAGGGATGAAATCCCTTGGTGGATGAGGGTGTGGGAGAAGGCAAAGCCTTCTCCCAAGAAAGCGAGGATTTCACATGAAAAAAATATATAATGACATACCGTTTACCCTGACTGACACGCAGGTGCTGGCGCATCTGAAGCTTTCTGAGGATTTTCTGGAAGACATTCGCGACATGATCGACAACACCAAAAAGACGGCAAAGCCCAAGGGCGTTATCGTTGAGGTGGAAATTGAGCGCGTTGACGAAAAGACGACCATCGTCGGCGGCAAGAAGATAGTGAGCAAGGTCGTTGCCGCAAATCTTGAAGGCAGGGAAAAGGCGTACGCATATGTTGCGACCTGCGGCAGGGAAGCCGATAAGCTCATGCAGGAGACTGTCGACCCCGTGGAGAAGCTCTGGCAGGCAGAGATAAACCAGTATCTGCTCATGCAGGCAAGGCTTTATATGATGCGCAAGCTGCAGGAGGAGGAGAATCTTTCCGTTTTGAGCTCGCTCAACCCCGGCTCCAACCCCGACTGGCCCATTACCGAGCAGGTGAACCTGTTCTCTATGATAGGCGATGTTAAAGAGGATATCGGAGTCACGCTGACCGAGAGCTTCCTTATGATGCCCATAAAATCATCGAGCGGCATATGGTTTGAAGCAAAGGACGATCACTATACCAACTGCTCCATTTGCCTTAGGAAGAACTGCCAGGGCAGAAGAGCGCCCTTTGATCAGCAAAGATACGACAAGATTTTCGGAGCGGGAATGTGATGAGGGTCACCGTTATAGACGCGCAGGGCGGCGGCATCGGCAAAGCCGTCGTTAAAGCGATAAAAGAAAAGGCCCCCGACTGCATGGTGATCGCAGTGGGAACCAACGCCGTTGCCACCACCGCAATGCTCAAAGCGGGCGCGGATGTGGGCGCAACGGGCGAAAACGCCGTGGTGTATAACTGCGCAAAAGCGCAGGTGCTCATAGCCCCCATAGGGCTTACGCTCGCAAACGCGATGTACGGCGAGATCAGCCCCGGGATGGCTCGGGCTGTGGGCGAGTGCGAAGCGATAAAGATACTCATCCCCGTAAAGCAATGCAGCGCCAAGATCGCAGGTCTTATGGATAAGCCGCAGGCGGCGTATATCCAGGACGCTGTCGAAATGGCGCTGAACGAAATGAAAAATATTTAATATCGACCGTTTGACCAGTCTTCAAGCGCTTTGAGAAGATGCGCAGGGCTTTGCGCTGCCGTATCTCCAAAGCGCTTTTTTATGTTCTGGAGTATTATTTCAGCGCCGAAAGCGTGCAGAAGCAGACCGCGGTATAGATGATGGGCAAGGGAAAGACCGGAAAGAGCGGTGAAGCTTTGGGCGCATCCAAGGTCAAGATCGAAAAGATCGACTGTCACGCATACCGACTCCAAAAACGCGGGCGCAAGATTGCTGTCGGCAAAATCGATCACGAAAAGCTCGCCGTCTTTATACAGCACGTTGTCGCCGTTCAGATCGCCGTGAACGTATACCTGCTCCTCTTTTTTTGCGCATTTTGCCACCGATATAGCCTCTTCTTTGAAGCTTTTTGGCAGCTTGTCCCAGCGCCTGTTGGATATGACCTGCGCGCAGGCGTCCATGGGCGTGAAGCTTTTTACGGGGACGTTTAAGCAGCGCAATCTTTCTGAGAAGTTTTTTGAAAGTAAAATGAGCTCGTCTTTTGAGAAAGATGCGCGGACAGACTGAAACTCGGGCGCGTCAATGTATTCCATGATGATGTAGTAAAAGCGATATTTGTCGTCGATGTAACCGGATGCAAGCACATTTGGCGAGCTGAACCCGCATTTCATCGCATGGCGCATGGAAAAAAGCTCTATGTCAAAGCCGTCCTTGCCCGAAAGCCCCGTTTCGATCGGGGTGTATATCTTTATGACCGTGTTTCCCGAGCGGAAAACGGCGTTGGTGCCCGGGGTGAGCGGCGATAAAGGCTCAAAGGGTATTTGGTTTTTTCTGTAGATCTCTTTTGCAAGCGGCGTGAAGGCCTGAAGGTTTTGAAATTCCCTGCCCCAGTTTTCCCAGCCGCTCAGATCGCGGGTGTAAAGCATGTTCTTTGTCCTATTGAAGCTTTTTGTAGTAAAGCCCACGGGTGAATTTGCCGCTCGGGCTCTCGCCGGTTTTAAAATCTTCGATAATTTTTATGCAGTCGGCGCTCGTTTCGTTGGTAAAATACAGGGTCACAAAATCAAGCCCGGAAAGATCCTTGTCTGAGATGTTTACGGGAACGGAGTTGAGAAGAACGCTGTAGCGCCTGTTTTTGCAGATCAGGGGGAAATCCACGCCCATCCTGTCTTTAAGCAGCGGCCTGCCGTTGCACGAGGGCGGGCAGGCAAAGCCCTTTTTGTTCGGGCAGCTCCTGAGCAGCATCACGGGCAGATTGCCGTAGGCGATAACCCCGCGCGGAATATCGCAGGAAAGCTTCTTAGCGTCGGTTATAAGACCTTCAAAGGAAACGGTAAGGCTCTTTAAGCCAAGGCGTTCAAATTCCTTTGCCGCCATGGAGTTCAATACGTTGAGCCCCGTGCCGCCGTGAACTTCAAGCCCCGCTTCTTTAATAAGCTTTAATGCGCCGATGTTGTTACAGTATGCGCCGCGCACGCCGTTTGCTTTGACCGAAAGGAGCTTTTTAAGCAAGGCTTCCTCCTCCAAGGCAAATACCAGCTCGTCGACCTCTGCGTAAACGTTTTTGAACCTGCCGATCAGGGAAGGATCGGCGTTTATCGCGTCGATGGGAAGTATCGCGTCGTATTGGGTGTAATCAAAACCCGGCACAATCTGGTTTGCGCTCAAGAACCTCAGGCGCATTTGGGGCTCGATATCGCGGATCCTTTCCTGCTTAGGTATCCCGGGCAGAGGAT
The DNA here is from genome assembly GCA_015056005.1 of Clostridiales bacterium. Lineage (GTDB taxonomy): Bacteria > Bacillota > Clostridia > Christensenellales > UBA1750 > SIG373. Next base: position 14,242 of record SVHB01000029.1, read on the forward strand.
TTATTTTATAGCCCTCGTTTTTCATGCGAAGGGAAGAAAGCTGTTCAAGGCAAGTGCTTCTAAGCTTGTTAAGAGCGCTTGCGGGCATGAATATGCCGTCTTCGATATCGCAGGTGAATTCCTTTAAGAAATAGGGAGTGCCGCCGGTCTTTGAAAGGGAGCGTTTTGCGTATTCTTCGTCCATGGGCTTGCCCGTTGCTGGAAGGGGCTGAGGCCCTTGAGTGTATACGCTGTGCTCGCCGTCGTCTATATATAATGAAGAAAGGTTTTTGGTCGCTGTAAGATGCATGTTGATGCCGACAAGCGGAGTCTCGTTCCTGTAAAGCTCCTGCAGGGGCTTAAACACGGTCGCGCTTGATATAACGTCGCCCTTGTCGCGGATGCCGAACATGCTCTCACCGATTTTGGAAGTCAGGTATCCGTCAGTGAAACCGCCTCTGGAAAATACGGCTCTTAAAGTATCGATATCGTATTTTTCACCGCGCAGAGCGTTTTTGCAGGCGGTGACGGCTGCGGCAACGTATTCGGGGCGCTTCATCCTGCCTTCGATCTTGATGGAGCATATCCCCGCCTGTTCAAGCGCCTTTATGTGCTGTACATAGGACATGTCCTTGAGTGAAAGCGCATAAGGCCTTTTTGATGTGTTGGTAAATTCAAGCCTGCAGGGCTGGGCGCACATGCCCCTATTGCCGCTGCGGCCGCCCAGCATGGCGGAAAGATAGCACTGACCCGAAACGCTCATGCAAAGCGCGCCGTGTACAAAGCTTTCAAGCTCTATATCACAGCTCTTTCTTATTTTTTCGATCTCGGTGAGCGAAACTTCCCTTGCAAGCACCACGCGGGAATAGCCCATGTCCTCAAGCTGCTTTGCGCCCGAAAGGTTGTGTATGCTCATCTGGGTGGACGCGTGAAGGGGCAGATCGGGGCAGATTTCCCTGAACAGCTTAAACACCGCAAGGTCCTGGATTATCGCTGCATCCGCGCCCGAAAGCGCAATTTTCTCTATCTGCTTTGCGGCGTCCGAAAGTTCAAGATCGGTTATAAGGGTATTGAAGGTCACGTGAACCTTCACGGAGCGCTCATGGCAGTAGTTCACCGCTTCTATGAGCTGCGCATCGTCAAAATTGCCCGCGCTTCTTCTGGCGTTGAAGTTTTTTGTTCCAAGGTAAACAGCGTTTGCGCCCGAGCGCACAGCCGCGATCAGCTGCTCCATTGCTCCGGCGGGAGCCAGTATCTCCATAATAACACTCCCGTAAATATCTTCTTTTCCATTATACCACATAAATGAGCATTTCTTAGTTTATTTTTAACTTAAGTTCATATATAATTCATTTAGTGGCACTATGCTTTTATCATAAAGATAAAAGGAGTGACATGAATGACACGCACTCTAAACGCCGCAAAGGAGATAGAGGAGCTTAAAGCAAAGGGCGATCTGTCGGAGCTTTTTCCGTATATGTTCTCCCCTTTGCCAAAGGTCAGGGCGCTTGCCTATACAGCTATTGCATGCTTCCCCGACGAGAGCAGCGCCGTCTGCGCCCTTATATCCGGAATGGATGATCCGGACAGCGAGGCAAGGCAGGCTGCTATCGACGGCATCGTGAACATCGGCGGACGTCAGATCGCAAAGCTCACCCAATGGAAGCTCGGCTCCTCCAAAAACAAGGCTATCATCCGCGCGGTCAAGCCAACGCTTGCAAGATAGCGCAATAAAAGGAGTTTTATGTTCAAAATTTTGGTTGTTGAAGACGACGAAAGGCTTTTGAAGCTGATGAGCGCCGTTTTGAGGAAAAACGGATACGACGCATTGACCGCCCCCAACGGCGTGGAGGCGCTTGAGGTCATGGATCAGAACCATATAGACCTCATCATATCCGATATAATGATGCCCAAAATGGACGGCTATCAGTTCACAAGGCAGCTGCGCGAGGGAGGATACACCCAGCCGATACTCATGGTCACCGCAAAGGACGATTTTGACGCAAAGCTCAGAGGTTTCACCGCAGGCACCGACGATTATATGGTAAAGCCGATAGATTTGAACGAAATGATCCTGAGGGTGGGCGCGCTGCTTAGAAGGTCCCAGATAGCAAGCGAGCACAGGATAGAAGTGGGTGATATGCTCTTAAATTACGATTCCTTCACAGTCAGATGGCGCGGCGAGGAAATGATGCTGCCCAAAAAGGAGTTTTTGCTTTTGTATAAGCTTTTGTCCTACCCGGGCAGGATATTTACCCGCCAGCAGCTGATGGACGAGCTCTGGGGCTTTGATTCTACCGCAGACGAGCGCACGGTCGATGTGCACATAAAGCGGCTCAGGGAGCGCTTCCACGATAACAACGCCTTTGAGATCGTGACCGTCAGAGGCCTTGGCTATAAAGCGGTGAAAAGCTGATGGATAAGCTGAATAAATTCCGTCAGGAAAAGCGCGGACTGTTTTCGGGCATGAACATGATGCTCGTTTTGCGCGTTATGGCTCTGCAGGCCATCGCAACGGCCATCATGATCGGCGTTTTCTATATCGTTTCGCGCTTTGAGCTGCTTCCGATAACCACCTGGAGCCTTTGGCTCGTCGCCTATTGCCTGCTCGGCTGCGGCATGGTGGTCGGCATGATAATGATAGCTATTTTTTCCAAGCATATCATGCAGCCCTTCACAGACCTTAACCGCGCCACAGAGCGCGTTTCAAGGGGCGATTTTGATGTTGAAGTAAAGGTTCCCGCGCTTGTCGGCGGCGAGCTCAGGGATTTTATTAATGGCTTCAATAAGATGGTCAGAGAGCTCAGGAGCATCGAGCAGATGCGCAGCGAGTTCACCGCAGTTATTTCTCACGAATTCAAGACTCCGCTTTCATCGATGCAGGGATATGCCACCCTTTTGCAGGACGAGGATCTTCCCCTTCAGGAAAGACAGGAATACGCGCAGATCATCATCGACTCATCCAGAAGGCTTTCCGAGCTTGCCAACAATATATTAAAGCTCACAAAGCTTGAAAACCAGCAGATAATATCGGATGCGAGCACGTTTTCTCTTGATGAACAGCTGCGCCTTGTGATACTCACCCTGGAACCGCAGTGGAGTAAAAAGAATATCGAAATGGATATCGACCTTGTGCCCTCTATGATCTCCTCCTCGGAGGAGCTTTTGTGGCAGGTTTGGTCAAATCTTCTGGATAACGCCATCAAGTTCACCCCCGAGGGCGGCACGATCTGTGTGCAGATGAGCCGCGGCAGCGACGCGACCCTTGTTTGCATAAAGGATAACGGCGAGGGCATGGACGAAAAAACTCAGGAGCATATTTTCGATAAATTCTATCAGGGCGATAAAACAAGGGCGTCCAAGGGCAATGGTCTTGGGCTTGCGCTGGTAAAGCGCGTGCTGGATCTTTGCGGCGCGGATATATCGGTCAAAAGCGCTCCCGGGCAGGGCGCGGAATTCACCGTCACCTTCCCCGAGATCCCGGTTAGAAGCAATTGATAAAATTAGTTTTAAAAACGGCGCGGATAAAAGCGCTGTTTTTTTGCGCATAAAACGCTCTTTTTGGGGGAAAAATAAGCCGGTATGGTCGGGTTTGTCAAAAGATTGATAAAATTATAACAAAAAAGATTGTTAAACTCTTGACAAAGTCTGCAAATTAAGCTTTAATACCAAGGGGCTTGTGACCCGATGGGAATATTCGGGCGCAAAGCGCTCAAAGACAGAAAAAGGGTGGATTTTTCATGATGAAACTTGGATTCAGATGGTTCGGCGACAAGTATGACACCGTAAAGCTCTGGCAGCTTCGTCAGATCCCCGGCACAAAGGGCGTAGTGACCTCGCTGTACGGAGTGGCTCCCGGCGCGATCTGGGGACGTGACAAGATCCATGCGCTCAAGAGCGAAGTGGAAGAAGCGGGGCTTGAGATCCTCTGTATAGAATCCGTAAACGTGGCGGACGCCATCAAGGCCGCCACCTATGACCGCGACAGGTGCATCGAAAACTATATCAAGTCCCTTGAAAACCTCGCCGAAGAAGGCATCCACACCGTTTGCTATAATTTCATGCCCGTGTTCGACTGGACAAGGACCGACCTTAACAAAATGCGCGAAGACGGCGCGACCGTCCTTTCCTACGATCATTCCGTGGTCGAATCTGTCGATCCTCAGGAAATGTTTGATATCGTCGATTCCGACAGCTCGGGTCATGTCCTCCCCGGCTGGGAACCCGAGCGCTTGGGTAAGGTGAAGGAGCTCTTCGGTCTGTATAAAGGCATGGACGAGGATACCCTCTTTGCCAACCTTGTATATTTCCTAAAGGCCATTATGCCCACCTGCGATAAATATGATGTGGATATGTGCATCCATATCGACGACCCCTGCTGGTCCGTTTTCGGTCTGCCGAGGATTGTCAGGAGCAAGGAACACCTCCATCGCATCATGGACGCGGTTCCCAATGTCCATAACGGCGTGACGTTGTGCACCGGCTCTCTTTCATCCGACCCGAGCAACAATATCCCAGATATCATCAGAAGCTTGAAGGGCCGCATACATTTTGCCCATATCAGAAACACCCGCCAGTCGGGAACTTACCGCGTTTTCGAGGAAGCTGCCCATATTTCATGCGATGGCTATCTTGATATGTATGAGATAATGAAAGCCTTTTACGATATCGGGTATGACGGCCCCTTCCGCCCCGACCACGGCAGAAACATCTGGGGCGAAATGGCAATGCCCGGCTACGGCCTTTATGACCGCGCACTTGGCAGCCAGTATCTCTTAGGGCTTGAAGAAGCCATAATCAAAGCGAATAAAAAATGATTTATGCCTGCCCGGGTCTTTGCCCGGGCTTTTTTGTTGAAATACAGGATGTTTCTTGCTATAATCAAAGCACCGACAAATAAAAATTAAAGAAGGATGATGACTCTATGGCAGAAAACACCATTTTCTCAGGTGTCGTCTTTGAAAACGATAATTTCATTCTTGAAATAGGCTCAGACGGCTGCGCAAAAAGGCTTTTCCATAAGGCAGAAAAAAGGGAAATGCTTGAAAACACGCATACGCCCATGTTTTCTATTACTCAGGACAGGCTTTTCAACAACGAATTAAAGCTTGCCCACCCAAATAAGCGCTCGACCTTCTCTTCAAACTCGGTGGAATTTATAAACGACAGGCTCATAGTATCCTTTGAGCTTCTGCAGTACAGGGCGGAAATAAAGGTGAGCGTCAAAGAACGCTATATCGCATTCGAGCTTGTTGATTTCATCGTGCCCGAGCATGCCTTTGGAGGGCTGAGGATGGACGTTCCCCCCGTTTCCTCCTTCCGCCTTGCTCAGCTGCCGATTATCGCTCTGCCCAATTTCGGTGAGTGGCTGAATGTCGCCTTTGACGAAAAAACAGCGGTAAACCTTATCGGAACGGATAAATCTTCCATCATCGACGCTCAAAAAGGCGTAGGCTGTGTGACCCTCACCGCCGACTGCGTGCGCGGTATAAAGCTCAAGGGCTGTTCCTGCGCGCTCATAGTTTCAAAAAAGGACGAGCTGTTAAATGCGATAGAGGATGTCGAAAACGATTTTGACCTCCCCAAGGGCGTTAAAAGCAGAAACGATAAACGGATAAATGCATCTGTTTACTGGACGAGCGATGCTACCCCCGAAAACATAGACGAGCATATAAAATACGCCAAAATGGGCGGTTTTAGGCTCATGCTCATGTACTACACCTGCGCGGTCAAGGAAAGCACCAGGTATTATCACTGCGGCAATTACGACCTGAGGGACGAATACAAAAACGGCTATGATGACCTAAAAGCCATGCTCAAAAAGGTAAAAGACGCGGGGATCACCCCCGGCCTGCATTTTCTGCACACCCACATAGGCCTCAGGAGCCGCTATTGCACCCCCAAAGCCGATCACAGGCTGAACATCAAGGAGAAATTCACTCTTTCCGCTCCTTTGGGTAAAGACGATACCGTGATATATGTCGAGGAGGACCCAAGCTTTGCGCCCATGCACAAGGACTGCCGCGTGCTCGTCTTTGACGGAGAAATGATCTCGTACGAAAACTATTCTTTAGAGCCGCCCTTCAGATTCATGGGCTGCAAAAGGGGCTGGAATGATACCGACATCGTTCCCCATCCTGCAGGCAGATGCGGCGGCGTGCTCGATATAAGCGAGTACGGCGCTTCCAGCGTTTATGTTGACCAGAACTCCACCCTGCAGGACGAGATCGCCGATAAGATCGCAAGGATATATAACTGCGGCTTTGAATTTGTCTATTTCGACGGCTCGGAGGGTACCAACGCTCCCTTTGAATACCATGTTCCTTCTGCGCAGTACAGGGTCTATAAAAAGCTTTCCCCCGCCCCGATCTTCTGCGAGGGCGCGGCAAAATCACATTTTTCATGGCATATGCTCAGCGGCGGCAACGCTTTTGATATCTTCCCTACTAATATCTTTAAGGAAATGATAATCAAATACCCCGCCGAGGAAGCGCCGAGGATGGCAAACGATTTCACAAGAGTCAATTTCGGCTGGTGGGCGTTCTTTGAAGATACCACGCCCGATGTATATGAGTACGGCACGAGCAAGGCCTTTGCCTATAACTGCCCCGCAACCATGCAGGCACGCCTTGAAAGGTTTGAGAAAAACCCCAATACCAAAGCCGTGCTTGAGGTCATGCGCAGGTGGGAGTATGCCCGCCAAAACGATATATTAACCGATGATCAGAAGGAAGCGCTAAAAGACCCCAATAAGGAATTCACCCTTATCATAAACGAAAACGGCGAATACGAGCTGAAAGAATGCTGAAAAGCAAAAACTTTGTTTATGAACGATAAAGCTCAACACCGCTGTCAGGAACCCTTCCCGATTAATCCGATATAAAAGAAAGAACCCTTCGCGTGAAGCAATGTCATTTAGTTTGTGCAAAACCTGTTAAGTTAAGGGGTTAAGAAAAGAGTACTGCTAACTTTTTCACAAAGCGAGCGGTACTCTTTTAATAATAGACTACACCAAACTAAAAATTTTGTCTGTTCGATAACTTGTTGTTTATCGCACAAGTTCATATATATTTATTCTTCAAAAATGTATGCTACACCATACTTCTCATAGCCAATAGATTCTGCCAAGGCGATTGATGCAGTGTTTTCTACATGGCACTCCCATTGTGGACAAATCCCATTTTCTACTAAATGATGAGCTGCCAATGCAGCGGTAAGTTTAGCGTATCCTTTTCTGCGCTCGTTTTTTAATGTTACAATTCCGGTATGTTGAATTACATCTTCCATATATGGCATATCTGGCGCATCACAAACAGATACCAATTTGCCATTCATAAAATATCCGGTGAAATATTCCTTTTCAACTTTCTCCTCAAAATATTCCTGTAGCCACCCGGTTGGGTCAGCCGTTGGAGAAGTCAATCGGAAAAATTCTTCATACAAAGGGTAATCAGCTTTCTTCAGCACTTGTGCGTTCCCATATTCCTGCACACATTCTTGTCTGAATTTCATTAACTGCATTTTTTTAATCTTAAAAGAAGTATCTACCGCCGTCAAAATATCGACAGTACTCACATCTTGCAACTTTTTGAAGAAGTCGTCATATTGCGGTGCATAAGATACAATGCACGCATCTTCTTTTACCAGTACATAAATTGAATATTTACAGCCGAAACCTCTAACCTCCTCATTTCGGGAATCAGAGCATACAAATGATATGCCGCTTACTGCTTCGGATAAATTTATCCCGCAAAAACAAGAGTAGAACTCATTGGTAATTTTATCAATTTCCCTTTCAGTCAACCTTGCCATCCTTATACCTCCATTTTGAAAAGTACATTTGTTAAGCCAATCGTATTTATATCGTCACATAAAGCAAACCTTCATTGAGAATCGGCAGTTCTCTTTGAATTTTACCTTCGAAGAATTGAGCTGCTCCACCAAAGGCATCACCATCACAGATGGAGTTGATATACAGAGTATTTTCGCAACATAGTTTCGCTTGCTCTGCGTATTCGAGCTCACTGCCATTTTCCCATTCTTCTTTTGTCCAGCACACATACACAGGCCACAAAAGAAGGTCTTCACCAAGAGCAAATCTTTCGGGGTAATCCCACAGATCGCCGCACAGACCAATTACACACTTCTTACCTTTATAGTCAAAGGCTTCGACTATCGAACCTTCTTTATAGTGTTCATCCGTCTTTGAGTATTCTTTCCACCCCCTTGAAATACGGCGATAATTGTGAATGATTTTGCCGTCTGCAATCAGAGCACAGGAGGAATAGATACTATCTTCTTCAAGCTCATTATATCCAAACAAAACGTCAATGCCAATTTCTTTCGTCAATGCCTTTATTTGTGTAAACTCCTGCGAGGAAGTAGTCAATGCCATTTTTCTATCTTCTTCATACTGCCACGAGAGCGCATTGAAACTTTGAAGAAAGGATTCGCCAAAGCACACAAGATCTGCGCCGTTTGTTTTAGCTTCTCTCATATACCATTGCATCTGTGACAGATTATACTTTATATCTCGATCAACAATTCGTGCCGAGGCGAGAGCAATTTTCATAATCATTTTATTCCTCACATTTCAAACTAAAAGTCAATCCATCGTGCCTCTGTCTTGTCGCTAATTAAAGAATATAATCTGTGATACAATCATACCACTGAACGTAGACCGTACCATTGACAATCAATCTATCGTTGTCAGGAAGCAGCTCGCTCCATTTCTTTTTATAATAATCAATAGCCCAATCATCTCTGTTGAATCTGCGCCACAAAATAGTTTTTCCGTTCTTATCCAGAAACTGCTCGGATACCACACCACAGTTATAGGTTTCAATGTCCATCACACAAACGGTATCATAGCATTTCCCGCCGATTGTAACCTTGTATCTACCGACAATATCCAGCAGGAAATCTTTATTGACACTTGTAACGATAGTTCCATTTCTCTGTATATCGCCCTTGGGTGCCAGATTGGTTTCATTACCACAGTTATCTTCACCAAATCCCCAGTTCGACATGAAATCATCCCCATCCAAGAAGGTAATGTAATTACGAATATCCCCGTCATTTCTGAGCGTTGCAAGATAACGGCAGTGAGTATCAGTGAGTTGTGCAACAAACGTACGATTGATCCCTTCATACTTATCTGAATATGATGCTTCCCGGGCAGTCAGCTCCACACCTTCAATACCATGAACCTTTGCTTTACCTGTGACTTGCATATCATATACATGGTTACATTTGCGCGAAGGAATATAGTACATTCCCCAAGACAACTTTTCTCCTAATTTAGGAATCAGAAACCATCCCATGAGTTCTTCCCATTTCACTGCAAAGGTAGCCTCTGTACTCGGTTCAATTTTATATTCGGGCATAAATTCAGGTAACTTGTTCATAATGTATTCTCCTTTCGACATTTCGGTGCGATATGGATACTTATTTTTGAAGTTCTGTTTCGCTGTATGCAGTCTGCTTTTTACTGTTCCTATCGGAATATTCAGTTGTTTCGCAATTTCAGCCTGGGCCATCTCTTTCCAGAAGAAAAGATAGAGGATTTGTTTATCCTTATCCCCCAGCAAACTCAAAGTTTCCTTTACAGTATTCGCCACGGAAACTCCGTGTCTGCCATATGACAGCTCTTTTTCAGTCAACTCTTCAATGGTAATTTCATATTGAGTTGCTTTCTTACGGAAATAGTCATTACATTTGTTACGTGCAATACTGATGATCCATGCTTTGAATGCATCCTTATTCTTCAACTGAGCTAACTTTTGGTAAGCCGTAAAGTATACCTCCTGCAGAACATCGTCAGCATCTGCTTTGGAACTGATCCGAAATCTCACAAATCGCTCTACAGATACTCTCTCCGCTTTCAGTAAGTTTTCAAACTCATCCATACCGTCACCTCCTTTTCTCTAAATATGATTAAAACCGGTTTCACTTATATAGACGGGCACATATATCGAAAGGTTCATTTCTCAAAATTATTTTACAAATTTTACAGATTATAATTAAAAATGCCGCCAACAATGCCACTGGCAGCATAATGGAGACATTTTCACTGCAAAAATTGCGCCCCGAGCGCCTATTTAGGGGGCTTAACCGAGATTGCTTATTGGCATGATATCATTGACCAATTTAGATTCATAAGACCTCCACTGTAAGTAAACAAATCCATTACATCATTACAATTTGCATTAAAATGTTCAAAAGCATCCTCGAAAACAGTCCAAGATAACTTGTTACGCTGCTGCACGAATGCGGATGCGGTAACATCAATACCGGCATCAGATAATTCCTTTTTCAGACTTCCACCCTGCATAGAGAGCAGAAGATTTACCATTGTTTCCATATTTAGAACACACTTGCGTGTAAATCCTGTATTGTTTGGATAATCTTTTCTGTAATCTGCAACCGCCTTTGCGATAGCTTCTTCAATTTGGTGCTTTAACACCTTTGGAGTTGTATTTACTATTTGCATCATTAAGACCTCATTTCATTACAGTAGTTAATGATGTGTATAAAAAAACAAGACGAAAACCCTACTATGTAGGGAATACCAGTCTTGTGTGCGTAGTTTTCCTATTCTCTCTTTTCTCTCTAATCTAAAATATCTCTACTAAAAATCGGTTCTCTCTGTTTACTGTAAAGAAAATAATCGTTCTTAATCTCTCAAAATGTTTTTAAGGGGCAAACCCGAAGATTTACCCCTTAACTTAACAAGATCTTGAACTAACTAAATGACATTGTCGTGTGAAGGGTTCTTTTTTGCAGTTCGTTATTTGAGGAAGGTGCGGTAGTCTTCAAGGTTGCGCCTGAGCAGCGCGGGGGTGTTAAGACCATAGGGGCAGCGGGTCATGCATGCGCCGCAGTTTTTGCAGTCCTCGATCTTGTTCATCTTTTCCTGATTTGCGGGGGTGAGCCACTGCGCGGTGGGCGAGCGGCGCAGAAGCAGGCTCATGCGCGCGCAGTTGTTGATCTCGATGCCAGCGGGGCAGGGCATGCAATAGCCGCAGCCGCGGCAGAAATCGCCGGCAAGCTCGTCCTGATCGTGTGCTATAAGCGCCTTGATATCGTCGGTCATGGTCGGGGGATTTTCGTTGTAGGAAATGAACTCGTCCAGCTCGCTCTCCCTCTGGATTCCCCAGATGGGCAGGGTATTAAAAAACTGCGCAAGGTAGGCGTAAGCGGCGTCGCTTCTTGTGATCAGACCGCCCGAGAGCGCCTTCATGCAGATGAAGCCAATGTTCTTTTCCTCGCAGAGCTTTACAAGTGCCTCGTCCTTTTCGTCTGCAAGGTAGGAGAAGGGGAACTGCAAGGTGTCATAGAGCCCGGAATTTACGGCTTCTTCAGCCACGGGCAGGCGATGGTTGGTGATGCCGATAAAGCGGATCTTGCCCTGCTTTTTGGCTTCAACCATCGCATCATACAGGCCGCTTTCATCGCCGGGCTTGGGGCAGAAGGCGGGGTTGTGGAGCTGATAGATATCGATGTGATCGGTTTTGAGGTTTGTAAGGCTGGTCTCAAGGTCCTTCCAGAACTGATCGGCAGTCTTTGCCGCGGTCTTGGTGGCGATGATGATATTGTTCCTTACATCGGACAGGGCATGACCCAGCTTTATCTCGCTGTCGGAATAGGAGCGGGCGGTGTCGAAAAACTCGATGCCGTTATCGTATGCTTTCCTTAAAAGGTATTTTGCTTCCTCAAGGCTTACCCTTTGTACCGGCAGAGCGCCGAAACCGTTGCGGTTTACAGTTATGCCGGTTCTGCCAAGCGTCATTCTTATCATGTTTCCGCCTCCGTATCTTTGTATATAAATATAATATATCCATTGAGCCCTTCCGTCAAATGCGGACTCAATTACAGCAATATATTACAATAATCGTTCCAATCATTGCATTGACACCCATATTATACCGATGCTATAATCATTTCGGAAGCCGATATATCGGCTTCCGAAATACCCGGATATCCAACCGCATATCATCAAAAAGGAGGGGAAACGATGCCCGAGAGTACCGAAAGAGGCGCGCTGACCGAGGCCGTATACTATATTATGCTGGTCCTTCAGACCCCCATGCACGGCTATTGCGTCATGCAGCGCGTAAGTTCGATCAGCGACGGACGCGTGAACCTTTGCCCCGGAACGCTTTACGGGGCGATAAACACCCTTTTGCAAAAACGGTGGATCGAGGATGTTACAAACGCCGAGGATGCAGGGAGAAGGAAGGAATATGTCCTGACGGACCTTGGCAGACAGGCGCTGAAATATGAAATGGATCGCCTGCGCGGGCTTATCGCAGACGGAGAAAAATATAACGCCGTAAATTTCGGCGATTGCGAGGCGTAGAATATGAGCGAGACCATACTCTCTCTTAGAAACATAACCAAATCCTTTGGCGACAACAAGGTCATCAAGGGGATCGATATGGATATCGATGCCGGCGAATTCATAACCATTCTGGGCCCATCGGGCTGCGGCAAGACCACCATGCTCAGGATAATCGCGGGTCTTGAAAATCCAGACAGCGGCAGCGTTTCAATAAGCGGGCAGGACGTGACCGCCCTTCCCCCCGAAAAGCGCAATGTAAACACGGTTTTTCAGAATTATGCGCTTTTCCCGCATATGAATGTATACAAAAACATCGCATACGGCCTGAAGCTGCGCGGATTAAAAAAAGACGAGATCGATAAAAAGGTCAAAGAAGCCCTGGAGCTTGTGCAGCTGCCCGGCTATGAAAAGCGCATGCCCGACCAGCTTTCGGGCGGTCAGAGGCAGAGGGTCGCCATCGCAAGGGCGATAGTGAACGACCCCGCGCTGCTGCTTTTGGACGAACCCTTGGGCGCGCTGGACTTAAAGCTTAGAAGGCAGATGCAGGTGGAGCTCAAAAACCTGCAGAACCGTCTTGGTATAACCTTCATCTATATCACTCACGATCAGGAGGAGGCGCTCAACATGTCAAGCCGCATCGCTGTCATGAACGGCGGCGTGTTTGAGCAGGTCGGCTCTCCCGACGATATTTACGAGCGCCCGAAGACCAGATTCGCAGCCTCCTTTATCGGCGATGCAAATATTATCGATGCAAAGATAGTAAGCGCCGATAAAGAATGCGCGATTGCCTCCTTTGCCGGCGGCAGCATCCGCGTTTGCGGTTCTTCCCTGAAGGCGGGCGATTCGGTCGCGCTCTCTGTAAGAGCTGAGCGCATCTCCTATTCCGACAAGAGCGAAAACGGTTTTGATCTTGAGGGCGTTATAGAGCGCCATTCCTATATCGGCGGTGTGCTCAAGACTGCGATTAAGCTTAAAAACGATCAGGAGCTGACCATCACCGGCTCCAATCCCACCGCTTCCTACCCCGTGGGCAGCGCAGTTAAGGTTTACTGGGATCCTCAGTTTGCCGCAATAGTGGAAGGGGGCGCGTAAAATGCGCCGCAGAGCAGAAAAAAACAAGGGCAAAGTGTCTCCCGCGCTTTGGCCCATGTACATAACCACCATAGCCTTCATCGTTTTGCCCCTTTTGTACATCGTGGGCATCTCCTTCCTTGAAAAAGGCGATTATTTCGGCGTGAAAAACGTGGTAACGATTGAAAACTACCACAAGATATTCGACCCTATGTACCTGTCGGTTCTGTGGGAATCGTTAAAGCTTGCGATCATCACAACGGTCCTTACCTTCCTTATCGGCTATCCCTTTGCCTATTGCACGGCAAAGCTGCCCGTAAAGTGGCGCGGGATGGTCAGGATGCTTCTTATGACCCCCTTCTGGCTCAATTCGCTCATCCGCTTAAACGGCTGGATAATCCTCATGAAGGCAAACGGCGTTATAAATACCGTGCTTCAGTCCATGGGGCTGATCGAAGAACCGCTTCAGCTTTTGTATAACGACGGCGCGGTCATAATCGGCATGGTGTACGCGCTGGCGCCCTTTATGATCCTTGCGATTTATAACTCGGTCGAAAAGCTCGATTGGTCCTTGGTCGAGGCCGCGCGCGACCTTGGCGCAGGCCCGGTAAAGGCGTTCTTCACGGTAACTTTGCCGCTTTCGCTGCCCGGCATCATCGCCGGCTGCGTGCTGGTGTTCGTGCCCTGCATCGGTCTTTTCTATGTGTCCGACCTGTTCGGCGGCTCAAAGACTATGCTGCTTGGCAGCCTTATCAGAAACGAGATGCTGCAGGCAAGGAACTGGCCCTTCGGCGCTGCTCTTTCCATGCTCATGCTCATTGCCACCATCGGAGCATTGCAGCTTTATAAGAAGATCGCCAAAACCGACAGCCTGCAGGGCATAATGTAGGGGGTGCGGATAATGAAAAAAAGATCAAAGTTCGCCCCGATATTCGTTGCGCTCATCCTGTTTTTGATGTACCTGCCCATACTTGTGGTAATCGTGTATTCGTTCAACGAATCCAAGTACTCCAACTGGACGGGGTTCACCTTTGACTGGTACGACAAGCTGTTTTCCAACAAAGCCATAGGAGCCTCGGTCATAAACAGCTTGAAGGTGGGCGTGACCTCATGCCTTTTGTCCATAGTCATCGGCACTGCGGGCGCGATAGGTATGAACAAATCGAAGTTCAAGTTCAAATCGATGCTTGAAAACCTTTCGCTCGTCCCCATCATGATCCCCGAGATCATTTTGGGTATGGCGTACCTTGCCTTCTTCACTTTCCTTGATATCGAGCTTGGCTTTACCACGCTTATCATATCGCACACCATGTTCTGCATACCCTATGTGTTCATAAACGTGCAAAGCAGGCTTGTGGGCATCGACCCGCATTTTGTGGAGGCTGCGCGCGATATGGGTGCAAGCCCCGTCAGAGCGTTTTTCGATATCACCCTGCCGCTTATCTCGCCGGCTATAATATCGGGCGCGCTGCTTGCATTTGCAATGAGCATAGACGATGTGGTCATAAGCTATTTTGTGACCGGCGCCACTACCAACACATTGCCGCTCAAGGTTTTTTCGATGCTCAAAACCGGCGTTACCCCCGAGATCAACGCGCTTTGCACGGTTATGCTTGTGATCGTCTGGACTGCGATAGGCCTTGGGCTTGCGCTAAAGAGAGTAAGGAATCTTCAGTCAAAATAAAAATACCGCGATCATTCGCTGTATATATATTCCCTTAAATTAATTTATTTGGGAGGTAATTATGAAAAAATTTGTTCGTTTGACCGCTGTTGTTCTGGCAATGGTGCTCATGTGCATGCTGCTCGTGGGCTGCCAGAGTGAAAAAGAAGCAGAGCCCCTGGTAATATTCACCTGGTCCGACTATCTGCCCCAGGAAGTGCTTGACGCTTTCACCGCCGAGACCGGCATCCCCGTTGAGTACACCTATTTCACCCAGAACGAAGAGATGCTCACCAAGCTGCAGGCAGCAAACGGCGGCACCTATGACCTCGTTCTTGCTTCCGACTATATCATCGATATAGCCATCAAGGAAGGCCTTGTTCAGAAGCTTGACAAGAACATCATCACCAACTACCAGTACATCGGCGAAGGCTTCAAGGGTCAGTTCTATGATCCCAACGACGAATATACCGTTCCCTTCGCAGCAGGTACTCCCCTTATCGTATACGACCCCGCGAAGGTCGATATAGAGGTCACCGGCTATAACACCTGGTGGGATCCTTCCCTTGAAAACTCCATCGTCGTTATGGACAGCGCCAGAGTCGTTGTGGGTATGGTCCTTAAATCCATGGGCTATTCTCTCAATGAGTCCGACCCCGCCATCCTTAAACAGGCCGAGGAAAAGCTGATGCAGCTCAAACCCAACATCCTTGCTCTTGACTACGATACTCCCCACGAGAAGATCATCTCCGGCGAGTGCGCAATGGCGTTCATGTTCACCCCCCAGGCATACTGGGCAGTGACCGAGCGTCCTGAGCTCGAGGTCGTTTACCCCGTTGAAGGCATGGGCTACGGCGTTGACAGCTTCTTCATCCCCTCTCAGGCTCCCAACGCTGAGGCTGCCAATAAGTTCCTCCAGTTCATTCTGGAAGGCGAGACCGCAGCTGAGCTTGCGATGTTCACCCAGTACATGTGCTGCGTAGAGACCGCTTATGATTATCTGCCCGAGGAATACTTCAACGAGATCCTCTACATCCCCGCAGAGATCCTTGGCGAGACCGAGATCGTTCAGGACGTCGGCCCCGAAGCCACCGCGATCTACGACGAGATCTGGACCAGATTCAAGCAGTAAAACAGCATAAAATACAGCACGGAAGAAATTCCGTGCTGTTTTTATTTGATCGTGATTCCTTTTTGAATTTTTATTGAGCTCAGATCGACTCCGTACAGTGCAAGCGTTAGAAGAAGAAACAGTATTATAAGTATACCGATCGCGGCGATCAAGATTTTTGTCTGCTTATCCATAGCTTTATTTGCTTTTCCCGATCGCGCCGTAGAAATGCAGGATGTTGATATCCTCGGGCATATAAAGACCGTGGGAGCCGAGCCCGCCGTCGATCTCGTGACAGCCGTGGTCGGGGGCAAAGCCGATAAGGGTATCGTGATGAGCCCAGTTTTCTTTGCATGCGTCAAAGAACATGGCAAAAGCGTCCATGTTGGCTTTAAGCGCCTTTAATGAATCCTCGCCCTCGGGAGCCCATCTGTGCATTGTGGAATCGTAATTGCCGTTGTAGATAACGATAAGATCGTGCTCGTCGTTTTTGATAAGCTCCATAGCTTTTTCGTTTACCTCGTCGACCGTCGGGTAGATGAAATAATCCATTTCCCTTTCAAGGAAGATGCAGGATATGCTGTCGTTTGCGGTAGATACTATAGCCGGCTTTTTGCCCGCTTTTATCATCGCGTCAAATATGGTCTCGATCCTGATCACGGGCTTTGTATAGCTTTGTATGCCGTGGACCTCGGGCTGCGCGCCGGTGTACATGGTGCCGAAGCAGACAGGGGTGACCGAGGGCATTACGCAGGCAAGGGGAAGGGTAAGGCTCGTCCTTTCCTGAACGGGAATATAATAGGAAGAATATTTCTGATAAAGCCACAGAGCCACGGCGTCGGGGTTGTACATAAGTATCCTGTCAAAATTTCTGCCGCAGATCCTGTTTTTCATGGAAAGCAGAGCCGGGTTGCCCTCGTTTGCTTTTTCGGGAGCTTCAATGCCCATAAGAGAGCAAAGAGCGGCGCAGACGCCGTCAAGATTATAGGAATTGTAAACCTGATCGTTCATATTTATCTTCCTTTCTTTTTATTTGAGCAAAAGATTTTATGCTTTTGGGCTTGATTTATTCTGCATTTGGCCTTATTCTCTAAAGAGAGTAGTTAACAATGATGAAATTTTTTGATTCTGTGGATCGAGTGTAAATATTATAACACAGTTTTTATGTTTTTTCACTATCATTTAAGCCGCTCTGTTACATGCATTGCTCCACGTTTTAATATAAAAGAAAGGCGGAGAAAAACAATATGAAACTTCAAAGGGTTTTTGCATTGCTTCTGTGTGCAGCGCTTTTGCTTTGCGGCTGCTCAAACGGAGGCAAGGAAGAAGCGCAGATCACGGCTGTTGAGATCACACCGGATCCTGCCTATATCGGAAAAGACGGTGTTTTTGAATACCCAATGGAGCCGGTCACTTTGAGCATCAATCTTGACCCGGTCGATCGCAGCACGATACCTGCCTGGGCTCTTGAATACTATATCTGGGATATCATTGCCGAAAAGACCGGCGTTACCTTGGAGCGCATCGGCTCTTCGGGTCAGGGCGGCGGAAACAACGATGCGATCTATACCCTGATCGCATCAGGTGATCTGCCCGATATTTTCCTCAATAATTGGTTTGCCTATTCAGACGGGCCCGAGGACGCGATCAAGCATAATATAATCCTCAGGCTCAACGAGATATACTCCATGTATGCCCCGAACCTTACCAAGGTGCTCGAGGAAAACGAGAAGTGGGCAAAGGATACGGCAACGGATGACGGCACATATTATGTTTTCCCCTTCCTTCGCTCTTCGGGCGGACAGTCCTCTTACGGCTTGGCTTACAGAAAAGATAAGCTTAATGAGTTTGATCTTGAGGTGCCCGAAACTCCGGGCGAGCTGGAGAATATTTTGAGGGTGTTCAAGCAAAACGGCGAGGGCTGCGGACTGACTTTTGAATACCGCTATCTGTTTACGGGCGAACAGGGCTACGGCACCGCTCTTCAGTCGGGCTTCGGCATCAAATCCGGCTTCTATGTCGAAGACGGCAAGGTTCGTTTCGGCGAATGCGAACCCGCTTATGAGGAATTTGTTTCATGGCTCAATAAACTGTATTTGGAAGGCCTGATCGACCCGGAAATGCCCTCTGTCGATAAAACCATCGTTCAGAACAAGTTTAGAAACGGTGATGCTCTGGCAGTTCTTATGGGTCCGGCTCAAAGCGCTGCGGAAGTAAGCGTATTCGGCGAAGGTTGGGAGATCGCAGGCGGTCCTTCGCTTACGCCTGAAAAAGGTACTGCGCCCAAGTTCGGTCATGCTGAGAATTCATATACCGGAGCCTCCTGCGCAGCCATCTCCACAGATTGTGAAAATA
>SVHB01000102.1 GCA_015056005.1 Clostridiales bacterium
GATAAACACGACAGAGAAAAAGTCGCTGGATATTTGACTACCATTATTGCTACGGCTCTTGATAACATATATTTAGTTGAAAATCAAAAAAACAACCACTGAAGATACCTTCGGTGGTTGTTTCGTTCTGTTCGTCCAAATCAAGTTTGTTTAATTGTATAGTTGATTCTATCACATAGCTGTAATATATACAAGAACACTCCCGACAGATAATCCTGCCGGGAGTGCAACTGTTTTATGACCCCCCGCCATTGTATGCGCGGTTATTTTGTTCATTTGATCGTTATTGCTTTCTTTGGGCAGAGCTCATGGCAGCAGAAGCAGGAGATGCATTTGTTTTTATCGAGCTTTGGCGCCTTTTCGCCCATGGTCAGCGCTTGGGGCGGGCAGTTGTTCATGCAGACGCCGCATTTTACGCAGATGCTTGGGTCAAACTTTGGGTAGGAGCGCAGGAACTTTCGCTCTATGAACCTGCCTATCCTCGTATTCCCGATAAGAGGGAACATCGATCTTTGCATATGCGAGGGCTTTGCAAAATCCTTTATGCAGATGGGTGTATCCCAGTCGGCGTCAACGATTACGTTTTTGGGATCAAAAAAGCCTCTTTGCGCACCCTTTTTGATGGTGAGTACTTCCATAGGGTCAAGACCTATCATGGACGATGCCGCATAGTCAAGCTCCATACAGTTATCGGATACGATCACCGCGCCCACCTTTCTGGGCTTTCCGCCGGAAGGACCGTCGCCCTCCATGCCGTATATCGCATCCATAATTCCAAGCACAGGCTTTTTTATGTCATAAAGATCGACCAGCAGCTCGGCAAAATCGGAAACATCCTGATATTTTAGGTGATACTGCGCCTTGATGATGCCGGGGACTATGCCGAACATATTTTTGACAGCGCCGGTATAAGCCATATAGCCGTGAGTCTTGAGCTTGCAAAGCGATATGACCGCGTCGGCTTCAAGCAGGAAGGAGGCTGCCTTTGGGCGCTTTTCCAAAACCGCATCCTTTTTATCAAGGGTGATCTCATCAAAATCGAACCTGATCCGGCAGTCTTCCTCCTCAGCGACCTTATAAAGCCCGCAGGCACGGTAGGTCGCCTTAAGATAAGCAGGTGTCATGGTACCTCCGGGGCATTCCCCCAGGAAGGGCTCCGCACCGGCGCGCTTTACCGCTTTTATCGCGGCTCGGGTGATCTCGGGATGGGTGGTGGTGCATTTATCGGGCGATGCCGGCATAAGAAGGTTTGGCTTTATCAGCACCTTCATGCCGGGCTTTATATATTTTTCGATCCCGCCCAGCGCCAAAAGAGCTTTGTCCAGCGCTTTTGCCACATTTTCGCTTTCATAATTATCGCATAACCTTACGGCAACAGGCATATTTATACTCCTTTACTTTTCAAGCAGCCTTTCTATCAGGGTCGAGCCTTCCTCGATATATACACCCTTATCCGCATTCGTTTCACCAAAGGTTTTCCCACAGCCCTGCAAAACACGGCTGTCATAGATGAAGAACGGCACCGGCGCGCCGTCGTGAGTACGGGTGGAAAGAAGAGTGGATGGTCGGAAAGATATAGCAGCCTTAAATCGTCCTTCACGCCTTGAGCTGCGGGACCTACGATATATTTATCTATATTTTCTATCGCCTTTATCTTGCCCTCCATGTCGCCTGCATGCGAGCATTCGTCAGGTGCTTCGATGTGGATGACCACCATATCGGTTCCTTCCTCCAGCACTTTCAGCGCTGCTTTTGCCTTGCCCTCGTAATTGGTGTCGATATCGCCTGTAGCACCCTCGACCTCAACGCTTGAAAGCCCGCCGAGCGCCGCTATGCCGGAAACGAGAGGAACTGCGGTGATTGCCTTGCAGGTCTTGCCCAGCTTCTCCACAAAATTCGGCAAAGTGATCGCCTTGCCCTCGCCCCAGAACCAAAGCGAGTTGGCAGCAAGAAGTCCCTTTTCCCTGCGCCTGATATTTACGGGATGGTCGTTCATGACCTCATACGCCCTTTTCATGAGCGCGCGCAGCATGAGCGAGACCTCGTCATTTGGCAGATAGTCTCCTATCCTTCTGTTCACTATATCGTGGGGCGGGGTCTGATATTCGATCTTATCTATGCCCGAAATCGCGGAAACATGCCTGAAAGAAGGGTTGAGCTTAAAGCGCATGGAAAGCGGCTTCATAAGCTCCGAAAACTTTTCGTCGGCAAGCAGAGCCTCCATAAGAGCGATGGATTCATCGCCCTCAACATTGCCGCCGCTGTGGGAAAAGATGATCTTGTCCTCAAAAACAGGAGCATCGGAAAGCGCAACAACATTGGTGCGGAAGGATATTTCGCCGTCAAAAAGCTCCATACCGCTGCCCGCAGCCTCAAGCGGCGATCTGCCCGTATAATATTTCCTGGGGTCATAACCGAATATGGACAGGATTGCAGTGTCGCTTCCCGCGGGAACGCCGTTTGGCACAGTCTTTGCCCTGCCTATTTCGCCCAGAGCGCAAAGCCTGTCCATATTGGGAGTATTCGCATATTCAAGAGGAGTCTTTCCTCCAAGCGCATCTATCGGTAGGTCGGCACAGCCATCGCCTATAATGATGATATATTTCATGGGAACAGACCTTTCAAAAAGTTTTCTCTATTGTATAACTTATTGCATACAAATGTCAATATTATGCGCAAAAACTCACCTTGACAAACAGGCGATCGAGTTATATATTATTGTAGGCATTTGTCGGCCTCAAAGCAAGTTCTGGAAAGGATCCAAGCATGGTTCGCGATCTTACTCAGGGAAGCCCCCTTAAAGTCATAGTAAATTTTTCCATGCCGATATTCGTCGGCATGCTTTTTCAGGTGCTGTATACGCTCGTCGATTCCATCGTCGTCTCCCGCTTTCTGGGCGTTGGTGCGCTGGGAGCGATAGGCTCCACCGGCTCGCTCACCAACTTCACCAACGGCTTTACCATCGGCATGATGAACGGCTTTGCCGTCATCACAGCCCAGCTTTTCGGCGCGGGCGATTACTCTGCCATGAGAAAAAGCGTTTCCAGCGCGGTCTGGCTCACCGCGATCATCGGTCTTGTCTTATCTTTGGCAATGGCGCTCAACGTAAACACCATACTTACCCTTATGAGCACCCCCGCCGATATTTTTGACGCCGCGAAGGGGTATATCGTGATGCTCTTCTGGGGTCTTTTCATAACCGGGCTCTATAATCTTTCGCTCGGTGTGCTCAGAGCCTTGGGTGACAGCCGCACTCCCCTTCTTTATATGATACTTTCTCAGATACTGAACATCGTGTTTGACCTGATTTTCGTGCTCCTGTTCAAAATGGGTACCTACGGGGTCGGGCTTGCCACCATATTTTCCCAGCTCTGCTGCACCGCGCTTATCGTATACACAATGTATAAGCATGTGCCGATACTTCACATGAGCAAAGGAGAGATACTGCCGGACAAAAAGCTTATGGGCAGGCTCTGCGGAGTGGGCATTCCCATGGGGCTTCAGATATCGATCACCGGCATCGGCGCGCTCGTGCTGCAAAGAGCGGTAAACGCTCTTGGCTCGGCAGCGGTCACCGCGACCACAGTTGCCTCCAAGGTAAACATGCTGCTCATCCTGCCCTTTGAATCCGTCGGCACCGCAATGCCCAGCTACGCAGGTCAGAACCTTGGCGCAGGCAGGATCGACAGGATCAAAAAAGGAGTTGCCGATATACTTATCGCTCAGCTGATATTGTGCATGCCGATCTACCTTATCGCGCTTTTCCTCGGCGAAAAGCTGACCCTGCTCTTTGCCCCCGATACGACAGCGGAAGTTCTTAATATGGCAGGGCTTTACCTTAAAATAAACGGCGCGCTTTACCTCCTTTTGAGCTTTGTAAACACCATCAGGAACACCCTGCAGGGCATGGGCTACAGCGTTCCCGCCATGACCGCAGGCGTACTGGAAATGTGCGGACGCAGCATCGTAGGTCTTGTGATGATACCGCTCATCGGCTTTGCAGGCTCCTGCCACGGTCACGGCTTTGCATGGCTGTTTGCCGACTGCTTCCTCATTCCCATGTACTTCATCGCCATGCGCAAATTCAAGAAACAGGGCTTACAGCAAAAAGCCGCTCAGGCATAAAAACGACCCGTTCGGAAAAGTGCACAGGTCCAGTAAAAACGGACAATAGAAAAAGACCACCCCCTATGGTAGAATTAAAGGGACTACCATAGGGGGATTTTGTATGGCAAGAGAATACCGACA
>SVHB01000030.1 GCA_015056005.1 Clostridiales bacterium
CTTTCGCTCTTCGCCGGCGCTGAATTTCCTTCTTTTTCCTTGGCTCGATTACCTCAAAGAATTTCTTAGGTTTATTTCATCCTTGAATTACTTCGTTTTTCCAATGTTTCGTTTTCAAAGTCCGTTCCGGCAGCGCCCGGTATTTTTTACCGTTCTCGCGACCAGCTCATATAGAATACCACTTCCATCAAGGTTTGTCAATACCTTTTTTGAGATTTTTTCAAACTTTTTTCAAGAAATTTTGTTTTCTATGATCGTTCTGGCTTCACCCACAAGATATAGCGATCCGGCGATAACGACTACACCATCACTTGTAATGCTCTTGAGCGCCAAATCTATCGCTTTTTCGACGGAATCGCAAATTTCGGTCTTTACGCCCAAATTTTCGTAAACATTTGTCAGATCGTCGGCGGAAAGCGCCTTATGGGAATCGGGGGTGATCAAGAAGAACTTCTTTGCCATATCGGCAAACATGGGAGCCATCACAAGATAGTCCTTGTCCCTGAGCACGCCCGTGACCAAAGCAACTTCCCTGCCTGAGAGGTACTTATCGGTATACGCTTTTAGAGCCGCAACGCCCTGCGAATTATGGGCGCCGTCCAGAAGGATGTTGCCCATCCACTCAAGCCTTCCCGGCCAGACAGCGTTTTGAATGCCCCGTAAAAGATTTTCGTCCGATATCTCAACGCCAAGCTCTCTTACCGCCAGAAGCGCCTTAACAGCGGTTGCTGCATTATGCACCTGATGCTCGCCGGGGAGGTTTATCCTGATATTATCAAAGCCCTCAAAGCCGAAGCACGCGCCGCGCTCGTCCATTTTGAGGTTTTCGATCTTTGCAAAATCAAGGGGGATATATTTTGAATGCTTTTCCTTTGCGGTATCCTCAAAGACCTTCATGACGGAAGGCTCCTGATCATAGGCTACCACGGGCACGCCTTCTTTTATAATACCGGCTTTTTCCCATGCGATCTGCTCGATGGTATCGCCTAAGATCTTCACATGGTCAAGACCGATATGCGCGATCACGGAAAGCATGGGGGTGATGATATTGGTGGGATCCAAGCGGCCGCCCAGACCTACTTCGATCACGGCGTAATCCACGCCCGCCAGATCAAAGGCTGTGAAGGCTATGGCAGTGCCGACCTCAAACTCGGTGGGCTTGCCAAGCTCGTTTGCGTGCATATACTCAATGGCGATCCTTACCTTATCGGCAGCGACTGCCAAAAAATCGTCTTCTATGGGCTTGCCGTTTATCCTTATCCTCTCGTTGTACACCTGAAGGTAGGGAGAGGTATAAAGACCGGTCTTATAGCCCTGCGTCCTAAGCACGCTTTCCAAAAACGAGCAGGTGGAGCCTTTGCCGTTGGTGCCCGCAACATGGATGCACTTGAGCCTTGAAATAGGGTCGCCAAGAAGGGCCATGAGCTGATTTCCGTTGCTCATGCCCTCCTTTTTGCCAAGACCGTAGAAGGAATGTACGTATTCTATCGCCTGCGCGCCGCTTGTGATCCTATCCATATATATCACCCGGAATAAAAATTTGGTTTATATTTTGGTTATCGCTTAATTTTTTATTTTCTTATCATATCCGCAAAGGAGATGAGCCTGTTTTCCCAATCGGGGAATTCCCTTGCCGTATTTGCGCCGAAGAAGGAATCCGCCTTATTATAAGTTGCCCTTCTCTCGTGAGCGATGATGGCATACGCGCTGTGCCTGAGGGTCTCAAAATCATCCTCGCGCATCTTGGTGCAGACGAAGGACTGACGGGAGGTATTGATATCCTCGCCCGAGATCTCCATAAGACCGAATTTCCTTACCAGACCTCTCAGACGCTCGATCTGGGGAAGGGTGTTCCTCGAAGGCGCAAAGGTGATGCCCTTAAAACCGATGGACTTGCAGTATTCCACCCATTCGTCAAGGAATGCATCCTCAAACACCTGCGCTTTTTTATCGCCGGTGACCGATTCGCCCGCGATATCGCCCAGATAGGGGATGCAGGGAACGGCGTCCAAAGAGTTCATGATGTCGGCAAAATCGGTGATATGCATGAGCTCCTTATCGGCGGGGATATAGAAAGCGCCGATTATGTCGGACTTGATCACGCCGATGAGGTCGTAAAGATAATGCTCGTTTTGGGAATCGGCAAGATAGCCCATCACCTTTTTGGAGGGGCTGAGCTTCAAGGTATCGGTAATGAAAGAAATAAGCTTTTCGCCCTTTCCGAATACGTCGATCAGCTTGCCCGCCAGCGCGCTTGAGATATGGCGCTCGGTGACGGTGCCGCCGGTTGCATACTCGGACAGGGGCAGAACGTCGCCTTCAAAATCGAGCTTTATATCGTATTTACCAAAGAGCTCGTTGATTCGCTCGACCATGGCGATATTGCGCTCATTTCTGTAAGCACGGTAGGGCGCATAAATGGCGTTGAGCTTATCAATCTGGTCGTGGGGCAGGCCGTGTACGGTGATATATGCGCAGCCGACCTGATCGGGGTTGTTGATCTTTTTGGTCTCAAACGCTGTGCCCTTTACCGACACTCTGCATTCCATGCCAACTGTCAGGGGCAGGCCGAAGATCTCGCCCGCGCTCAAAAATTCCTTTGCGCCGCCGACGCTGTCGTGGTCCATTATGCCCGCGGTCCTCAGGCCCGACATTTTCGCCATATAAACGGAAGCGGTGGGGGAATAGGGGGAGAAGGAATAGGTGGTATGTATATGACCGTTCACGTCGTCAAATTCGCTTTTGGGGAACACCGTCTCCTTGGCGATCTTTTTTGCGTTTTCAAGCCTTTCTTCCGCAGTTTTTGCGTTCAAGAGGGGGAGATTCTTATCCATATATCTCAAGCTCCGTCAGATATTTTTTAAGCTGAGCATAGCCAAGCTCGCACGCATAAACAGGTTCTTCCATGCCCTCGAACTCAAGGGAGAGGTAGCCGTTATAGCCCGCTTTATCCATGAGTTTAATGCACTCGAAAACGGGAACCACGCCGTGACCTATGATCGCGCCGCGGATATGGTCGCCGCGCCTTGTATCAAACCAACCGGCCTCGGGACGCCTTTCGGTCGCTTTTTTGTAATGGAAATCCTTTGCATGAGCGTGGAAAGCATACTGCGACATCCTTGCTACGGCGGAAAGCGGGTCTTCGTCGGCGCACATGAAGTTGCCGAAATCGACCAGAGCGCCGAAGTTTTCATCGTTTACGGTGCAGATCAGCTTTTCCACTCTTTCGGAATCCTGGCTGAAATGTCCATGATTCTCGGTGCAGGTCTTTATGCCCAGAGTTTTTGCATATTCGGTGATCTCTTTGCAGCCCTCAGCCAAAATCGGCAGCGCTGCGTCGTAACTTCTGGGACCTGAATAGTCCTTGGGGAAGCCGGAGCTTACGTCGTGCCTGAACACGGGAACGCCAAGCTCTTTTGCTCTGTCGAGCTCTCTTTTTACATTATCGATGCGCTCTTTTGCATCGGGGGCAAGCAGATCAAGCCCCGTGGAATAATGGCAGGCGGTAAGGCCCAGATCGGCAAGCTGCTTTTTCATAGTATCGAGATACGGCCACATTTCGGGAGCGGAAGAAAAATCCACGCCGTCAAAACCCGCTTTTTTAGCCAGAGCGGGGATATCCGTCCAAGTAATATTACCTGCCTTGATGGCTTTGGTATAGCTGTAGGTTGAAACTGCCAGCAGCATAGTGTTCGCCTCCAAAATTTATTTGGGATCCATATATTTTAATATAGCCGTCCGCGTCCAATTTGAACGCGGACGGCCTGAAAAAACGGCTGATTATTTGCCGGCGACCTTGAGGGCCTTCTCGGCGATATTCTCTGCGGTAAAGCCGTAGAGGGGGAAGAGCTTGGCATAGGGAGCGGAAGCGCCGAAGGTGGTCATAGCGATGATCTCACCGTCGAGGCCTGCATACTTGTGCCAGCCGAATTCGCTCAGAGCTTCTACGCAAACCCTTGCGCGGACAGCCTTGGGCAGAACGGATTCCTTGTATTCGTCGCTCTGGCGCTCGAAGATCTCCATGGAGGGCATGGAAACGACACGTGCGTCAACGCCCTTTTCGGCAAGCAGAGCCTTGGCCTGCATGGAGGGCTCGACCTCGGAACCGGTAGCGATGATGATAACGTCGGGGGTCTCCTTGGTGGAATCGGAGAGGATGTAAGCGCCCTTCATAGCGTCTACGCCGCTCTTTTCCTGGAGAACGAGGTCCTGACGGGTGAGGATCATGGCAACGGGGCCCTTATGCTTGAGAGCATAGAGGTAACCTGCGGCAACTTCCTTTGCGTCTGCGGGACGAACGACGGTCATGTTGGGGATGGAGCGCAGCATAGCCAGCTGCTCGATGGGCTGATGGGTGGGGCCGTCTTCGCCGACGCCGATGGAGTCGTGAGTGAAGACATAGATAACGGGCTGTTCCATCAGGCAGGAGAGACGTACGGCGTGCTTCATGTAATCGGAGAATACGAAGAAGGTGCCGACATAGGGACGGATACCGCCGTGCAGGCTCATTGCGTTGGCAATAGCGCCCATAGCGAATTCACGTACGCCGAAGTGGAAGTTGTTGCCTGCATAGTTGTCGGGACCGAAATCGCCGCGGCCCTTGATGTAGGTCTTGTTGGAGGGAGCAAGGTCAGCAGAGCCGCCCATGAGGTTTTCGACCTTGGCAGCGATGCGGGCCAGAACTTCACCGGAGGTGTTTCTGGTTGCGCCCTTAGCGCCGAACTTCCAGAACTCTTCGTCGTTCTCGAAATCGTAAGCTACATCTTCAGCGAACCATTCGTTCCACTTCTTTGCGAGCTCAGGATACTTCTCGCAATATTCGTCGAACATCTTTTCCCACTTGCCCTGGGCCTTCTTGCCGGCGGAAACGACCTTCTTGCGCATTGCCTTAACTTCGTCGGGTACATAGAAGGGCTCTTCATAGGGCCAGTCGAGGAACTTCTTGGTTGCAGCGATGTTGTCTTCGCCCAGAGGTTCGCCGTGAGCGGAAGCCTTGCCCTGCTTGTCGGGGCAGCCGTAGCCGATCTGGGTCTTGCAGATGATGATGGAGGGCTTTTCGGTCTCCTTCTTGGCCTTGCGGATAGCGGCGGAGATAGCGTCGGTGTTGTTGCCGTCGTCTACCTTGATGACCTGCCAGCCGTATGCGAGGAAGCGCTTGGCAACATCTTCGGTGAAAGCGATGTCGGTGCTGCCTTCGATGGAGATGTCGTTGTCATCATAGAACATGATGAGCTTGCCGAGCTTTAAGGTGCCTGCCAGGGAGCATGCTTCGTGAGAGATACCTTCCATGAGGCAGCCGTCGCCGTGCAGAACGTAGGTGTAGTGGTCAACAACGGGATAGCCTTCCCTGTTGAACTCTGCAGCCAGTCTCTTTTCAGCCATTGCAAAGCCGACAGCGTTTGCGATGCCCATGCCCAGAGGACCGGTGGTGGTCTCTACGCCGGGAACATGACCGAATTCGGGATGACCGGGGGTGAGGGAGCCGAGCTGACGGAACTGCTTGAGCTCGTCCAGGGGCATCTCATAGCCGAATACGTGCAGGAGAGAATAGATGAGCATGGAGCCGTGACCTGCGGAGAGGACGAAACGGTCTCTGTCAGCCCACTTGGTGTCGGTGGGGTTGTGCTTCATGTGCTTTGCCCAAAGGGTGTAAGCGATGGGAGCGGTACCCATGGGCATGCCGGGATGGCCGGACTTCGCCTTCTGAACGCCTTCTGCGGCGAGCAGGCGAATGGTATTGATGGAGAGGATGTCGGTCTTGCTCTGCATTGTTATACCTCCGCAAAATTATTTACGTCTATCATTAACCTTTATAAAAGGGTTTGATACATTTTTACAGCTCTATGAACTCGTATAGGGGCGCAAGCGCTTCTATATTTTCCCTCACCCTGTCACAAAGCTCTTGGGTCATGTTTTCCTCGCTGATACTAAGCCTTTCGGTAAAGGAAAAACCTTTCTTTATATATAGTGCCTTGGCTTTTTCGGATAAATGCCCGGGGACGGCGATCTTTTTGTAGTCCTGCCCGGAAAGCACAAACCTTTCAAGCGCTTTGTTGTTTATGATCTCTTCAAACCGCTCGCTCTGCAGGTCTATCTTTTCCCTCAGCCTTGCCATCTGGTGAGGCACAAGCCCGTAATACCCCGCGCCGCTCATGATCCCGCCAAGCGATACGGAAAAGAAAAAGCTGAAGGTGCGCTCGCCTGAAAGTTCTTCCTTGCCGCGGTCGCGCCAGTCGATCCACATGTAGTTCCTGTAAGGGGTCTTGTCCCTGGAAAATAATGTGGCGCGCCTGATCCTCGATACGCATTTGCTCGGCCTGCACTCAATGTTTTCGTCTATCCCGTGCAAGGTCTCCTCGCAGTCGTCCGCAAGCAGCCAAAGCGGCTTCTTTACATGCTCTTCGTACTGCTCCCTGTGCGCCTCAAAAAAACTCTTGCTGTTGTTCGCGCTTATCATCAGGAAAAATTCAAACATCTCCCCCGATATGCCCTCAAAATTTCTTGCCAATGCCATAACACTCCTATTGTACAGTTCATTATATACCGATTATAGACTTTTTTCAAGGGGTTTTGGGTCGGTTGGGCAACGGTTCTTGGGGGAAACGGTTTTTGGTGAAGGGTTTCACCCTTCCCCAAGCCCCATCTGACCAGAGGATTGCATCCTCTGGACTCCGCGGCTTTGGGGATCAGGGGAGTTAGGCTTTGGCTTACGATGAACCCGTAAAGTATGGGTTCATCGTGATCGCTTTTGTGAGAATTTATGCGACAGAGATTTGGGCGGTCAATCGTCCGTTTCTATGTTACAGTAAGTGGTTGCTCTATAAAGGCGCCCTCCCTGAGGGAGCTGTCGGCGAAGCCGACTGAGGGAGTCATGGCAAGTATTTTGCGTGCGCGGATTCCTCGTTCGCGAAATTTATGACGGCTGAAGAATTGATTAGTTTGATAAGGCACAAAAGCCCTCTCGCGCACATATCGCAGCCGAAGGCTATATCGCGCGCCGAAGGCGCATATCGCTCACGAAGTGACGACTTAGGGAAAACGGTTTTTGGTGAAGGGTTTCACCCTTCCCCAAACCCCATCTGACCAGAGGATTGCGTCCTCTGGACTCCGCGGCTGTGGGGATCAGAGAAGTCGGGCTTTTGCGTCGACGTGGCCGTAAAGGGTGGCCACGTCGAGGATGGCTGAGAGCTTGTTCAAACAGGGTCGGAGTATTTTGCGTGCGCGGATTATACATTCGCGAAATTTATGACGGCTGAAGAATTGATTAGTTTGATAAGGCGCAAAAGCCCCCTCGCGCACATATCGCGCGCACAAGCCGCATATCGCAGCCGAAGGTTATATCGCTAAAATAATATGATATATGATCTTTGCGCATGTTTTGGTTACTTGTTATAACTCCTTCCGTCACGGCTTTGCCGTGCCACCTCCCTCAGGAGGGAGGCTTTAAACAGAGCACCCTCTAACACAAAAAAGAAACAAGCGCTTAAGTGTCCCAATTTCTTTCGCCTAACTCTCCTAAAAAAGCAATCACGCGTGACCCATCGTTTCCGGGTCACGCGTAAGCTAACGTATTAAATTACTCAACCAAAAGTCTCGGGATCCAAGGGATGAAATCCCTTGGTCAGAGAGCTCGAGAGGTGAAACCTCTCGAACGTCCCCCCTTGGTGGATGAGGGCTTGGGAGAAGGCAACGCCTTCTTCCACATAAATAACTAAAGAACAAAATCCATCTGCCAGAGGAAGAAAAATCTTTGGGAGAAGGCAACGTCTTCTTCCAAAAAACCGTCCCCCTCCCCTTACATCTCCTCGTCTTCGTCGTCGAAATCGAACTCGGAGGTTTCCTCGATCTCTTCTTCATCGAAATCGGGTTCATCATCGGGGAAAGCTTCAACGGAACCCGCATTGAGCTTAACGCGGATCTTATTTTCGATCTCATTCATGATCTCGGGGTTATCCTTTAAGAAGGAGCGGGCATTTTCACGTCCCTGACCGATCCTTTCGCCCTCATAGCCGAACCACGAACCGGACTTCTGGATGATGTTATGCATAACCGCCATATCAAGGATGGAGCCCGACCTTGAAACGCCCTCGCCGTAGAGGATGTCGAATTCGGCGGTGCGGAAGGGCGGAGCGACCTTGTTTTTAACGACCTTGATCTTGGTGCGGTTGCCGATAACGCCGTCGGCGTTCTTGATCTGCTCGCCGCGGCGGATATCCAGGCGGATGGTGGCGTAGAACTTGAGCGCCTTGCCGCCGGTGGTGGTCTCGGGGTTGCCGAACATAACGCCGACCTTCTCGCGCAGCTGGTTTGTGAAGATGACGATGCAGTCGGTCTTGTGCACAATACCGGTCAATTTACGAAGCGCCTGAGACATAAGCCTTGCCTGAAGACCCACGTGAGAATCGCCCATATCGCCCTCGATCTCGGCCTTGGGGGTCAGCGCCGCAACGGAGTCGATTACAACGATATCAACAGCGCCGGAACGAACCATCGCCTCTGCGATCTCAAGCCCCTGCTCGCCGGTATCGGGCTGGGAAACATAAAGGTTGTCGATGTCAACGCCGAGCTTTTTGGCGTAAATGGGGTCAAGAGCGTGCTCTGCGTCGATGAACGCAGCGATGCCGCCCCTTTTCTGCACCTCTGCCACCATGTGCAGCGTGATGGTGGTCTTACCGGAGGATTCCGGTCCGTATATCTCGATTATCCTGCCCTTGGGGATGCCGCCCACGCCCAGAGCGATATCCAGCTCAAGGCAGCCGGTGGGCACGACCTCGACCTGCTGAGTGGGCGCATCGCCCAGCTTCATAACAGAGCCCTTGCCAAAGCTTTTTTCAATGCCTGCAAGCGCCATTTCAAGGGCGGCTTCTTTGTTGGTTGCTTTCTTGTTTACGTCTTTCTTGGCAGCGGCCATCTTTTCATTCCTCCGTGTCGTAAAAAATCTTACATATATATTAGGGTCGCCAATACAGTTTTATTTCTTGCCCGCAGCAACCTTGATGCAGTACTGATGCTTTGAGCAAATGGAGTTGGTGCCGTGGGTTCGGCTGTTGAGGAAGTGCAGGCAGCACTGGTTTTCCATTCCGTTGCCAGATATGGTCTCATAGCCGTGGGGCATGCCGTTTACGCTGCCCGCGTACCACCTGCCGTTGATCCTGGCAAGCACGGGACGGCGATCCCACGACCACTTGCCGCCGTAGGTCTTTTTGAACTTTGCGGTGTCGTTCTTGGTGGCGGGCTCAAAATCGCAGTGCTTGTGACCGCCGACCATGATGACATAGTATTCAATGCCAGTGTAGAAATCTCTGAGCTTGAACTTGGAACCGCGGGATATCATCTTCTTGACGTCGTTCCACTCGATCAGCTTTCCGTAGGTCACGGGCTTGGGGGTGGGAGTGGGCTTGGGCGTGGGGATGCGGATGGAGCTTTGAGATATGCGCTTTGCGCTGTTTTCAAAAAGTATCTCCGCAGTTTTGCCGCCGACTATGCCGTCAGCGTCAAGATCGTTGCCCTTCTGGAAATTGATGACCGCAGTGCGCGTGACCGAACCGAACTGCCCCGTGATCTTATAGGGGTAATACCCAAGGTCCCTAAGCCTGTTCTGCAGAAGGATAACATCGTCGCCCGTATCATCCATCTTTATGATAAGGTCCTTGTAAGGGCTCACGCTCTCCTGAGCAAAGCTCATATCGGGAGCATAAACCAGAAGATTTGCGGCGATAAGGACTGCCGCTATTAACTTTTTTCCTGTGCTTAAAAAGCGTTCTTTTATATTTCTCATAACAAACATATTATAACACCCGCTCATTTTTTTGTAAAGAACGATACTTTACATAAGACAAACGAGCGGGTGCTTTTATTTGTGGCTTTTTTGTTTAATTTTCAGATTTTTTGACCAGAGCGTTTATGCCGTTGCGTATCTCAAGGATAACCCTGTCCTTGCTGTCGTTGAAGCTTTCGCCCTCCAAAAACCCGCAGGGCTCGCCCACATAAAGGGTCTTCTTCTTTTCGTCTGCGTATATGGGCACAAAGCGCACATGGCTCTTGTTCCGCTTGTAATAGAGCCTGTCAACGTTTAAGAAGCCCGTGTAAAGCTCGCCAACCTCGTCGTCGCTGCTCTGATAGTCAACATCGGGAAGTATGGCGATATTTTCGCCCTTTTCCATGTACTCGACCGTCTTTTGAAGCGTCTCCCTGATCTTCATCGAACCGCGATACACGGGGATCGCGCCCGAGGAGGACAAAACCGCCGCAAAGCCCTTGGATGCAAGCTTGGCAGCCACATAAGCGATCGGCTTTGGCATGCCAAGGCGCTGAGTATATGTATAGCCGTACATCTGGTCAAAGGCGGCTTTTTCGTCGCAGAAAGCGTCCAGCGCCCACACGTGAACATCTATTGGCAGCCAGCACATGGGGTAAATTATCCCCTTCCAGTCGCGGTGGTGGGTGATGTAAATGCACGCGCCCTCGGGGAACTTGCCGTCAAGCTTATACTTTTTGCCGAAGAAGAGCCTGAGCCCTCCTCGGCAGAACTTAAAGAATTTACCGTAATGCTCCATCCTATAAAGACTTCCTTACAAAATGATGCTGTAAAAATAGCACACAAATATAAAATGTATGTGAACTATTTTACTCTTCCGCCTCAAAAAGCATGTTTTCCACAAAAAGATCCTGGAACGCGGGATAGGTGGAAAGCTCGATATAGCGCATGGAAAGCGCGGCGCTGCTTGCGTCCTCAAGCGCCGTTTTATCCATGAGCGCTATCAGCGCGCCGGCGCCTGCCGCGTTGCCAACGGGACCGATAACATCCCTCTTCTTTGCGGGCAGAAGACCGATATCGCAGGCGGAGTCGACCGAAATGTAATTGCCGAAGCCGCCGGCAAGGCAGATGCGCTTTATATCGGAAACGTCGCACCCGTATTCCTTTACAAGGCTCATAACGCCCGCCATTATAGCGCCCTTTGCAAGCTGGATCTGGCGGATATCCTTCTGGGAAAGGTACACGCCCCCGCCGATCATGAACACGGGGTCGCCCTCATCGTTTTCGCTTATAAGCTCGCTTTCTTCGTCCATATAGCCCGTTTCGTCGACCACGCCTTCCCTTATAAGCAGGGCGCAGGCGTCAACAAGGCCGGAGCCGCAAAGGCCCTTGGGAGAAACATCGCCGATGGTTTGGAATTTAACCTCGCCGTCTTTTAGCCAGACCTTGGATATCGCGCCCTCAACGCCGCCCATGCCGCATTCGATATGCGCGCCCTCAAAAGCGGGGCCTGCGGCAGCGGAGCAGCAGATCATGTTTCCTTTTTTGCCAAGCACTATCTCGCCGTTGGTGCCGATATCGATGAGCAGGGTGAGCTCTTCCGTTTTATCCATGCCGCATGCTATAACTGCGGCAACGGTGTCCGCGCCCACATAGCCCGCAACGCAGGGAAGCACGGTCACCTTGCAGTTTTCAAGCCCCATTGAAAGCTCGCTTGCGTTAACGGTCAATTCCTCACAGTTTACGGGGATGAAGGGCGCTTTGGTGATGTTTTCGGTGGGAAGACCGAGGAAAAGATGCGCCATGATGGTATTGCCCACGATGGTGATGTGGCGCACGCTGTTTATGCTTTTGCCGTTTTTTATGCAGATATCGCTCACCATCGAAACCACCTGCTCGCGGATGAGCTTTGGCAGCTGAGCTTTGCCCTCATCTGTGGAAGCAGCGTCGCTTCTGGTAATTACATCCGCGCCGAAGGTGCGCTGAGCGTTGAGAGATGCGCCAACGCCGATCCTCTCGCCGCTTTTAAGGTCGTATAAATATGCAGCAACGGTGGTGGTGCCGATGTCGATCGCCGCGCCGAGCGCCTCGGGCTCATCCTTACAAAGCTCCATCATCTCGCCCGCAAAATCGGTAACATAAAGGTCGAACCCGCCCTCGCGCAGCGCCTTGGGCAGTGCGTTCATCTTGGAAAAAGGTACTTTTACAGAAAGGGTATCAAAGACCCTCTGCGTGTCGGGGCGCTGGTCGTGCGCGGTGGGGGCTTCCATGGAAAGATGTCTGACTCTAACGGAAGGATCAAGCTTCAGCTGACCTAAATTGCCGTCCACCAGTATCCTTGCCTCACCCTGACCGCCCTCGGGGGAGATCACGATTCCGTCTGAGACCTTAACACAGCAGGCAAGGCGCACGCCGTTTTCTACATCAGTTTTTGAAAGTATCGCCTTTTCGTTCTCGGAAAGCTCGCCCGCGTTTTGAGCAATGATCCTGCATTTGCCGCATCTTCCGCCGCCGCCGCAGGGCGCGGTGATCTCTATGCCGTGCTCCCTGAGCACCTCGAGCACGTTCTGCCCTTCTTTATATGAAAGCTCAGTTTTTATGCCGTCTTTTTGGAGATACATTGCCATCCTTCTTTGCCTCCTTGCCGCCCCGTCTGCTCTTAGGGTCTGTTTTTGCCTTTTTATCGGTATATTTTTTGTTTTTATCAAAGGGGGTATAACCTCGCGCCACTGCTCCCTCGGGCGGAACCAGCGCGCCCGGATGCGTGCCGATAAGGTCGTCGCGGTCTATCTTTCTCAAGGCCTTTCTTACCAGCGCGTAGTTTTCCTTTACGGTATACTGCAAAAGCGCGCGCTGCATCGCCTTTTCCTCGGGATCCCTTGCAACGTATACCTTTTTCATATTATTGGGGTCAATGCCCGTATAATACATGCACGTTGCCCTTGTTCCCGGGGTGGGATAAAAATCCTGCACCTGCTCGGGGCGGATGTTTTTCTTCTTCATGTAGAGCGCAAGCTCCACTGCATCGCAAAGGCTTGACCCCGGGTGGCTCGATATAAAATACGCCACGGCGTACTGATCAAGACCCAGATTTTTGTTTATGCCGTCAAACTTCTGCAGGAACCTGTCAAAGACCTCGCAGGGCGGCTTGCCCATGAGATCCAAAACATTTTTGGACACATGCTCGGGCGCAACTCGCAGCTGACCGCTGACGTGGTACTTGCATAAGTCTCGTATAAACCTATCGTTTTTATCCAAAAGCGCATAATCAAACCTCACGCCCGAGCGGACAAAGACCTTCTTTATGCCGGGGATCTCCCTGACCGCTTTTAAGGTATTTACATAATCGGTGTGACCGGCTTCCAGATTTTTGCATGGCACGGGCGACAGGCATCTTTTGCCCGCGCACGCGCCGCGCTTTAGCTGCTCCCTGCATGCGGGCTTGGAAAAGTTGGCTGTGGGGCCGCCGATATCGTGGATATAGCCCTTGAAATCGGGCAGCTTCATGAGGCGCTTTGCCTCCTGAACGACCGAGCCGACCGATCTGCTTTGCACTATCCTCCCCTGATGGAAGGCAAGGGCGCAGAAGGCGCACTCGCCGTAGCAGCCGCGGTTGTAGGTGATGGAGAACTTTATCTCCGAAAGCGCGGGCACGCCGCCATCCTTATCGTATTTTGAGTGCCATTTATAGGTGTATTCAAGGCTGTAAAGCTCGTCCAGCTCGCTCCGTGAAAGCGGCATCGCCGGCTTTTCCGCGATCAGATATCCCCTCGTGCCGTGCTTCTGGGCAAGCGTCCTGCCCCTTATGGGGTCGTGCTCCCTGTACTGGGTGGAAAACGCCTTTGCATAGGCGGTCTTGTCCGTTTTCACCTCGTCAAACGAGGCGATCTCGATCGCACCTTCCGGCATTTCCCTTTTCATATGGCAGGTTCCGGGAACGCCGGATATTTCCGAAAGCTTTTCCCCGTTTCTGAGCCTTTTTCCCACTTCGAGGGAGGCGTGCTCCGCCATGCCGTATATGAGCATATCCGCGCCCGAGTCAACAAGTATCGACTGCCTGACCTTATCGGACCAGTAATCGTAATGCGCAAACCTTCTAAGGCTCGCCTCGATGCCGGCGATTATGATGGGCGCGCCGGGGAAAACTTGTCTTATCTTGTTGCAGTAAACGATGGTAGCTCTGTCGGGTCTGTGCCCCGCTTTTCCGCCGGGGCTGTACATATCCTGCTTTCTCGGCTTTTTGGCGCTGGTATAATGGTTGACCAACGAATCCA
Source organism: Clostridiales bacterium (assembly GCA_015056005.1). Classification (GTDB taxonomy): domain Bacteria; phylum Bacillota; class Clostridia; order Christensenellales; family UBA1750; genus SIG373. The sequence goes on from SVHB01000030.1 coordinate 14,032, forward strand.
TATTGCCCGCAGCCACCATAAAAGCAAGCTTAGGCATGCCAAGACTCTCAAAATCGCTGCCGTCCTGCCATCCCGGCTGGGAAATGAGCGCAACGGAAAAGCCCTTTGACTGCAAAAACCTTCCGATAAGAGCAGCTCCGAAGGACGGGTGGTCAACATAGGCATCGCCGCTTACCAGAATAAAATCCGGCTGCGCGCCGCCAAGCTCTTCTTTGGTTGTGGGGATAAACGCAATATTTGACATGTTTTACCTATACTTTTATGGCGCCGAAGCAGCTTTCGCCGTGGGTCATAGCGATGCCGCAATAGACCTTGATGGCAAATCTTCTCACTTCATCGTTATCGCCGTCGATCAGAACGGGGGTCTTGATTAGCTGCTGAGCTTCCAGCATATATTCCTCGGCCTCATCCATGTCCATGCCCGACACATTAAGCACAGCATAGTCCGCATCCGGGTCTGCGTCGTAGAGCCCGTCGATGCCGGGCTCGAGCTCGCATTTTTCTTTAAGGGAATCAATACCCGAAAACTCAAATACATCTCTGCCGGTGGCGAGCTTTTTGTCCTTTTCGAGCGCAGCATCTTCCATGGGCGATCTATTGTCCTGCAGAGCCCTGAACAGCTTTATAAACTCCGGTCTTGTGCCGCAGCAGCCGCCGATGGCGTTTGCGCCCGCTTCCACGATCTTTTTCATCTTGGGCAGCATATCCTCGCCGTTTAAGGGGAAGACGGTCTTTCCCTCCACGATCGAGGGCACGCCCGCGTTGGGCTGCACCACGATGGGAAGCTTGGTGGCTTTCCTGAGCTCTATGAGCGCAGGCAGTATTTCGTCCGGGCCGCCCGAGCAGTTGATGCCAAGCGCGCTCACGCCGATGGCTTCAAGCACCGCAGCGGCAGCGGCGGGGGTACCGCCGGTGAGCAGCCTCCCATGCTCAAAGGAAAGAGAAACAACCACGGGAAGCCCTGTTATTTCCATGGCGCAAAGCGCGGCGATCCTGGCCTCCGCAAGGTCGGTCATGGTCTCTACTATCACAAAATCCGCTCCCGCGTCCTTCGCCGCCCTTGCCTGCACCGCAAAGGAAGAATACATATCAGAAAAGCTGTGCTCTCCAAGGGGCATGAGCATACCGCCCGAAGGGCCCATATCAAGCCCCACGAAGCATTTGCCGCTTGTCTCTTTTTTTGCTATTTCAACGCCTTTTTTGTTGAGCTCGTAGGCTTCCTCCTCGCTTATCCCGTGCTTTTTGAGCGAGATCGCGCTGCCGATGAACGTATTTGCGGTGGCGATGTTCGCGCCCGCGTTCATATAAGCCCTGTGCACGGAAGCGGGACCTTCGGGGTTCAGTTTATTGAGCATCATGATGCAGTCGCCCGTTTCGATCCCGGTGGACATAATATAGGCTCCGAAAGAGCCGTCAAAAAGCAAAGAGTTGGTTTTAAGCGCCTGAACGAAATCCATATGACCCTGCTCCTTTTGCATTATAATTCAATATATATTATATAAACAACCGCTCGCAAAGTCAATTACAGATGCGCCAAACTCCTTGCGGACGGGGCTTTGCCGTGTTAAAATATCTACAAGCAAAAACAAATACTCCCAAAAGGAGGTCATAATATGGTCACCAAAATCATCGGCGGGAAGATCATCGCGCCCGATTCGGTCCTTGAAGGCTATTCGCTTTATTTTGAGGGCGGCTCCATCTTAGCGATTACAAAGGACGATCTGCCTTTTAACGATCTGATCGACGCGGGCGGAAAATACGTTTCCCCCGGCTTTATCGACATCCACACCCACGGCGGCGGCGGCTTTGATTTCATGGACGGAGGTATCGAGCCCATCATCGGCGCTGCCAATTTCCACATGGAGCACGGCACGACCACGATTTTCCCCACTTCTCTCGCCTGCTCGACTCAGACCCTTCTGGATTTCCTCTCCGACGCAAAGCAGGTGATCGAAAACGGTCTTGCTCTGCCCTCCATCCCTGGCGTACACCTTGAAGGGCCGTATTTCAACCTTGCTCAGGCGGGCGCGCAGAACCCGGATTACATAATCGACCCCGACCCCAAGGTTTACAACAAAATTCTTTCCGATTATTCCTCCATCGTTTCCCGCTGGGATTTCGCTCCCGAGAGAGAGGGCAGCGTGGAATTCTGCAAGTCGCTCAGAAGCGCCGGCGTTGTGCCCGCCATCGCTCATTCAAACGCGCAGAAAAAGCACATCGACCCTGTATATGAAAGCGGCTGCAAACTCATCACCCATCTTTACAGCGCCATGTCCTCCATCGTGCGCGAGGACGGCTACCGCAAGCTCGGCGTTATCGAGACTGCATATTTATACGATGATATCGATGTTGAGATGATCGCAGACGGGCGGCATCTGCCCGTCGATCTCATGCGCATCATCATCCGCGGCAAGGGCTATGACCACATCTGCCTTGTAACCGATTCGATGCGCGGCGCAGGCTCTGACGACGGCGTGGTGACCTATCTTGGAAGGATGGGCGAGGCGATGGAATGCGTGATCGACGACGGCGTTGCCAAGCTCCCCGACCGCTCGGCTTTCGCGGGCAGCGTTGCCACAGCCGACCGCCTCGTGCGCGTGATGGTAAAGGACGCAGGTGTTTCCATGCCCGACGCGATAAAGATGATCACCGCAACCCCCGCCCGAGTGATGGGTCTTACCAAAAAGGGCGCGCTCAAGGTCGGCTATGATGCTGACATCGTGATCTTTGACGATGACATAAACATAGCCGCGGTCATCTGCCGCGGCGTTAAAACCAAATAAACAGGAGGAAAACCATGGAGATCAGGATATGCAAAGACAGGTATGAGCTTGGCAAAAGCGCTGCGAAGTTCGTCGCTTCCCTCATAAACTCCGCAATCGCAGAAAAAGGCAGCGCGCGCATCGTGCTTTCCACGGGCGCATCCCAGTTTGACACCTTAGCTTCCCTCATAACTCAGCCCGTTGACTGGACCAAGGTGGAGATGTTCCATCTGGATGAGTACATCGATCTTCCCGAAACTCATCCCGCGTCCTTCCGCAAATATCTCAAGGAAAAGTTCACTTCCCTTGTGCCCTTAAAAGCGGCGCATTTTGTTGACGGAACAAAGGAAAACATCGCGCATCTTTCCCGTCTCATAAACGAAGCCGAGATCGACGTGGGGCTTATCGGCATCGGTGAAAACAGCCACATCGCTTTCAACGACCCGCCGGCCGATTTTGACACCGATGATCCCTATATCGTCGTGAACCTAAACGACACCTGCAAATTACAGCAGGTCGGCGAAGGCTGGTTCGCCTCCTTAGACGACGTTCCCAAGCAGGCGGTCTCCATGTCCTGCCGCCAGATAATGAAGTGCAGGCACATCGTCTCCTGCGTCCCCTACCCCGTTAAAGCAAACGCCGTGAAGCTCACCTTGGAAAGCGAGCTTTCCAATACCGTCCCCGCAACCCTGCTCAAAACCCACGAAAATTTTACCCTCTACATCGATTCCGACTCCGCCTCCCTGCTGGATCTCCCGGTCAGGTGGTAGGGGGGGAGGGACGTTTTTTGGAAGAAGGCGTTGCCTTCTCCCAAACCCTCATCCACCAAGGGATTTCATCCCTTGGATTCCTGAGACTTTAGGATCAGTAATTTCATACTGCAGCTTACGCGTTGCCCGTAAAGTGTGGGCAACGCGTGATTTATTTTCAGGGTAGTTAGGCTTTAGGGTAGTTACAAATTATCATATGAGCAAAGCTCATATATCATATTCCGAAGGAATATATCATTCATCATGCGCCGCAAGGCGTATATCATTGCTTGTGCAGCAAGCTCCGGGCGCAGCCATCTCGAACGTACCCCCAAGATCGTCACTTCGTGAGCGATATTACCCTTCGGGCAGCGATATGCGCCTTGCGGCGCGCGATATGTGCGCGAGAGTGCGACTTTGCCTTAAAAAACTTACCGGTTCTTCAGCCGTCATAAATTTCGCGCTATTTTATATCCGCGCACGCGGATACTTTGACACGGTTTAAATTTGCTCTCGCAAAACAGAAACGGGCGATGGACTGTCCAAATCTCTGTCGCATAAGTTCTACAAGAGCGATCACGATGAACCCATACTTTACGGGTTCATCGTAAGCAGGCGCATATATCCCCTGATCCCCAAAGTCCGCGGGATCCAAGGGATGCAATCCTCTGGTCAGATGGGGCTTGGGGAAGGGTGAAGCCCTTCACCAAAAAAAACGCACTCCCCAAACAGCGATATGTTTGCTTGCGCAAACGCGATATGCGGCTTCGCCGCGCGATATGTGCGCGAGGGGGCGACTTTGCCTTAAAAAACTTACCGGTTCTTCAGCCGTCATAAATTCTGCGAACCAAGAATCCGCGCACGCAAGATACTTGCCATGACTCCCTCAGTCGGCTTCGCCGACAGCTCCCTCGGGGAGGGCGCCTTTATAGAGCAACCACTTACTGTAACATAGAAACGGACGATTGGCTGCCTAAATCTCTGTCGCATAAGCTCTCACAAAAGCGATCACGATGAACCCATACTTTACGGGTTCCTCGTAAGCTACAGTATAAAATTACTCAATCAAAATGCCGCGGGATCCAAGGGATGCAATCCCTTGGTCAGATGGGAGTTTGAGGGAAGGCTGAAAGCCTTCCCTCAAAAAAAGCCTTCCCTCAAAAAAACACCCCCTACTCCCCCACCACGACCTCCACTGCGCCGTTTTGGGTGTGCAGGGTGATCGTATCGCCGATCGATCGGGAGAAGAGGTACATACGAAGGTCGAGCATGGAAGACACGGGGACATCATCCACGCTTGTGATTATATCACCGGCTTTGATGCCCGAGACCTCGGCGGGGCTGCCTTTTTCCACGCTCAGCACGTGCAGACCGTCCCTAAAATCCGCAGCGGGATCGTAATATTGCATCAAAAGCGCATCGACGGCATAAATACCGATGTACGGCGTTTTGAACTCGCCGTTTAATCGAAACGAGCGGATCACCGGGCGCGCGATGGAAATGGGAATGGCGAACCCGATGCCCTCGGCTTCGCTGATCTTAAGCGTCACTATTCCCAGAACCTCACCCGATTCACTAAGAAGCGGGCCTCCCGAGTTCCCCGGGTTCACGGACGCATCGGTCTGAATAAGATCCTGAAAAAAGCTGAACCCGCCCCGCTCGGGGATCACCAAAGTCCTTCCGACTGAGGACACTATACCGCCCGTGACCGTATGCTGAAACTGCATCGAAAGCGGCGTGCCGACGGCTAAGCATTTATCGCCCACCTTAGGCTCACGGGCAGAAAATATATCAAGATACGGGAAATCCTCGCCCTCGATCTTGAGCACCGCAAGGTCCAGCGCCTCGTTTTGCCAAAGCACCTTGGCAGGGCGCTTGCTCCCGTCGTACATCACTGCGCTCACCCTCGCAGCGCCGTCAATTACGTGCTGGTTCGTCAGCGCCAGCCCGCTTTCGTCCACGAAAAACCCCGTTCCCACGCCCTCAACAAAAGCGTTCTTCTCGTTTACGCTCACAGTCGATACCCCAAAAACCGCAAGACCCATATCCTCTATATCGGAAGAAGACTTTGGGTCAGGCAGAATATCCGCCGAAAGCTCGTCTATCGGCAGCTCACCTTCGCCGGGTTCGGGCAGCTCCCCTGCAGGATCTGCTTTGCAGGCGATAAATGAAAACAGTAAAACAAAAACAAGAGCAAAACAAAAACGCCGCATAAAAAACCTTCCTTTTTGCAAGTATAGGCTTTAAGCGGCGCAAAATGCGTGTTTGGTTTATTCAAGTATCACAGGTTCGGAGGGGGTGAGCCTTTTGGCAACCGAAAGGGAAATGTCCTTGCCCACCTTGAGCCCCATCCCGCTCAGAGCATCCCTTGATACTGAGAGCGCAAGCTCGCTTGTGTTGTTGTTCTCGCTCAGGTGCCCTAAAATTATGTTCCTCACGCTGCCCTCAAAAACCGCGGCGGAGATCACCTGCGCGCAGTCCTGATTGGACAGATGCCCTTTGTTCCCCGCGATCCTCTGCCTGAGCATGAGCGGATAGGGACCGTTTTCCAGCATTTCGGGGTCGTAATTGCTCTCGATATAAAGCAAGTCCGCGTCCTGCACGCGCTTTACCAGCCTTTGGTTAGCATACCCCATATCCGTTGCGATTATTATCTTTTTCCCCTTGTTCACGATCTCATAGCCGCAGGGATCGGCAGCATCGTGGGGGATCCTGAAAGGCTGGATATTAAAATCGTTTATGTAAAAATCGGAAGCTCTGTCAAAGGGTATCCTGTTTTTGATCAGCACTCTGTTCATCTTTTTTTCCATCGCCGCCCATGTACCGTTTGTCGCATACACAGGTATGGAATATTTGGCGGAGATCGCGTCCACGCCCTTTATGTGATCCGAATGCTCGTGAGTTATCAGAATACCCGAAAGAGCCTGCGGCGAAATACCGCAGGCTCTGATGCTGTTTTCAAATGCGCGAATGCCAAGCCCCGCGTCGAACAAAAGGTGCGTGTCTCCGTCCGATACAAGCACGCTGTTTCCGTCGGAGCCCGAGCAGAGCGTACGAAACAAAAGCTGCATGTTATCTTATGACCCTCACACGGTAAACGCTTTCGATGCCCTCTGCGACCTTTGCCGCTTTTTCGACATCGGCGCCCGCGTCGATATCAAGCACGGTGTATGCAGCGTCCTTTTTGGACTTGTTGATCATGTGCTCGATGTTGATATGAGCCTCGCCGAATGCGCCGGCGATCCTGGTGATCATCGCAGGCACGTTCTTATGCAGAACGCAGACCCTCACGCCTTCCCAGGGCGCAAGCTCCAGCGCGGGGAAGTTTACAGAATTGACGATGGAACCGGTCTCAAGATATGCCGCAGTCTGCGCAGCAGCCATGGTAGCGCAGTTGTCCTCGCTCTCGGGGGTGGAAGCGCCCAGGTGGGGAAGGGAGATCACGTTCTTATAGCCCAGAAGCTCCTCGCAGGAGAAATCGGTAACATATTTCTTGAGCTTACCGGAATCAAGGGCTGCCATGATGTCTTCGTTGTTTGCAAGCTCGCCCCTTGAAAGGTTCAGGATTATCGCGCCGTCCTTCATGTTTGCCATCATCTCTGCGTTGATGTAGCCGCGGGTGTCGTTGATCAGCGGTACATGGAAGGAGATGAAATCCGCGCCCTCGACAGCTTCTGCGATGGAAGCTGCCTTCTTAACGCCGGTGGAAAGCGCCCATGCAGCGTCAACGGAGAGGAAGGGATCGTGACCTGTGACCTTCATGCCCATGTTCACGCCCATGTTTGCTACCTTGCCGCCGACTGCGCCAAGACCGATGACCGCAAGCTTTTTGCCCAGAAGCTCGCCGCCCACGAACTTGCTCTTGCCCTTTTCGGCCATGGGGCCGACCTGATCGCCGTTGCCCTTCAAGGTGAGCGCAAAGGCTGCGCCTTCCATAACGTTTCTTGAAGCGGTGATCATAAGGCCCAGAGCCAGCTCTGCCACGGCGTTTGCGTTCGCGCCGGGGGTGTTATAAACGACTATGCCCTTTTCGGTGCATTTATCTACAGGAATGTTGTTATAGCCCGCGCCCGCTCTTGCGATGGAAACGAGGGAATCGGGCAGCTCCATTTCGTGCATGGAAGCCGAGCGGACGATGACCGCGTCGTAATTTTCGGCGTCGGCGCTTACAGCATACTTATCGTCCAGAACATCATATATCACATTGGATATGGCGTTTAAGGTTTTTATGGTAAACATAGGTCTATCTTCCTTTTTCTGTTATCCCTTTATCGGTATTGCCTTATTTGGGGTTCTTCTTTGCGAAGTCGTCCATGAAGCTTACGAGCGCTTCAACGCCTGCCTTAGGCATTGCGTTATAGATGGAAGCTCTCATGCCGCCCACGATCCTGTGACCCGCGATGTTCACGATGCCCGCCTTTGCGGCTTCGGAAACGAACTTCTTGTCAAGGTCCTGGTCACCGGTCACGAAGGTGACGTTCATCATGGAACGGGAATCCTTTTCAACGGGCGCGGTATAATAGGACTGAGAATCAAGATAATTATAAAGCAGAGCCGCTTTTTCGTTGTTGAGCTTTTCGATAGCGTCCACGCCGCCCAGCTCCTTTATCCACTCAAACACCAGCATCGCGATATAGATGCCGTAGGTGGGAGGAGTATTATACATGGAATCGTTATCCGCCATGGTCTTATATTTGAGCATGGTGGGGGTGAACTCCATGGGAGTCCTTTCAAGCATATCGTCCCTGATAATAACGACGGTCAGACCTGCGGGGCCGAGGTTCTTCTGCGCGCCTGCATAAATGAGGGCATAATCATTCACGTTATACCTTCTGGACAGGATGGAGGAAGACATATCGGTAACAAGGGGCGCCTTGGTCTTGGGCACCTGATTGAAATGGGTGCCGAAGATGGTGTTGTTGGTGGTAAAATGCAGATAGTCGGCTTCGGGGTCGAACTTGCTTTCGTCGATCACGGGGATCCTTGCATAGGCGATATCCTTGGTGGAGCCGACAACGTTTACCTTGCCGTATCTCTTGGCCTCGGAAATAGCCTTTGCGGCAAAGTTGCCCGAATCGATATAGTCCGCCTTATTGTTGACGGTCATGAGGTTTAAGGGGATGGACGCGAACTGGGTGGAAGCGCCGCCCTGCAGGAAAAGGATCTTATAATTATCCGGGATCTCCATAAGTTCCTTCAAAAGCGCAACAGCCTTATCATAGATGGCAAGGTACATCTTGGAGCGATGGCTCATCTCCATGACGGACATGCCATCGGTACCATGGCAAAGCATTTCGTTCTTTGCACGCTCCAGCACCGCCTCGGGCATGGTGGCAGGACCGGCCGCGAAGTTATATATCCTGTTCATAATATCGCTCCTTTATATCTGTATCTATACACAGATTGAATATTAGCACTCATTATATACCTATTTTTTGCATAATGCAAGGGGTTAATACAAATATTTCGTTATTTGTTCATCACAGCGCAGTATTACAGCATCAAAAAGCCATCCTTTTGCAGGATGGCTCTTGATAAGTTGCAAATCTTTGATGCGCTTTTGCCGGGCCCGCATTCTTGCGGCCCACAGCCGGCGTTTTTCTCTATTTCATCTGACGGAGCGCTTCGTAGTCCTTATCGCCGGTGAAGTCTCTCTCGCCCTCGACAAGGCCGCCGAGGCCTTCGATCGCGTTCCTTATCTCGATATATTCAACATATGTGATATCGGGCGCGTCTATGACTCGGGTGAGCATTTCCAGCGCTCTGTCGTCGCCGTACTTCAAAAGATAAGAAGCGTGCAGCGCGTAATTGTCGCCGCTGATGAAAGCGTCCCTTATCGCCTCGTACACCCTTTCGTCGTTCTTGACATATGCCATAACGTCTAAAAGCCTTGCTTTGCCGAACTCGTTTGCATCTTTATACGCCTCGGTCAGCTGATCCGCCCAGCCCTGAGCTTTTTCGGACATTGCGGTTACGGCGCGCTCGGCAAGGTCGTCGTTTTCCTCACTGTTTTTGAGCCACTGAATATAAACGGGGAAGCCCGCTTCGCTCTCCATCTGGTCAAGTATGCCCACAGCGCACATCTTGGCTTCGTCCTCGTCCCTTGCCTGCTTTTTAAGAAGGGTCACCAGCGGCGCTTCGGCGCTCTCACCCAGCGCTGCGATCCTATCCATAAGCAAATCCGGCACGGACACGTTCTGCTTGAAATAGTCCCTCAGCCATTTGACCAGCATCTTCGCGTCGTCAAACTGGTTAAAATAATCGCTCGGGCTCACCCTGCCCAGCCAGTCCATCGGCGTGTTCAGCCATTTTACATATACCTGCGGAAAATCCGCTTCCATTTCATCAGGCGTCTTGTACTTCGCCGCGTTTTCCTTTACCCACTTAGAGGTAAATTCCGCAAACTTTACGTCAAAATCAATGCACTTCATGTTCCGGCTCCTTTTGGGTAGTTTTTTTCTTGGAAGAAGGCTTCGCCTTCTCCCAAACCCTCATCCACCAAGGGATTTCATCCCTTGGATTCCTTAGTCTTTGGGTTCATATTGGTTATTCGTTAGTGGTCGATGAAGCCGTAAAGCGTGGCTTCATCGAGATTGGCGGTGTTTTTAGGTTAGACCGAGAGTTTTTGGGGATGGTTTAGCGGTCAGTTCTTTTGTGCAAGAAGAAATAATAAGCGGTGACACCTCATCCGCCCCTGCGGGGCACCTTCCCCTCCGAGGGGAAGGCAAGCATTCTTAGAACACTCATACGACATAAGTAAGATATTAATTTTAAAACCTTGAACTTTTTAATCTGCAGAAATTTCTTGGCTTCCCCTTTGAGGGGAAGCTGTCGCCGATAGGCGACTGATGAGGTGTCCGCGATTGAGCTTTTTCTTGCCCAAACAGAACACCGGAAGTTTAAGCGATGTAACCTTCGGCTGAGATATTCACCTTCGGTGAGCGATATATTTGCTTCGCAAACGCGATATGCGGCTTGTGCGCACGCAAAATACTTTGATACGGCTTGAATTTGCTCTCGTGAAACAGAAACGGGCGATAAGCCGTCAAAATCTCCGCAGCATAACATCTCACAAGTGCGATCACGATGAACCCATACTTTACGGGTTCATCGTAAGTAGGCGCATAAATTCCCTGATCCCAAAGTCTCAGGAATCCAAGGGATGAAATCCCTTGGTGGGATGGGGCTTGGGGAAGGGTGAAGCCCTTCACCAAAAAACCGTTCCCCTTATCCCCCCAATCTTACCACATATATCCACAAAAATCAAATTTATCATCGCATACGCAGGCTTTTGGCAAGGCAAAATACGCATATAATTGTTGATAAAATGCGAGGGGAAGAAAATTGGATGCAAGGATCATAATTGAGGGGCCGACGCGTTTATTTGGGGAAGCGGAGATTTCGCGCAGCAAGAACGCGGTTTTACCCGAGATGGCGGCATGTCTTTTGACTGAGGAACCGATAACACTCAAGGACATACCCGATCTTTTGGACGTGGGCACGATGACCCGGATCCTTCTTGGCATGGGCGTACAGTCCCAGTCTTCGGGCGGGAGCCTGACGCTTCGGGCGGGCGAGCTAAGCAGCGTCAAAGTGCCTTACGAGCACGCGCACAGGATGCGCGCTTCCGTGCTTTTGATGGGCGCGCTGCTTGCGCGGGAAGGCAGGGCGGAGCTTTCACTGCCCGGCGGCTGCGCCATCGGCACGCGCCCCATCGACCTGCACTTAAAGGGCTTTGCTTCCATGGGCGCAAAGATCGAGCAGGGCGAGGACTTCATCATCGCATCGGGAAAACTTCGCGGCGCAAGGGTATATCTTGACATACCTTCTGTTGGCGCAACGGAGAACATACTGCTTGCCGCGACCCTATCTGAGGGTCAGACGATGATCGAGAACGCGGCAAGGGAACCCGAGATAATCGACCTTTGCGAGCTGCTTAGAAAAATGGGCGCGGACATTCGCGGCGCGGGCACAGACATGATCACGATAACGGGAGTAAACAGGCTCCACGGCGCGACCCACAGGCCCATCGCCGACAGGATAGAGGCTGCGACCTACATGATCGCAGCTGCTGCAACGGGCGGCGATGTGTTTTTGAAAAACGCGAACAGCGCTCACCTGCGCTCTGTCATTAACAAGCTCACCGCCTGCGGCGCAAAGGTCATCGACGCGCCAAACGGAATACGGGTAAGAGCGAGCAGCGAGCTTTCCCCCATCTACATCCGCACCGCGTCCTACCCGGGCTTCCCGACCGACGCGCAGGCGCAGTTCATGGCGCTGTGCTGCCTTGCCCGCGGCACATCGGTCATCACCGAATCGATATTCGAAAACAGGTTCATGCACGTATCCGAGCTGCGCAGGATGGGCGCGAACATCCGCGTTGAGGACAGGACCGCGATAATCGAGGGCACGCAAAAGCTCTTTGGCGCAAACGTGAACGCGACCGATTTAAGAGCCGGCGCGGCAATGGTGATCGCGGCGCTTTGCGCTTTTGGAGAGAGCGTCATCCACGACCCCCACCACATCTATAGGGGCTACGAGCTTATCGGGGAAAAGCTCACACGCCTTGGCGCGAAAATAAAAATGGTTGAATGATGGGCAAAAAGAGGCTATAATACTCTTATCAACGATAAGAGGACAGCACAATGCATAAAATCGGCATAGACATCGGCACCACCACGATCTGCGCGGTCGTGCTGGACGAAAACCTGAACCAGCTCGAATGCGTCACGGCAAAAAGCGGCGATATACTGCCCGCCTGCCGTTCTTTTGAGCGCATGCAGGACGCATCGTTTATGCTTAAAACCGCTGCCGCTCTGATCGACGGTTTCCTTGACAAATACGAGGTCGGCAAGATCGGCATTTCCTGCCAGATGCACGGCATTTTGTACCTTGATGCTTCCTTGCGCCCGATCAGCCCGCTTTACAACTGGCAGGACGGGCGCGCGGGAGAAAAATACGGCTCATCCACCTATCTTGACGAGATTTTTTCGCTTACATCCCACCGCCTGAGCGCGGGCTACGGGCTTGCGACTCATTATTACAACCTCAAAAACGCTCTTGTCCCAAAGGGCGCTGCCCTTATTTGCACGATCGGCGACGCGCTTTGCGCTTGCCTTACCGGCGTTTTGCCCAAAATGCACGCTTCCAACGCTGCTTCGCTGGGTCTTTATTCCCTCAGGGACTTTGATTTTGACGCTGCCGCTCTGCGTGCGCTTAACATTTCCCGCGATATGCTCCCCGAGGTGACCAAAACCGCCGCGCCGGTCGGCTCTTACAGGGGTGCAGAAGTATTTTGCGCGCTTGGCGATAATCAATGCAGCTTTTTGGGCTCGGTATCTTCTCCCGACAGCGACGTGCTCGTGAACATCGGCACGGGAGGGCAGGTTTCGTGGAAAATCACCTCTGCCGACATCCCTAAGCTTTTGCCGAAATGCGCTTCTCTCGGGCTTGAGATACGCCCCTTGGACGGCGATGATTTCATCTGCGTGGGGTCGACCCTTTGCGCGGGCAGGGCGTACGCGCTGCTTGCTCGGCTTTTCGCTCAGATCAGGGGCGAAAGTGATCTTGCTCCCTCATACGAGCTTATGAACTCGCTTGCCTTGGATCAGGGCGCTTCGCTCAGCATCGACACGCGGTTTTCCGGCAGCAGGGCAGAGCCTTCCCTTCTGGGCTCAATTTCCGATATCTCCGAATCGACCTTCACAGCAGGCGCGCTGGTGCGCGGCGTTATTTCCGGTATCTCAAATGAGCTGCGCTCTTATTACATCCCTTCTCCCGCCCACACCCGCATCATCCTCTCAGGCAACGGCGCGCGCAAAAACCCCGCCCTCTGCCGCGAGATATCCCAAAAATTTTCCCTCCCCTTCTCCCTCTCCCCCCACGCCGAAGAAGCGGCAAGAGGCGCTGCGGTTTAGGGGCACGGGGAGTGCGGGTTTTTTCTTGGAAGAAGGCTTCGCCTTCTCCCAAACCCTCATCCACCAAGGGTTTGCAACCCTTGGATTCCGCGTCTTTGGGATCAGGGAAGTTAGGCTTTTGCGTCGACGTGGCCGTAAAGGGTGGCCACGTCGAGGATAGCTGAGTGCTTGTTCAAACAGGGTCAAAGTATTTTGCGTGCGCGGATTCCTCGTTCGTGAAATTTATGACGGCTGAAGAACAGGTTAGTTTGATACGGAAGAAAAGTCGTCTCGCGCACATATCGCGCGCCGCAAGGCGCATATCGCGTTTGCGCAAGCAAACATATCGCTCAAATTATCGGTGTTCTGTTTGGACAAGAAAAAGGCTCAAACTTATAACTCCTTCAGTCAGCTTCGCTGACAGCGACGCGCCTCGGACAAGCCTCGGCGGGCTTCGCTAAAAACAGTCCACCGGACTGTTTTCTAAACGCTTTGCCCCCTCAAGAGGGAGCCTTTAAAGGAGTACCCTTTGACAAAGTAATAAAAAAGTCTGATTATACCCAAATAGCTGTTTTGTTAACGGCGTTCCAGACGCTTGAACAACAACATACCTGATTTATGTATTTCTAATGAGTGAGATTGCAGTATTTAAAGGCGCCCTCTTGAGGGAGCTGGCGCCCGAAGGGCGACTGAGGGAGTAAAAAGTTAATCCTTTTCTCGCCTAACAGAAACGTGCGATTAAATAATGAATATCTTTTGCAAGACTCCTTCCGTCACGGCTTCGCCGTGCCACCGACGCGCCTCGGACAAGCCTCGGCGGGCTTTGACTAGTTACTTTGAGAACTCCTTCAGTCAGCTTCGCTGACAGCTCCCTCAAGAGGGAGCCTTTAAAAGAGTACCCTCTAACATAAAAAGAAACGGGCGATTGAGAGTCCAAATCTCTATCGCATAACTTCACTAAAAATAAATCTCGACGTGTCCATACTTTACGGACACGTCGACCACCAACGAAAAACCACACTGAACCCAAAGTCTCAGGAATCCAAGGGATGAAATCCCTTGGTGGATGAGGGCTTGGGAGAAGGCAACGCCTTCTTCCAAAAAACGTCTCCCCCATCACCGTCCCCCCGCACATAACCTACAAGGAGGAAATAAACATGCATGAACTGACGAAGAGGCCGATATTTTTTGAGAGGAACAGGGTATTTAGGGTATATCTTGGCGGCAAGCTTTTCCACAACTTTTTCGGCACTGACTTACCCGAGGACAACAACCTGCCCGAGGAATGGATCGCATCGGACGTACAGGCGATAAACCCGGGCGAGCGTCCTTACAAGGAAGGCATATCGAAGGTACGCGGAACCGACGTATACCTGACCGACCTAATCGAAAACGAGAAGCTTGCCATGCTTGGCGAAGGCAGGGACGGCATGGGCGTGCTGGTCAAGATGCTTGACAGCGCTATCCGTCTGCCCATCCAGACCCATCCTTCCAAGGATTTTTCCAGGAAATACTTCAATTCTCCCTACGGCAAGACCGAAAGCTGGCTGATCGTTGACACCAGAGAGAACGCTAAGATCTATTTCGGGTTCAAGGAAGGCGTAACTTACGAGGAATTCTTAAAAGCGATCGAGGAAAGCGAGACCGAGCGCGACATGATGGAACGCTACATCATGCCCATCCCTGTTAAAAAGGGCGATTGCTTCCTCATCCCCGCAAAGACCGTTCACGCCATCGGCGCGGGCTGCCTCATCCTCGAGACCCAGGAACCCACCGATTTCACCATCCAGCCAGAGCCCTGGTGCGGCGATTATCACCTCTCCGAGCAGGAAAAATACATCGGCCTTGAAAAAGAGCTCGCGCTCCAGTGCTTCGATTTCGATATGTGCGGACAGAAGGCAGTCGATATCGCCACCATGCACCCCAAGGTCATCCACGAAAACGACGGCACCGTCACCGAGCTGCTCATCGGCCCCGATAACACCGACTGCTTCTCCGTCCTTCGCCATACCGTAAAACCCGGCGCAGGCGTCTCAACCCTCTCTGCCCCCGCAACCTATGTCGTCACCGACGGCGAAGGCGAGATCGTAATGGACGACGGCTTCTCAGCTCCCCTCAAAAAAGGCGAGTATTTCTTCCTCCCCGCAGCTATCAAGGATAAGTGCACCGTAAAATCCAATTCCTCCCTCGAACTCATCGAGTGCGTCCCCCCTCAGGTTTAGGGGGGGTTACGTTCGAGAGGGTTTCACCCTCTCGAGCTCTCTGACCAAGGGATTGCATCCCTTGGATCCCGCGGCTTTTTGTTTGAGTAGTTGAATACATTTGCTTACGCGTTGCCCGTCAAGTATGGTCAACGCGTGATTTATTTTCAGGAAAGTTATGCGATAGAGATTTGGACACTCAATCGCCCGTTTCTGTTTTGCGAGAGCAAATTCAAGCAGGGTCGAAGTATCCGCGTGCGCGGAAACAGACGACAGCGAAAATATGATCGTTCGGATATTTAGTTACTTACAACAAGCCGCAGACCCACGCCCGCGCACATATCGCTGCGCCATAAGGCGCAATATCGCTCACTGAAGGTGAATATCGCACGCGAAGCGTATATCGCTGCGCCAAAGGCGCAATCTCCCCCGCCTGCATTGGCTGCCCCTCTATAACCTTCTTCCGCATACCGCGAATCCCACCCCATCGCATAACCCTCCGCAAAATAAATCACGCGTGACCCATACTTTACGGGTCACGCGTAAGCTAACGTATTAAATTACTCGACCAAAAGCCGCGGAGTCCAGAGGATGCAATCCTCTGGTGGATGAGGGTTTGGGAGAAGGCGAAGCCTTCTTCCAAGAATCGTCCTCCCCCTTACACCTTAATATACTGCCACTTGCCGAGCTTGTAGCGGTAGAAGGAGAAGACGGAGCGCATGAGCTGGTCGGTAGCCAGGGCGATCCAGGCGCCGTAGATACCCAGACCGAAGGGATAAACGAGCAGGTAGCCGAGGATGGGGCGGACGATGAGCATACCGATGAGGGTGATCATAGCGGTAGACTTGGTATCGCCTGCGCCTCTGAGGGCACCGGAGAGGATGAAGGTGGAACCCTGCATGGGCTGCATTACTGCAACGATCATGAGCAGGACAGCGCCGGTCTCGATGACCATGGGCACATCAGTATAAAGACCAACAAGCGGCTTGCCGAACACGAACAGGATAACGCCGATGCACAGCGAGAACATCATGCCCATCTTTCTGATCTCGGCGGTATATACCTTGGCGTGGTCGACTCTCTTTCTGCCCAGCGACTGACCCACGAGCGAGGTCGCGGAAACGGCGAACGCCTGACCGTTCATGAACGACATGGACAGAAGGTTCATGCAGATCTGGTGAGTGGCGTAAAGGTCGGTGCCGAGGGAGGAAACAACGCGGACATAGATCAGCATACCGACGCGCATGATGAACTGCTCGATCATGGCGGGGGTACCGATCTTCAGTATCCTCTTGATTATGTCAAAGTCAAAGCGGAAGATCTTGGCGATCTGCAGCTTCAGGTAGAACTTGCCGCGCATGAGGACGATGGTGGAGATGATGAAGGCAACGAACTGACCGATAACGGTTGCGATGGATGCGCCTTCTACGCCCAGAGCCGGGAAACCGAACTTACCGTAGATCAGGCAGTAGTTCATGAACACGTTCACGACGTTGGAGGTCATGTTGTAGATCATTGCCGCCTTGGTCTGACCTACGCCGCGCAGGGCAGCGGTGGCAGCCATGGTGAGCGCCATTACCGGGAAGCCGATCATCTGGATGTTGAAGTAGTTGATGGCGGGCTCAAGGGTATCGCCCTCGATAGCGCCCATCATTCTCATTAAAGGCTCAGAGCCGATGAAGCCCACTATAGCCATTATGACAGACAGCACAAGGGTGATGAAATACGCCTGGTGCATGGTCTTTTGCGCCATGTCATGCTCGCCCGCGCCTTTGAAACGCGCTACCATTGCAGTCGCGCCGGTGTTCAGGGCGATAAAGCACGCCATCAGGATGAACTTGGGCTGGGTGTGCAAGCCTACCGCTGCTATAGCGGTGGTACCCAGCTGACCTACCATCATGGTATCGACCATACCTGCAAGGGATGCAAGTACCAGCTCGATCATGGCAGGGATGACCATTCGCATGATCTCTTTGCGGCCTTCCTTCAAATCAAGGTCGGCAGGGACAGGATCTTTTGCAAAATACGCTTTGAGCTCTGCCTTGTTCCTTGGCAGCCTCGTGAGCTTCTGTTCCTGTGGTTGTGTCTGGGACAATAGTCTCCCCCCTATTATAGATTCTGTATGTAACTACTATAAACCCATATAATTTGAATTGCAATAGTTATTTTGTTAACTATTGCCGTATCAACTTATGAAAAGAGGATTTTTGCGGATATAGTCGAATAAATAAACGATATAAATTTTTCGGAAAGGAAACGCTTGGTTTATGGTACTTCGCCGCCTGACAGCGCTTATGATCGCATTGCTTTTGCTGCTTTGCGGCTGCTCATCTGCGCCCGATCCGATGCTTGGGGAGTGGGAAGGCTCGTCAAAGTTCGGCGGTCACCTCTACCCCGCAAACGCCAATATAAGCGAAAGCGGCGGCGTTTTGCTGATGGAGCTTTTTTTCATGGGCAGAGACGATACCTATTCCTTCATATTAAACAGCGCAGGCGGCGCTTTTACCGATACCGAAAACTCCCTTTCGGGGACATATAATAAAAACGAAGACGGCGAGGAGGTCATCTGCTTTTCCTACATGGACTCGTCGGGCAGCGTGATAGATTTTGAGCTTTACAGAGAAGGCAGCGGGCATCTGCTCCCTGAGCCCGTGATCAACACCGTATCTGAAGAAGACGCCTTCGGTTCCTATCTTGGCAGCATCTCCCTTTTCGGCTGCGTGCCCGAGGACGAGCTCAGCCGACAGGAAATAATCTCCCGCTTCGGGGAAGAGATAGAAAGCGCGTCCTTTGCCTATTCAGGCTCTAATCTTACCTTAAACGCGCTTTCGG
>SVHB01000031.1 GCA_015056005.1 Clostridiales bacterium
CAAAGAATTCAACTCAAAACAAAACTGACACCACTCGAAAAGCGATGTCAGTATGTTGCTTAAATTTTAATATTGTTTACCACTAGGGGGCTTTTGTACTGTCCGCACAATTTGGGGCAGTGCATTATGCAGGCGGCGCAATTATTTTTTATTCTTTTATGACCGTGCAGGTATCAATCCCGTAATACTCAAAACATTTTACCGCGTTTTCGTCGATCACTTCGCCCGAGACCACTATAGGCACTGCGGGAGGGCAGCCCACCGTGGCAGAAGCAAGCACTCTGCCGATGCTGTCCTTAGCTTTTATCGTTTCGCTCACCGAAAAAGCCGCTTTTCTTATCGACATTTTCCTTTCGGGAAGCGCAAAGCTCGGCGCCGAAACGCTTATCGGCGCTTTCTTTTCTATCGAAAGCAGCGCATTTTTGAGCTTTTCCATCCCTTCCCTGCCCGTTTGCGGGGTTATCATCATTACCAGATGATCAGGGTCGGAGAACTCGCAGACGATGTTTTTTTGAAGCAGCATATCCGCAAGCTCCCTTCCCGTGTATCCGTAAGGCTTGGAAAGCACGGTTATTTTTATGGCTTCATCGCCGGTCAGCACAAAGCCTTTTCCTTCAAGCTCCGCTTTGAGCTCCATGCAGTCTTGGGCGGTTTTTGCAAGCTCCTGCCCATAATCCGAGGACAGATATTTGTTTGCCATATCCAGCGACTGAAGGATGATATATGAAGGGCTGGTGGAGCCGAACATAGCAAGCGCGTTCTTTGCCTGCAAAACATATTCCTGTGAAAGCTTGCTGCTTATGTGCAGATACGCGCCGCCCGTCAATACCGGCAAGGTCTTGTGCGCCGAATCGCAGCACATGTCTGCGCCAAGGTCAATGGGATGCTTTGACTCATAAAGGAATCTTAGATACGCTCCGTGTGCGTTATCGACTATCAAAAGCGCGCCGTGTTTGTGGCATACATCCGCTATCGCCTTTATATCCGCAATATTCCCAAGATAATCGGGGCTTGTGATATAAACAGCAGAGGGCTTTTTTGTCATTTTGCCGATGCGCAGATCAAGCTCATGCTTATCGATATCACATGAAAGGTATGAACCTTTGCCCGTGAGCCAATCCACCTCGATATCAAGGAGCGCACAGGCGCTTAAAAACACCTTATGCGCATTTCTTCCCGCCAGCACGAGCGGTCTTTCTTCTCCGGAAAACATCTTAACAAGGCTGAGCATCGCCCTTATGCAATGCGACGAGCCTTCGGTGGAATAGAAGGTCGGGCATCCGAAAAGAGAAGATGCGTTATCCTCGCTTTTCTTGATTATGCCGTCAGCCTCATAAAGGCTGTCTGCACCCTCTATCTCGGTTATGTCAAAGCGCTCAAATCCCAAAAAGTCCGCACCCTTATGCCCGGGCATATGAAGCCTCAGAGCGCCGTTTTGAGCGTATTTATTAACAAAATCTACGATCGGAGTATCGATCATTCTTCGTAACCCAAGCTTCTTGCAACGGCTACCATGATGGCGCATTCCATCCTCTTCTTAAAGAGCTCGCAGCCGTATTTGTATACGCCCTTGACCGAGCCTGTTGCGTGATATGCGTTTGCCGCGCAGCCGCCGGAGCAATAGAGCTTTGCCCAGCAATCTCTGCATTCTTCCCTTGCATAAACATTGCAGCTCATGAACTCGTCCTGGATCTGAGTGTTATTTACGCCGTTCCAGATGTCACCGAGCTTGAATTTTTCCTCGCCAACGAACTGATGGCAGGGATAAAGGTCGCCCCAGGGGGTCACGGCCATATACTCGGTGCCCGAGCCGCAGCCGGAAATCCTCTTATAGATGCAGGGGCCGCCGGCAAGGTCTATCATATAATGATAGAAGGTAAAAGGTCTGCCCTCTTTATCGCGCTGGATCATCAGCTCAGCCAGCTTTTCGTACTGCTCAAGGACTATGGGAAGATCTTCTTTTGTAAGCTCTGAAGGATCGCCCTCGCTGCATACGACCGGCTCCATGGAAAGCTCGGTAAAGCCAAGGTCGAGCATGGTCTTTATATCCTCAAGGAAATCGGGATTGGCATGGGTAAATGTGCCGCGCATATAATAATTCTTGTTTTCCCTTGCTTCAACAAGCTTTTGGAACTTGGGAACGATCTTTTCCCAGCTGCCGTTGCCCGCATAGTCCACGCGGTAGCGGTCGTGTATCTCTTTTCTGCCGTCAAGGCTCAGAACAACGTTGCTCATTTCCCTGTTGGCAAAATCGATTACATCGTCGTCGATAAGCACGCCGTTGGTGGTCAAGGTGAACCTGAAATTCTTGTTGAACTTCTTTTCAATGCTCCTTGCATATTCGACCAGCTGTTTTACAACATCAAAATTCATGAGCGGCTCGCCGCCGAAGAAGTCCACCTCGAGGTTTCTTCTGGAGCCGGAATTCTCGATAAGGAAATCAAGCGCCCTTTTGCCGACCTCAAAGCTCATCACAGCCCTCTCGCCGTGATATTTGCCCTGACTTGCAAAGCAGTATTCACAGTTGAGGTTGCAGGTATGCGCGATATGCAGGCAAAGCGCCTTTACAACGCCCGCAGTCTTGGCTTTAAGCTCGCCCGCCATGGGCTCGAAGGTATCCTCCTGAAAGAGCCTGCTCTCGTTTTTGAGCAGTGTTATATCGTCGTAGCATTCGTTGATGTCGTCTAAGCTTACATCATCCCTGCCCGCGTATTTTTCTGAAATTGCCTTTATAACGCTTTCGCGGTCATTGTTTTCAAACATGGCAATGATATCGTATGCCACATCGTCGACCGCATGCACGCTGCCCGACGCTATATCGAGCACGATATTATATCCGCCCAGCTTATACTGATGAATCATATATATTCTCCCAATCGATCGCAAAAAAATGCCGCCTTATCGGGCGGCACTTTTTATCATTGCATATTCCGCTATTACTTTGCAGACTTTTCGCACTGCTGGTTTGCGATACCGCAGCTGGTCTTGCAAGCAGACTGGCAGGAAGTCTGGCATTCGCCGCAGCCGCCGTTCTTCGCGCTGTCGCACAGGTTGCGGGTAACGATAGTCTTGATATGTTTCATGGTTAGTTCCCTCCGCAAAATTGTTACACATTATTATCGCACATATGCGTAATAAAGTCAATAGATGTTTATGCCGCGATCCGCTCTTGTGCCAATCTTGCCTTTGTAAGCGGATTCCACGTTCCTTTAAGATAGGATATGAGATAGAGCACGAAAATCAGAAGATTATGCGCTATCATGCACGCCCAGGCAGCAACCAGGGTGAGCGACAAAAGCTGAGTGCAGATGAAAGTGCCCACTATCCTGACCGCCCACATGCCCAGAATGTTATAAACAAAGGGCTGCTTTGTGTTGCCCGTGCCCTGCATCATGCCTTCGATTATTATCGAGAAGCCGTAGAAGGGCTCGGACACCGCTACCATCCTCAAAACCGTTGCGCCAAGGTCTATTACCTCGCTGCTCTGGGAGAATATCCTCATAAGATAAGGCGCAAGCACGAAGAGCGCGCCGCCCGAGAAGATCATAAGAATAATTTCTATCGGTATGAACATAGAAGCAAGATCGCGCATACGCTTTTCGTCGTCTGCGCCAAGTGCGTTGCCCGCAAGGGTCGCAGCAGCTGTCTGCATGCCGAAGCCGGGAATATAGAATGCGGATTCAACAGTGTTTGCAATGGTATGCGCTGCGGTCGAAATCTCGCCAAGCGAGTTTATCATGGAAGCAAAGGCAACATAGCCAAGGGAGGTACCGAACCTTTGCAGCATGTTGGGCAGAGCGACTTTAAGGCAAGGCCTGAGTATTTCCATATCCGGCTTGATGGATTGGCCTTTTGGCGAAACCATCGGGTGCTTCCAAAGCACGATCGTTATCATTATGCCGCCGACGGTGAAGGATATCGCACTAGCTATGGCAGCGCCGATAACGCCGAGTCCAAGACCTGGTACAGTAAAGCCGAGCGCAGTCATATGCGTGGGATAGATGAACAGATAGTTCAGCACAACATTTATAACATTCATCACAACGCCTATCTTCATGGGCGTTTTGGTATCACCCGCAGCTCTGAGCACCGTACCGAAGATAATGCTTGCTGTCCTTGGGATCATGGGCACATAAAGTATAAAGAAATACTGCGAGGACAGCGCCTGCAGCGATGCTTCCACCTGCATCCACTTGGGAACAAAGGGGCTGAGGCCCAAAGAAACAACGGTAAAAAACGCTCCGGCAACAAGCACGGTCAGAACCGCCTGCGACACGGATTTTCTTGCCGCTTCCCTGTCGTTTGCGCCGCATGCCCTTGCTATATACGACAAAAAGCCTATCGCAAGCGCAGAGGTCGAGCTGCCCAGAAGCCAGTTTACGGTGCTGGTCGCACCAACGGCAGCAGTTGCATATGTGCCCAGAGAACCAACCATTGCTGTATCGATATACTGTACCGCAGTCTGCATCAGCTGTTCCAGCATTGTAGGCCACGCAAGGGCGATAATGATCTTTATAAGTCCTCTGTTTTCTTTGGCAAAAATATTCCTGTTCATGTAAAAACTCCAAAATCTTCTTTGCAAAAAGATATTATACACCAAAACATATAAAAACAAAAGCCCCTCAAATTGTTAATAAAAAAACCGCACCATACGATGCGGCGATATTTTATGCATTTGCCTTTTGCTTTTCTGCTCTCATGATGGGCAGCCATTCCTTGAAAGCGATAACGATCGGGATACCAAATCCGAAAACAGACATAACAAGGCAGTTGATAAACTCTTTCTTGGCTTCAATATATGCTTCGCTCATAGGTCACAGAACTCCTTTCGTATCGCGGCAATACCGCATCGCGCGCATTATAGCATAATTCGCCGCTAATTTGCTGCTAAGAAAGTATGCTCCGTTATTTTCTTTTTTCTGGAAACAAGCGCTCCTTTGCGGTATAATCTTTCCGAAGGAGTGAATAATATGCCCGAACTTCCCGAGGTCGAAAGCATAAGAAGAGTGCTTCTGCCCGATATACAAAAAAGGCGGATAGAGAAAATCATATCCGTTTCCCCTCATCTTTTCGCATATCCAAAAAACGAGGATATCGCGTCTTTTCTTTGCGGACAGATATTTTCGGATATCCAAAGAAAAGGCAAATATCTTTTGTTCATATTTGAAAGCGGCGACAGGCTCATAGTTCACTTAAAGATGACGGGAAGGCTTTTGATCCTTCCATTTGAGGAGGAAGAAAAGCATACGCATTTGCTTTTTAAGCTTTCAAACGGCAGCTTTTTCAAATTCATCGATACAAGAAAGCTTGGCAGGATGTGGTACATAAAAAAAGGCTGCAGGTACAGCCTTTTAGGTATTGAAAAGCTTGGCCCGGAGCCGTTTGACGATGCTTTATGCGGCAATTACCTTTTTGAAAAGCTCAAAGCTTCCAAAAGGCCCATAAAATCCGCGCTCATGGATCAGAGCGTAGTTTCGGGGATAGGCAATATCTATTCCGATGAAGTGCTTAATGCATCGGGTGTTCTTCCTTCAAGGCGCTGCTGTGATATTCAGGCAAAAGAATATGATAAACTTGCATATAATATCAGGTATGTCCTGGGATTCTTTTTGGAAAAGAACCTCATCACAAAAGAGGAATACATAAAAACTCGCGCCAAGGAATACAAGAACACGCCGTATATAAAGGTGTACGGGCATGACGGCCTGCCCTGCCCCGTTTGCGGAAGCATTCTGAAAAAAACCGTGATATCCGGCAGATCGAGCTGTTTTTGCCCAAGCTGCCAGAAATAGGCTTATTTATTCGGCAGTCCTTCCTCGCTCACCGACCTTAAATTTACGGCAATGGTTTCAAGCGTGGCATAAAATATCTCCCTTTCCTCCTTGGAGATACCGCCTCCGCCTTTTTCCACGGCAAGGCTTGCCCTTTGAGAAAGCTTCTGCGCCGCCTCCCTGCCCTCTTTTGTCAGGGTCAGAACCGCGCGGTAACGGTTGTCACTGTCCGATCTTTTAACAAAGCCCTTTTCTTCAAAAAGCGCCATCGCTCTTGAAACATCGGCCTTGTCCCTGCTGCAAAGCTCGCTCAGCTGCGCCGACGTCAGCCCTTGAGGGAACCTGAGCATGGTGATAAAATACACGACATGAGGTCCTTTCAAGCCGTATTTTTCCATTTCTTCAGACGCTATCCTGTGCCAGTGGCGATATATTTCCGAAATTGCGAACGAAAAACGTTCAAATCTGTCTACCATGATAACCTTCCATGTTTGTTGATTTTTCAACGTATATTATACTATCTTTTTCATATGCCCACAATACAAAAACAGCATGATCGGAAAAAATTCCAATCATGCCGTTTTCGTTTATCGTTATCCAAGAGAGGTTATCTCTTTGATGTCCTGCGCTTTTTGCCAAAGAAGCACGCGGATGCAATGCCCATAACAGAGAGGATGATGAGCGCAATGTAGATAATCGGCTGGTTCTCATCTCCGGTCTGGGGTATCCAATTGCCCGAACCGCTGCCGGTGCTGCCGGAATTTGAGCTGCCGCCGCTGCTTATATTACCGTAAACATGACCGCAGTTTTTGCAGATGCCGTTTACATAATTATGACCGATAGCGGGAATGGTCTTGCCCATGCTCATCACCTGACCGCACCATGAGCAGGCAACGTTACCGGTATAACCGTTTGAGGTGCAGGTGGCGGGGTATGCGCCGTGGGTAGTGGTATCTGCATGAACGCAGATGAACTCATATTCCACATTGCTGATAAGGGAAGCTATGTTCTCTTCCGCAACAACATCACCGCATTTGGTGCATTTTTTATACCTGTGACCCTGTGAGGAGGTGGTGGGCTCTTTGTCGACAGTCCATTCTTCCTCGGGTATATGCTCCTTCTTCTCTATCTTGAGCTGCTCTTCGGTAACAACGGTCTTGCCTTCCTCGTCGGAGAAAAGCACGCCGCATTCGCATTTCCAATGCTCAGCCTTGCCGAATTCCTTGCAGGTGGAGTCATTCTTTTCTACCT
Source organism: Clostridiales bacterium (assembly GCA_015056005.1). Taxonomy (GTDB): domain Bacteria; phylum Bacillota; class Clostridia; order Christensenellales; family UBA1750; genus SIG373. The sequence goes on from SVHB01000031.1 coordinate 7,023, forward strand.
TCTGAGGGCTGTGAGCCAGCACACCGAAGGGATGGATCACGGTAAGGGAGTTATTTGCAGGTGTTGCGGTGTACTCGGTACCGTTTACTGAAACGCTCTTATCGGTATCAAGAACAGCCGCTGACGCATTTTCATCAAGAGTGATCACAGCCTGAAGAGCATACTGAGCGCCATGCCCAAAAGCGGTATCTGTGTTGTCCTTCCAATTCTCGCCGTCTTTTATCAGCCATTTATATTCCGCTTTGTAGCCGCTTGTGATGGTAATACCTTCGACGGTGGGCGCTTCGTTAAATTTGGGTTCGGTAACGCCGGTGATCTCAATATCGATCGTCTTTACTTCTTCCCAGATCGCAAATATCTCGGTTACGCTGCCGTCAAAAACAGTATCTTTGGTGATCTCGGTTCCGTTTCCGTTAGAAGATGTGTTCCAGCCTTTAAGCTCCCAGCCGTCTCTGCTGACGGTCAGATCAGCTTCCGAGAGCTTGTAAGAAGCATCGGTAAGCTTGCTTTCAACAGTCGCAGGATCGCCGTAATTGTGGTTGAGCTTCACGGAATATACAGCCTTAAAATTGTTTGCTCCGGCAGTAAGCTTTCCGCTGTCCATGGCGATCTTATTTGCTCCGCTCAGATTGATGTCATCGAGAGATGCGGGAAACTCTGTTGTGCTGTCCTTAGGCGCAAGCACGATCTTCAGATCATAAGCAGTTCCTGCGGTAAAAGCAGTATCTGTTGGTTCTTCTTCCGAACCTGCTTTTTTCAGAGATTTGCTTTCGATTTCATAGTCTGCTTGTTCATCAACAGTGATACCTTCAAGATATTTCTGTATTTCTTCACCTATGATCGGCCTGTCTACGCCGCTGATCTTTACATCAGTGATAATCTGCACCTGATTTTCCTGCGGTGTTCCCTGACCCTCTCCCTGCTGATTTTCCTGAGCATATGCTGTGGGGATGGCAAAAGTGCTTGCCATAACGCACAGAGAAAGCGCCATGCCCAAAAGGCGTTTGATAGCATTTTTCATGTCGAATAGTCCTTTCCGAGTAGTCTTGAACATGTTCTTTTCGCCTTATAAACGATTGGAAACCGCAGGGTGTTTCCGGAAATTTAAGAACATTTTTCCTTTTGAACCTTGCGTCCCATGCCATATTGTACGCCAAACATTGAAATTTATTCCCATTTGTAGGATAATATAGCTGCGATCAGCATTTTCTCGGAGGCAAATAATGAACATACTGGTAATAAATGGCAGCCCCAAAGGTCAATACAGCATAACCCTTCAAAGCTCGCTTTATTTGCAGGAGCTTTATAAAGAGCACAGCTTTTTTGTGCTCGACGTTGGGCAGAAGATAAGAAAATACGAAAAAGATATAACCTCAGCGTTGGATGAGATCAAAAAAGCGGATATGATAATCTTTTCCTATCCCGTATACACCTTCATCGCCCCCTCCCAGCTTCACAGATTCATTGAGCTCATAAAGCCTCATGCACAGCTTCTCAAGGACAAATACTGCGCGCAGATAACCACTTCAAAGCATTTTTACGATGTTACGGCGCATAGATATATTAAGGACAACTGCCTTGATATGGGCATGCGCTATCTCGGCGGGCTTTCTCAAGATATGGAAGACCTTATAAAGGAAAAGGGTCAAAAGGAGCTAACAGCCTTCTTTGACCTTATTTGCTGGAAAAAGCAAAACGCAATATTTGAAGATATCCCGAATGTAGAGGAAAGCTTTACCCCTAAGCTCTGCACCTTAAAAAACACCGATAACACCAAAAAGCCGGGCGATATAGTGATCGTTGCCGATATAAAGGAAGACGATGTTTCCTTATCCAAAATGGTTGACCGCTTTATAGAAAGCTGTGTATACCCTGTCAGGGTCATAAACATACGCGAGCAAAGGATCGACGGCGGCTGTCTCGGCTGCTTTGGCTGCGCCGCAGACGGCAAGTGCATATATAAGGATAATTTCGACGAATTTCTGCGAACAAAAATACAGACCGCACAGGCGATAATCTATGCATACTCGATTTCGGATCATTCCATGGGCGCAAGGTTTAAGATGTACGACGACCGACAGTTCTGCAACGGGCACAGAACTGTGACAATGGGACAGCCGGTCGGCTATATCGTATCGGGCGCGCTCTCAAAAGAAGAAAACCTTCGCACCATAATGAACGCAAGAGCACAGGTTGGCGGCAATTACCTCTCGGGGATCGCATCGGACGAAATTGATCCCGAAAGAACCGTGGATGAGCTTGCAAAGACCGTATATTACGCAGTTTCAAACAAGCTTACTCAGCCTTCCAACTTTTACGGCGTCGGCGGAATGAAGATATTCAGAGACCTTATCTACGTCATGCGCGGAATGATGAAGGCCGACCATAAGTTCTACAAAGCTCACGGTCAATATGATTTCCCGCAGAAGCAGGTGGGAACGATCATCAAAATGCACCTTGTCGGTCTATTGATATCTTCAAAGAAAATAAAGAGCAAAATGGGCAATATGATGAACGAAGGCATGATAGCTCCCTATAAAAAGGTCATAGAAGAAGTAAAAAAGCGTGATTGACAAAAAATGGTAAATGTAATATACTTAATTATGTTATGTGGGGGAGTAGCAGACGGTTTACCGTAATAAGCCAACACCCTGGCTCATGCCTGGCTTATTTTAATTTGCGAGACTCATATTGATCGTGTTTTATATAACCGATACTCGGCCCGCATCCTACAGCCTTATATTGCCAAGTATCGAATAAATGATACTTGGCATTTTATTTTGTGAGGTTTGATAAATGGATTTCAGCTTCGTATTTTTACTGAACAGCGCACTTTTGGGCGTAGGTCTTGCGATGGATGCTTTTTCCGTATCCCTTGCAAACGGATTGAACGACCCTTGCATGAAAAAAGGGCGCATGAGCCTGATCGCAGGCGTTTTCGCATTTTTTCAGGCGCTTATGCCTATGCTCGGCTGGATATGTGTGCATACTATAGTTGAACGCTTTTCCGCCTGCGAAAAGTTCATCCCCTGGATAGCGCTCATATTGCTGGGCTTTATCGGAGGAAAAATGCTGATCGAGGGCATCAAAGGCGAAGAGGAAGACTGCGAAAAAAAGCGCATGACCATAGCTCTTTTGCTGGTACAGGGCGTTGCAACATCGATCGACGCGCTTTCTGTCGGTTTTACCATCGCTTCCTACGGCTGGCTCATGGCGCTTATCTCAGCGCTGATCATCGCGTTTGTGACCTTCTTCATCTGCCTTGTGGGTCTTGTGATAGGCAAGAAGTTCGGCACCAAGCTTGCCGGCAAAGCTTCCATCCTCGGCGGCGTCATCCTTATCGCCATCGGGCTTGAAATATTCATAACCGGTTTATTTTAATATGTTATAAATAGCATATGGATTTTGAAGGGAGTGTGTATTTTGAAATTCTACTGTGAAGACAAAGAAGCCGTTTTGCATGAGATAGGCTCAAACGAACAGGGTCTTTCTTCCTCCGAGGCTAAAAAAAGGCTGGAGGCAAACGGCAAAAACAAGCTGGATGCAGCGCCCGGAAAATCGCTCATCCGCAGATTCCTTGAGCAGCTGACCGACCCGATGATCATCATACTGCTGGCTGCCGCAGCAATAAGCGGTGTGCTGGCTGTGATCGAAAATGAGAGCTTTGCCGATGTTATCATCATCCTTGCTGTCGTTATCATCAATGCTGTGCTCGGCGTTTATCAGGAAAACAAGGCCGAAAAGGCCATTGAAGCGCTTCAGGAAATGTCCGCAGCCACCTCCAAGGTCATGCGTGACGGTCAGGTAATGACCGTACATTCCGAAGACCTTGTAGTTGGCGATGTAGTTCTCCTTGAAGCAGGCGATGCCGTTCCCGCTGACGGACGCATTCTTCAGAGCGCATCCTTAAAGGTTGAAGAAGCTGCCCTCACCGGCGAATCTCTGCCCGTAACCAAGTTCATCGATATCATAAACCTTAAAGAAGAACAGAAAGACGTTCCCCTTGGCGATAGAAAGAACATGGTATACATGGGCAGCACCGTGGTTTACGGCCGCGGCGTTGCGGTTATTACCGCAACCGGTATGGATACCGAAATGGGCAAGATCGCAGGCGCTCTGGCTCAGGCTGAAGAAGGACAAACTCCCCTGCAGATCAAGCTTTCCCAGCTCTCCAAAATACTCACCTGGCTGGTTCTGGGCATCTGCGTCATCGTATTCGGTGTGCAGCTCCTCCGTGCCGGCGGTCTTGATTTTGAAGTAGTGCTCAATTCCTTCATGGTAGCGGTCTCCCTCGCTGTTGCCGCCATCCCCGAAGGTCTTGCGGCTGTCGTAACGGTCGTGCTTTCCATCGGCGTTACCAACATGAGCAAGAGAAGCGCCATCATACGCAGGCTCACCGCTGTTGAGACCCTCGGCTGCGCGCAAATCATCTGCTCAGATAAGACCGGTACCCTCACCCAGAATAAGATGACCGTTGTCGACTTCTTCGGCGACAACGAAGGCGATATCGCCTCCGGCATGGCTCTTTGCTCCGATGCAGAGCTCAGCGCCGACGGCAGCGTTACCGGCGAGCCCACCGAGGCTGCGCTGGTAGTTTGGGCAAACAAGATCGGCCTTCCCAAGACCGACCTTAAGGCAAAGCTCCCCAGAAGCGCAGAAGCACCCTTTGACTCCAACAGAAAGATGATGTCCACCGTTCACGCCCGCGAAAACGATTTCATCCAGTACACCAAGGGCGCTCCCGATGTCGTCATCGACAGATGCACTCATTACATCAAAAACGGCAAGGTCCTTCCCATGGATGATGCATACCGCGCATCCATCCTTGCAGCAAACAAAGCGATGGCAGACCGCGCGCTGCGCGTTCTGGCTCTCGCACAGCGTATCTGGGACAAGAAGCCCGAGGATTTCGAGCCTGCCGATATCGAGACCGACATGGTATTCATGGGTCTTTGCGGCATGATCGACCCCGTTCGTCCCGAGGTTAAGGCGGCCATATCCGAATGCCGCAGCGCAGGCGTTCGTCCCATCATGATCACCGGCGACCATGTCGATACCGCAGTTGCCATAGCCAAGGAGCTTGGCATACTTGAAGACGGCGTAAAGGCGATCACCGGCGCTCAGCTGGGCGAAATGAGCGACGAGGAATTCGAAAAGGAATTCAGGAACATCTCCGTTTATGCGCGCGTTCAGCCCGAGCATAAGACCAGAATAGTCAACGCCTGGCGCGGCGCGGGCTATGTTACCGCCATGACCGGTGACGGCGTAAACGATGCTCCCTCCATCAAATCCGCCGATATCGGCGTTGGCATGGGTATCACAGGCACCGACGTTACCAAGAACGTTGCCGATATGGTACTTGCAGATGATAACTTTGCAACAATCGTCGGTGCTGTTGAAGAAGGCAGAAGGATATACGACAATATCCGCAAAGCGATCCAGTTCCTTCTGGGCTCCAACATGAGCGAGGTCATCTCCATCTTTGCCGCGACCTTGATGGGCTTTACCATCTTAAAGCCCGTACATCTGCTCTGGATCAACCTTGTAACCGACTGCTTCCCCGCTCTTGCTCTTGGTATGGAAAAGGCCGAGCCCAACATCATGAAGAGAAAGCCCAGAGACGCAAAGGCCGGCATCTTCTCGGGCGGTATGGGCACCGACGTTGTTTATCAGGGTCTGCTCGTTTCCGTGCTCGTGCTCGCGTCCTATTTCATCGGTCATTTCCTTGAGACCGGCACCTGGGCGCTGACCGACAGCGTGCACGGTACCACCATGGCGTTCCTTACCATGTCCATGGCGGAGATCTTCCACAGCCTGAACATGCGCTCCCAGAGGGGCAGCATCTTCAAGCTTGGCACAAACAACAAGATGCTCTATCTTGCGGGGTTCGGCTCCTTCATCGCGACCACTCTTGTCTGCGAAGTACCCTTCCTTGCTAACGCATTTGAATTTACCAGCGTAGGTCTTGACGAATATGTTATCGCCATCGTACTGGGCGCTCTGGTCATCCCGATCGTAGAGATCGTGAAGTTCTTCCAGAGAAAAGTCTCCAAGGACTAACAAAATTCCAAAAAAACGGAAAGCATGCCTTTCCGTTTTTTTATTTGGTTCTAACCTGAGTTTTACATTAGGTTCACAAAAACAAGGTAAACTAAGATAAACACATTCGATATTTGGTGATGCTTATGAAGCTTGATTGGAAAAGCTGCCTGAAGGCAGGCGTGACGCTTTTTGCGCTCTATCTTTGCATATATTACTGGCCCGGAGTATCGGGTTTTATCAAAAACCTTACCTCCGCATTCATCTCCCTTTTAGCAGGCGGTGCGATAGCTTATGTTATAAACATACTCATGAGCTTTTACGAGCGCCATTATTTTCCGCAAAGCAGTAAAAAAGCGGTCCTGCGTTCCAGACGTCCGGTATGCCTTGCTTTATCGATCATAACGATACTTGCCCTCATCGCTCTTATCATAGCTCTTGTGCTGCCTCAGCTTGCTTCCTGCGTTAGGGTCCTTGCAAGCGAGATACCCGAGGCGATAGAAAGCATTATCGGCTGGCTCGAGAGGATCGGCATCATTTCTCAGGAAACCTTTGATATGCTCAGCACCATAGATTGGAAGAGCAGGCTTGACGGCATCGGAAAAGCCCTGCTCACAGGCCTGGGCGGCGTAATGGGTGCGCTGGGCGGCGTTCTTTCTGCAACAGTGTCCGGGTTCGCTTCCGCGTTTTTGGGCATTATATTTGCGCTTTATCTGCTCAGCGGCAAAGAAGCACTGTACGAAAAGTCCCACAATATAATGCGCCGCATTTTTAAGCCGTCTCATTATGAAAAGCTTTGCTATATACTTTCGACTTTTAACGACTCCTTTCACAAATATATAGTCGGTCAGTGTACCGAAGCGGTGATTTTAGGTGTTCTTTGCATGGCAGGCATGCTGCTTTTAAGGCTCCCCTACGCTGCAATGATAGGCGCGCTCATCGCCTTCACCGCCCTTATCCCGGTTGCGGGCGCGTATATCGGTGCAGGTATCGGCGCTTTCATGATACTCACCGTATCCCCCGTTCAGGCGCTGATATTCCTGATCTTCATTGTTGTTCTCCAGCAGATCGAAGGCAACCTTATCTATCCCAAGGTCGTAGGGTCATCTCTTGGGCTCCCGGGGATATGGGTGCTTGCCGCGGTCACAGTGGGCGGCGGTCTTTTCGGAATATTCGGTATGCTCCTTGGCGTTCCCATAGCCGCAGCGCTTTACAAAATGCTCGAAGATCATCTGAGCAGCAAATCTATATAAAAAGAGGTATAAATCGTGGAGGATAGAGCCTTTATCGAAAACGATATTAACGAAAGCGAAAGCATAGAGCGGCTGAAAAGCCTTCTTACAGAAGATATCATTGAGCATTCGGCTCAAAGGATACATGAGTTCTCAAAGCTTATGGCGTATTATCGCTGTGCGATGATGGAGATAGAGACCAAGCTCAACGTGCTGAACGAAGAATTCTCCCTCAGATACGACAGAAACCCCATAAACTCCATAAAAACAAGGCTTAAAAGGATGACCAGCATAAAGGATAAGCTCGACAGGCGTTCGCTTCCCTTTGATCTGAATTCGATTGAAGAAAACCTGAACGATGTTGCCGGTGTGCGCGTGGTCTGTTCCTTTTTAGAGGATGTTTACATGATAGCCGACGCGCTGCTAAAGCAGGATGACATAACCCTCATCAGAAAAAAGGATTATATAAAAGAGCCTAAGGAAAACGGCTACAGGAGTCTTCATCTCATAGTCACGGTGCCCATTTTCCTGGCTCATGAAAAGAGGCTGATGAAGGTCGAAATACAGCTGCGCACCATTGCAATGGATTTCTGGGCAAGCCTTGAACATCAGCTGCATTATAAAAAGGACGTAGAATTTACCGATGAAATGGCCCGGGAGCTCAAATACTGCGCAGAGCTTTCCGCTCAGCTAGACGATAGAATGGACAGCCTCAGACAGCGGTCACTGATAGATAAATAGCGGCAGATAAACTGCCGCTTTTGCTTTATTAAGCAGAATATGATATAATATATTTATTAAGCATATTTCGGAGACGCACATGGCACAAAGATATATAGTTTTTGATGTTGAAACTCCAAACTCTTTTAGCGACAGGATGAGCGCGATCGGCATTGATGTGGTCGAAAACGGCAGGATCATCGATTCAATGTACACTTTGGTCGATCCTCAGACCCATTTTGACCCATTCAATATCACATTGACCGGCATCACTCCAGAATCTGTCAAAGGCAAACCCGATTTCCCCACGCTCTGGAAATATATCGAGCCCGTTATGGGAAGCGGTGTACTTATTGCGCATAACGCACCCTTTGATGTTGGCGTTTTGTGCAAATGCCTGAAGGCATATAACATCGATTGGAAAAGGCAGGTCGATTACGCCTGTACTGTCAGAATGAGCAAGGCAGGGCTGCCCTTACTTCAAAGCCACAGGCTCAACAATATCTGCGACTGTCTCGGCTTTTCTCTTGATCATCACAACGCCGGCAGCGACAGCCGTGCCTGCGCAAACATCCTTATTTACCTTATGGAAAGAGGGCTTGATGTGCGTGAGTATCTGCGCACATACGATCTTGCGCTGGGCAAGACACTTCCTCAAAAAAAGTTAAAAATTTAACAAATTATTGCATTTAACCTATTTACAAAACACCTTAAATGCATTATAATCGATACGAGTTATCAATAAGGAGGTTTTATTGTGAAAATAACCAACGATATCATATATATAGGCGTAAACGATCATGAGGTCGATCTCTTTGAAGGTCAGTATGTTGTGCCCTCTGGCATGAGCTATAACTCCTATGTCATCATGGATGACAAGATCGCGGTCATGGATACCGTTGATGCAAGGTTCACCCATGAGTGGCTTGATAATATTCAGAACGCGCTTGGCGGACGCACCCCCGATTACCTGGTCGTGCAGCATATGGAGCCCGACCATTCCGCCAATATCGCCAATTTCATCTCAGCTTATCCCGATGCTGCTGTTGTTTCCTCCGCCAAGGCTTTTACCATGATGGAAAGCTTCTTCCCCGGTATCGAACTTGAAGGCAGGCAGGTAGTTGTGGGCGAAGGCAGCACTCTTGAGCTTGGCAGGCATACCCTGACCTTCGTTACCGCCCCCATGGTGCACTGGCCCGAGGTCATCGTGACCTACGATTCTTTGGATAAGGTGCTCTTCTCCGCAGACGGCTTCGGCAAATTCGGCGCGCTCGATGTAAACGAGCCCTGGGATGACGAAGCAAGGCGTTATTATATCGGCATAGTCGGCAAATACGGCGCTCAGGTACAGGCTTTGCTTAAAAAGGCATCGGGGCTTGATATAGCCATGATCTGCCCCCTGCACGGTCCCGTGCTCAAGGAAAACCTCGGTCACTATATCAGCCTTTACAATACCTGGTCTTCCTATGAAGCCGAAAAGGACGGCATCGTGATCGCCTATACCTCCGTATACGGCAACACTAAAAAGGGCGTTCTTAAGCTTGCGGATATGCTCAAAGCCCGCGGCTGCCCCAAGGTCATCGTTCACGACCTTGCAAGATGCGATATGGCGCAGGCGGTTTCAGACGCCTTCTGCTATAACAAGCTCGTTCTTGCAACCACCACCTATAACGCGGAGATTTTCCCCTTCATGCGCGAATTTATCGATCACCTCACCGAGCGCAATTTCAGAAAGCGCACCGTAGGTCTCATCGAAAACGGCAGCTGGGCTCCCCTTGCAGCAAAGATCATGAAACAGAAGCTTGAAAAATGCAAGGATATCACCTGGCTTGAAAACAACCTTACCATCAAGTCTGCGATGAACGCCGAAAACAAGCTGCAGCTTGAAAAAATGGCCGATGAGCTTTGCCGCGATTATATCGCAAGATCCGAAGATGCCGACAAAAACGATATGAACGCTCTGTTCAAGATCGGCTACGGTCTGTATGTCGTGACCTCCAACGACGGCAAGAGGGATAACGGTCTTATCGTGAACACCGTAACTCAGCTGACCAATACCCCAAACAGGGTCGCGGTTGCCATCAACAAAGCAAATTACTCTCATCACATTATCCGCCAGACAGGCAGGATGAACATCAACTGCCTGTCCACCGATGCTCCCTTCTCTGTATTTGAGAACTTCGGCTTCAAGAGCGGCAGGACCGAGGATAAGTTCGTCGGTTGGGAAGTATGCCGCTCCGGCAACGATCTGCCCTTCCTCACCAAATACATAAACGCCTTTATGTCCCTTGAGGTTGAGCAGTATGTTGACCTTGACACTCACGGCATGTTCATCTGCACCGTTTCCGAGGCAAGGGTCATAAACGACAAGGACACCATGACCTACGCATATTATCAGGAAAACGTCAAGCCCAGACCCGAAACCGAAGGCAAGAAAGGCTTTGTCTGCAAAATCTGCGGCTATGTCCATGAGGGCGATACCCTTCCCGACGATTTCATCTGCCCCCTGTGCAAGCACGGCGCTTCCGATTTTGAACCAATCGCATAACATAAGCTTAAAAGCTGCCCGATCGGGCAGCTTTTTTTGTTAATAAACCGCAAAGATTTTTGATAAAAATTATATACAGCCAACGATTTTGAAAAAATATGATATAATAGTATGAATAATTGTTTTGAGGGCGAAATGAAGCATTGGAATAGTAAAAAGATAGGAAAAAACACTTTATTGATGGCGATCGTGCTGGCAGCGGCTGTTTTCGTCTGTCTGCAGCTTTCAAAGCTCAACGACGACAACAACCCCTTTGCTGTATCCATATTCATTCTCGCGGTCGCAGTTATTGCAAGATTCACCGAAGGCTATGTTTTTGGCATCGTTTCCGCTGCCATCGGGGTCATCTGCGTGAACTACATGTTCACAAAGCCGTTTTTTGAGTTCAATTTTTCCATTACCGGATATCCGCTCACCTTCACCATGATGATACTGGTATCCATAATCATAAGCACGCTGACCACGCAGATAAAGAATCAGGAAAAGCTCAAATACGAGGCGGAAAAAGAAAAAATGCGCAGCAACCTTCTGCGCTCGGTATCACATGATCTCAGGACTCCCCTGACCTCTATACTCGGAGCAAGCTCCGTCATGATGGAAAACGAAAACATGGCGCCTGACGAGCGCAGCGACCTGATAAAAGAGATCAACAAGGACGCCAAATGGCTCATAAGGATCACCGAAAACATCCTTTCGGTAACAAGATCCTCGGGCAATATGACGCTTAAAAAGGATGACGAACTGATCGAGGAGATTATAAGCACGTCTATAATCAAATTCAGGAAAAACTACGGCGATTTCCCCATAAACGTCAAAATGCCCGATGACCTTATGCTCATTTCAGCCGACGCGACACTTATAGAACAGGTGCTGCTCAACCTTTTTGAAAATGCGGTCATACACGGAAAAACCGCAGACAAAATCGATCTTATCATTACAAGGGAACCGGGAAAGGTAGTCTTCGCAGTTGAAGATAACGGTGCCGGAATACCGCATGATGAACTAAAAAAAGTATTTGACGCATATTTTACCCGCGGCGAAACATCGTCAGGCAACGGACGGCGCAGCATGGGCATCGGCTTGTCGGTCTGCCAATCGATAATCCGCGCGCACGGCGGCGATATTTTTGCCTATAATAATTCTCAGGGAGGCGCGGGAATATATTTCTGGTTGCCTATGAAGGAGGATGCAGATGAGTGAGCTTCGCACAAAAATACTTATAGCCGAGGACGATTCGGGCATTGCAAAATTCCTGAAATCCACCCTTACAGCAAGCGGTTACAACGCCATTATGTGCCCCGACGGCAAAACCGCACTTGAAATGATAGCTTCACACTGCCCCGACTGCATTTTGCTCGACCTCGGTCTTCCCGATATGGACGGTCAGCAGATCATCGCTTCAGTGCGCAAATGGTCCCGCACACCCATAATCGTTATCTCTGCGCGTACGACCGAAGAGGACAAGGCAGGAGCGCTTGATCTTGGTGCGGACGATTATCTGACCAAGCCTTTTGGAACCATAGAGCTTCTTGCCAGAATCAGAACCGCGATGCGCCATACAAGGACTACCTCGGACAACGACGGCATAGCTCTCAGCGGGAAATACGAGGTCGGCGATCTTACCATAGACTACAAAAAGCACAGGGCATACTTAAACGGGAACGATGCAAACCTTACGCCCAACGAGTTCAAGATCATCGCCCTGCTCGGCAAGCACTCGGGTCAGGTGGTCACATATCAAACCATCCTCAAAGAGCTTTGGGGACCTTCTGCCAGCAGGGACAACAAGATACTCCGCGTTCACATGGCGGCAATAAGGCGCAAAATTGAGCCCAATCCATATGAGCCCATCTATATCTTCACAGAAACCGGCGTAGGCTACCGTATCGCCGAAAATGAAGTGTAAATATAAAGCCTCGAATAATAATTCGAGGCTTTTTTTCGTATCAGCAGCTCTGCATCAACCTAAGATAGAATTCAACTGCTTTGTGCAAGGTGGTGAGCCTTATGCGCTCGTTGTTGCCGTGGATGGTAGCGCGCTCTTCGCTTGTCAGATCCATAGCGGAAAATCTGTACACATGATCGGAAAGATCGCGGTAATGGCGGCTGTCGGAGCACTGCACCATAAGATACGGAGAAACAATGCAGCCCTTCCATGTATCGGAAACTGCGTTTTTAACCTTTTCCCATGCTTCGCAGTCGGTCTTGGATACGGGGCTGGGTTCCATTTCGTTCTTTACGCTTATCTCTATGGTATCGTCGTTTACAGTCTTTTTGAGGTAATCAATGGCAGTCTGCACGCTGTCATCGGGGTTTAAGCGCATGTTTGCAACCATAAAAGCAGAAGGAGGGATAACATTGGGCGCGCTGCTGCCGCCGGCCTGGGTAAATGCAACAGTCGTTCTGAGCAGTGCGTTCATTTCGCCGCCCGAGGATTTTGCCAGCATATCCAGAACCGGCTTGAACAGCCAGAGGTTAGCAAATATTATGCGATACGCAAGGTTTGAATGTCTGCCCAAGGTATCGAACATAAGCGCAGCGGGCGTAGTCAAATGCATCTTAAAGGGTTTGTTTTCAAGCCTTGTGCATGCCCTTGAAAGCACGCCGATGGGAGTATGCGGCTTGGGCGCGGATGCATGACCGCCCTGCGATTTTACAGAGAAGGTCGCGTTCATCATGCCTTTTTCGGCAATGCCGATAAGGCCGCAGGGCTTTGTTACGCCCGGGAACACTCCTTCGACCACAGCGCCGCCTTCGTCCACCACAAGCTGGGGCTTGATGCCGTTTTCGATAAACCAATTCACGATATTGACAGCACCGTTTCCGTTTACCTCTTCGCCGCCCGAGAAGGCAAAATACATATCCTGCTTTGGAATATAGCCGCTCTTTATGAGGGTATCCGCAGCAAAGAGCACTGCGTTAAAGGTGACCTTGGTATCGAGCGATCCCCTGCCCCAAAGCACGCCGTTTTCGATAATACCTTCAAAGGGAGGTTTCTCCCAGTTTTCTTCCTCAACCGGAACTACGTCATAATGCGCCATCATCACGGAAGGCTCGTCATGCTTTTCGCCTTCCCACTTAAACAGCAGCGCTCTGTCTGGCAGCCGGTCAAACGTACATTTGGCAAAAACATTGGGATAAAGCCTTGGCAGCATAGCTATCAGCTTTTGGAATTCAGCATCGTCTTCCTTTTCCTTATCGTAATAGGAAACCGTCCTCAAGCGTATGAGCTCCTGAAGATTTCTGACAGCCGCATCCTTATCAAATACCGCTTCTTTTTCCTCATGCGGTATTTCCTTTTTTGGTTTGAAAGCAGCGGTCCTGATCGCGATCACCAAAATAAGCAGGATCAGCGCGGCAATTATTATATACCCAAACATAGCTTTCTCCTTAATCGAGCATCTTTTTCTTGTACATGATTCGGCTTACCGCAAGGGTGAAGAGCACGCTGACCGGAACCATAATGCCCACGGTGCCCGAATCAAGCGCGGGAACGCAGATGAAAAGCACGAGCATTAAGATAACGGGAGCAATTGCGATCTTCCAGTTGCGGGAAATGAACACAACGCCAAGCCCGCCAAAGAGCGCCGGCAGCATCTGCGCAAACGCGGGAGCCAGCACGGGGGATTCCAACAGCGGAGACAGAGGAACGATCAGCAAAACGCCGACCACGATTATGAGCGTTGTAACGATGCTCGAAGTTGCGATAGCGATGGTCGACACTACCTCGCCTTCGTCGGAATTTGCCTTTACTCCCGCCTGTTCAAGCGCATTTATGGCGCAGGGGAGCTTCAGATTGCTGATATTTCCAGTTACGAACGACAGATATGAGCCGCCCGCACCAAGCATGGGGATGAAAGTGAAGGTCTCGATGACTCCCACAGCCCAATACATGGGTGCGGTGGCGATAAGTCCCATGATAAGACCGTGCATATCGGGAACTGCGCCGAAAATAAGTGAAACCGCAACCGGGAAAAGAAGCAGAATAACCATCACGGAAAGGTTCCATATTCTGCCGCTTCTGTGTATGCTGTCAATATAGCTCATTTCTTTTTTCATGATCGCACCTCCTTATCCAAGCCATGCGGTGATCGGTATGGCGCTTGCCATGCCGATTATAAGGCTTACGGGCAAAGCATAATCATTCACCCATTTGAACTTGGGCTTGTTGACCAGAAGACCCGAAAGCGCCATTACCGCAGCGGATACGAGCGTTACGCAAACCGGGATGAGCCCCGAGGTATCCCCTTTAAGCACGGTGGAAACATCGCAGAACACATAACCCACGAACGCGGCTATCATACCTATGAACATGGAGTTTGAAAGCACATCCGCCCATTTTTTATCGCGCTTTTCAAGGTTTATCATGCCGCCCTGCATCTTTTTGCACACTACGGGCACCAGCCAGATGCCCACCATTATGCTCAGCGTCATGACCGAGGCTATCGTCACATACTGGCTCGCATTTAAGTTTACAGCCTGACCGAAGGTGAGCCCCATAGCGCTCTCAGCGTTTGCTGCCGCGATGGTCTCATATGAGAGCGAACCTACCACGCTCAGCCTTAGCCAAGGCAGGGGAAGCCCCAGATCCTTTGAAAGCGTTATAACACTGATAATGATGGCAACCGCAGGCGCAACGGTGAATATGGCAGAGCTTATCATTATGCGCATAAGCTTTTCCTTGCTCATATTAAGTTCCAGCCCGCGTTTGAACGCTTTTACGAGAAAATATACCGATTGTCCAAGTACCGCAGCGATTATAACGCCCGCCAGCACGAACAATACCGGACTGTTTACGGAAAATTCCATAAGTCCCCCTCCATATATTTTGTTACAGCCATTATATCACTATAAACGCGTATAAAAAAGACAAAAAACAGAATTTCGGTCTCTTTTGCCGGCAAATGCGGCGCGGTTTTTTCTTGGCATATCCTCACCCATAATTTACATTCTATTTACATAATATCCCAAAAAACTTGTTATAATTCATAATATAGTACCAATTTAATTCACAAACTGTTAATTTTTGCGCTTTTCATCTTGCCACAAGGGGCATTTTCTGTTATCATATTATAGATTTTTTGTCTTATGTGAATTCGGAGTGAACTCAATGCAGAACAAGAAAAAATGGATACATAAGCGTCATTTTATCATAACTGATTCGCTCAGGCCTTTCTTTGCCCTTTATCTCAAGCTCGCCTATAACGTAAAGATAGAAAAATACCCCGTAAACGGCAGGCAGTATCTGATAATCATGAACCATCAGACCGCCTATGACCAGTTTCTGGTCGGCGCGGCGTTCAACACGCCCGTCTATTATATCGCTTCCGAGGATCTTTTCTCCAACGGCTGGATATCCAAGCTGCTCACATGGGTGGTCGCTCCCATCCCGATAAAGAAGCAGACCACCGATATGCGCGCAACGCTTACATCGGCAAGGGTCGCAAAAGAAGGCGGCACCATAGCTGTAGCGCCCGAGGGTAACCGAACCTTCAGCGGCAGGACCGAATATTTCAAGCCTTCCATAGTAAAGCTCGTCCGTCTTTTAAGGCTCCCGCTTGCGATCTTCAGGATAGAAGACGGCTACGGCGTGCACCCAAGGTGGAGCGACGTTATCAGAAGGGGCAGCATGCGCGCCTATGTAAAGAGGGTCATCGAGCCCGAGGAATACAAAGCGCTTCCCGATGATGAGCTTTTTGAGCTTATTCAAAGCGAGCTTTATGTGGATGAATCCTATGCGGATAAAAAATTCTTCCATAAAAAGAACGCGGAATATCTCGAGCGCGCCATGTATGTCTGTCCTTACTGCGGTCTTTCAAACTTTGAGAGCCACGGCGACATAATCGAATGCAAAAAATGCGGCAAGCAGATCCGCTATCTTCCCACAAAGGAGCTTGAAGGCGTGGGCTTCAGATTCCCCTTCCGCTTCATATCCGGCTGGTACGACCATCAGAGCGATTTTATTCGCGCGCTTGATCTGAAGGCTTATAACGATGCTCCCATGTACAAAGAAAAAGCCGATCTTTACGAGGTCATTTTGTATCAGAATAAGCATCTTATAAAAGAAAACGCGGATATCGAGCTTTACGGCAACAGATTCGTGTTCGGCGACCTCGTTCTGCCCTTTGATGAAATCTCCGTGGTCACCGTGCTAGGCAAGAACAAGCTCAATGTATATCACGGCGAAAAGCTCTATCAGCTCAAGAGCGGCAAGAGGTTCAACGCACTCAAATACGTAAACATTTTTTATCATTATATGAACATCGCAAAGGGGGATCCTGATGGCAAATTTTTGGGACTCTAGTGTTTGGGGAGCGTTCAACGTTCTTGCAGTGCTGCTTCTGAGCCTTTTGCTTGCAAACATGCTCAAAAGAACTATCCCGTTTTTACAGGCTTCGCTCATACCCACTTCGGTGCTGGGCGGCGCCATTATCCTTTTGGTCTCGTCTATCTTCGAGTTTGCGACCGCAAAGCCTATTTTTAATACCGAGTTTTTCGGCGGCAATGGTTTTAACGCGCTTGAGATAATCACCTATCACGCTCTGGCTCTGGGCTTTATCGCTTCCACCTTCCGCTCAAACAGCGGAAAGATCACCAAGCAGCGCGCAATAGAGATATTCAACACCGGCGTTACCACAGTTGCGACCTACCTTCTTCAGGCTGTTCTGGGTCTTCTGATAACCATCATAGCTGCAATGATCATCAAGGATTTCTTCGCAGCCGCAGGTCTTCTGCTCCCCTTCGGCTACGGTCAGGGCACAGGTCAGGCGCTCAATTACGGCACCATTTATGAAAACGATTTCGGTTTCGTCGGCGGCAAGAGCTTCGGTCTTACCATCGCTGCGCTCGGTTTCCTCAGCGCCAGCATCGGCGGCGTCATTCATCTGAACATCATGAAAAAGCGCGGCTTCATTGCAAGGGCAAAGGATGCAGAGGGCAGGCTTCTCTCCGAAGACGTTCAGGACGCAAACGAGATCCCGATGAACGGCTCCATGGATAAGCTCACCGTGCAGATCGCAATCGTCGCGGCAGCGTATTTTGTTACAAACATTGCAATGTTTGTGATAAGCTCGCTCGTTCCCGGTTTCCGTTCCGTAATATACGGCTTCAACTTCCTGATCGGCGTGCTCATCGCCACCGCTATCAAGGCTATCATCGATTTCCTTAACAAGAAGAACATCATCCACAGGCGCTACACCAACAATTTCCTGCTGACCAGAATAAGCAACACCTGCTTTGACATCATGGTCGTTGCCGGTATCGCCGCTATCAGGCTGAGCGTGCTTGAAAACTACTGGGTGGTCATACTCATAATGGGCGTTGTAGGTTTGGCTTCTACATACATCTACAACAGCTTTGTTGCCAAAAAGCTCTTCCCCGCTTATGAAAACGAGCAGTTCCTCATGATGTACGGCATGCTAACCGGTACTGCAAGCACGGGCACCATCCTCCTTCGCGAGATAGACGAGGAGTTCAAGACCCCCGCTGCGG
The DNA here is from genome assembly GCA_015056005.1 of Clostridiales bacterium. Classification (GTDB taxonomy): domain Bacteria; phylum Bacillota; class Clostridia; order Christensenellales; family UBA1750; genus SIG373. Next base: position 25,053 of record SVHB01000031.1, read on the forward strand.
ACAACATGATCTATCAGAACTTCCCCGCAATCGTTTTCGGTTTCCCGATCATGCTGCTTGCGACCTTTGCGCCCACCAATCCTCCCCTTACCCTGCTCCTGGTAACAGCGTTCTTCATCGTGATGAACATCATCCTTTTCAGAGCAAGCATATTCAAAAAGAGAAAATGATCAAAATATCCGCAGAAGGCCTCTGCGGATATTTTCTTTTACACAAAAAAGTATTAAAATGTATACAGATGATCAGCAAAGGAATATGAGCATGGCTAAGATAATCAAAGCCCCGGAGCGTATGAGCTCCAAAGAGAGGGTCATAAGGACCTTTCAATATGAAAAGACCGACAGGGTAACCATCGGCTACGACGCCAACCCCGGGATAAACGATAAGCTAATGAGGGAGCTTGGAGCCAAAACCGGAGAAGAGCTGATGGAAGCGCTCGGCGTTGATTACAGGTGGATAAATCCAAAGTACACAGGTCCCGAGCTTTTCAAGGTGCCCAAAGACCGCGAGGTGAATCAGCTCGAGGGCGCGATAATGCGCAAGGTGGAGCACAAGAGCGGGTATTACTGGGATTTCTGCGATTTTCCCCTGCAGGATGCTGATGACGATGCGTTTTTGAGCTTTCCCGTACCCGATCCGGATAATTTCGATTATGACGGCGCATATGAAAAAGCAAAGTCATACGGTGGAAAATACGCTCTGTACATCGGCTCCGCGGGCATACCCGACATCATTAATTCAAACGGCAGGATAATGGGCATGGAGGATATCCTCTGCCACCTGATCCTTGGAAACGAAGCGGCGCTGAGCCTTGTTCACAGGCGCGCAGATTTTCAGCTAAAGATGCTGGAAAGACTGCTTGACAAATGCAGGGAGCATATCGACTTTATGTGGCTTGGCGAAGACCTCGGCACTCAGATCGCCCCGATGATAAGCCTTGAGCTTTACAGGGAAAGGCTAAAGCCCATACACAAGCGCTTCTCAGACCTTGCCGCAGCATATAATATTCCGTCCATCATCCACACCTGCGGCAGCTCCAGCTGGGCTTATGAAGACTTTATTGAGATCGGGATAAAGGGAGTAGATACCCTGCAGCCCGAGGCGGTCAACATGTCGCCCGCATATCTTTCTCAAAAATTTGGCGGCAGGCTGAATTTCAGGGGCTGTATTTCCACAGCCGGTCCGCTCGCCTACGGCACAGCGGACGAAGTCAGAGAATACTGCCGCTTGACGCTTGAAACAATGATGAAACACGGCGGCTATCATTTTGCCCCCACGCACTCGATACAGGACAATTCTCCTGTCGAAAACGTGATCGCAATGTATCAAGCCGCGCACGATTTTGGACGCTATTAAGCTTTTGGAGGTATATTATGAGATTTTTACTCAACGATCTTCACTGCCATTCCTATCTTTCCGCATGCTGCCATGATAAAAAGCTCACCGCAGATGTTATGCTTGAATTTGCCGATAAGCACGATTACGGCGCGCTTTGCATAACCGATCATCTTTGGGACAGCGCCGTACCGAATCCTTCAAACTGGTACAGACCGCAGGATATCGAGCATGTCAAAAGCTCCCTTCCCCTGCCAAAAGGCAAAACGCCTTTCTATTTCGGCTGCGAAACCGAGCTTCCCGCAAACTGCGTACCCGCGCTCAAAAAAGAGAACTTTGATCTGTTTGATTTTGTAGTTATCCCGCCAAACCACATGCACATGAACGGGCTTGTGCGCCCCAATGGGATCGACTCCCCCGAAAAAATGGCAAGGCTAATGGAAGACAGGCTCGAAAAGCTTATAGAGCAGGATCTGCCCTTTAATAAGATCGGCATTGCTCACCTCACCTGCGGGCTGATGTACGTAGAGGGCAAGGCTGCGGATGTTGTTGCAAAAATGGACGAAGCAAGGCTTTTGAGGATATTTAAAGCCTATGCCCAAGCCGGCGCGGGCATAGAGCTCAACATAGGCTGCATTATGACCGAATATGACGAGCATCCCGAAGAAATGCTCCTTCTTTACCGTATCGCCAAGGAAGCCGGCTGCCTTTTCTACGCAAGCAGCGATGCTCACGAAATAAAGAGCCTGAACCTTGTCCCCACTCACCTTCCCTTCCTTATCGAAAAACTTGGTCTTACCGAAAAAGATCAGTATAAGATCCCCGTATAAAGCAAAATAAGAAAGCTCCCTTCTTTACAGAAGGGAGCTTTTATAGCTTTCATGGGTTTATTCATCCAGCCATGCTATGGTGATATCGCTGCTCAGGCGGCATTCTACAAGGGCGTAGTCATCCGTCCAGTTTTCGCCGTAGGTCACAAAGGAACCCGGGCCGTATGCGTCGACATAGTCCATTACAAGGTGCAGAGGACCAAAGGTATTGCGCCTTGTGCAGACAAGGGTTATCTCAAGTTTTCCGTCCTCTTTGGCTGTAACATCTGCGGCATAGGGTGCAGTCATGATCGCAGCATCACCGCCGCGCCCGTGGACCAGCGCAAGCGAACCGCGCAGATCGGAAAGCTTTACTCTTATGCGCTGTCCGGCTTTGAGCTTGGGCACATCAAAATAATAGGTCACGTAGCCGCTGTAGAATGGCAGTTTGTTTTCTTTAAGGTCAGTTAAGCCGATCATATCGGGAAGATCACAGATATGGGGCTTTTTGCCCTTTATCTCAACGCCGAAATCGCCCACAAGATACAGCGCTTCAATATTGGTCGTGCGCTTGAAGGTGCCTGAAATGATGACCTCATTTTCGCCCTCTTTGATCAGTTCTAACGGTACTCTTATGCGCTTGAAGCAAATATCGATCCAGAAGCCGTCAGCTTTGTCGTATTTGAGCTCACTTCCGTTCAGCGTCACAGTCACGTTTTCAGGACGCTCGCAGATAAGGAAAAGCTCGCCTTCGGGCTTTTTATCGACATTGAAGGTATAGGAAAGCTCGATATCTCCGTATTCCTCGTTCTTATAAAGCTTTGCAAACCACGGCTGGAGCATCTCGCCGCCTCTGCGCTCTATGCCGACCTCATATCTCAGCTCTCTGTCCACCTTGAGCACTTCGTTTGCCTCGGTCCATTCTCCGCCGTTAAAGCGCCTTTTGGCGTAATCGAGCACAAGGACGTTTTCTTCATCAAGGTTGTATCTTACAGGGCCTTCAAGCTTTTGAGCATCTTTCTCCTTTGCTGTAACGATGTTTGGCAGATCTTCCCATTCATCGGTAAACGCAAGCACCCTCTCCTGACCGGGTTCAAAGGAAAGCTCAATGCTATTATCGGCTTTGCCCAAATCAAAGCGCTCGCCCGTCATCATATCCCAAAGCTGCATTTGCTTGCCGCAAAAATTGCTTACATCCACAACACAATCATAGCGGTTCTCTCTGTCAACATTGAGCATAACGCTGAAGGAATAATCGGACTTTTTGCAGCTTCTGTGCTGGCAGAATATGTTTTCCGCGATCCTGCCGTCTTTGCCGCGGACGATAACCGGAGATGAAGCATTTTCTTTCAGCGCCTCAAAAAGTTTATCGCCGTCAAAGGGCACAACAACCGCACCCTGCATCTTTGAAAGCTTTTCGGGTTCATCGCAGCGGACTCCGTCAACATAGCTCGGCAGGAAGCCTGCGAACACGACTTTGCCGCCTGTGAGCAAGAATTCTCTGAACATCTCTACAGAAGAGCTGCGCATGGTCACTGCGCCCGATACTACCACGCTGCGGTATTTCATGAGCCCGATGCGCAAAAACGCGCCGCGCTCGTCCTTGCCCACTTCCCAATCGGACGCCATCATCTGCTCTTCGCCGTAATCGAAATCGATCTGGTGACCCGCAAGCATATTAAAGAGCTTCTCGTAATGCTTTTCAAGGGCGATAACATCGGGGTCGGTGGAATAGAGCCAGTCGCTCCAGCCGGCATACGCCAGCGCCCATGCGCTTTCGATGGGATTGAAAACCAGCACATCGCAAACGGGATCGCCTTCGGAGATAACAAGACCGAATCTTGCAAAATAGGTCTCTATCCGTTCAAATTCCTTATACCACGCTGACTGATGCAAAATGCTTGCGGGATAATCCCTCTTTGCCTCGCCCTCCATGGTGTACCACGAAAGATGCTGACACCTTAAATTTATGCCGAAAAACGTCTGCCAGTCGCCGATACCCTTGTAATCGCTGAAGTTCGTCTGCCAGCCCGTGCAGCCGTAAAGCTCGCTGAGCAGCCATTTTTTGCCCTTCTGGCGCGCAGCGGAGGTGAGCTGCTTTACTATCCAGTAATACTTGTCGGAATGAGAAAGCACGTCTACGCCCGGGTCATCCATGAACTCATAAAAACGCATGAGCGAGCCGTGGGTAACCGTCTGGGTGGAGAGTGAATTTTCATGCAGGACATGCCCGGTAAAGCGCATGTTGTTCTTTTTGCACCATTCATATATCGGCTTTGCAAAGCGCTCAACAAAGAGGTTATCCGCAAGATCGAAATAATCTATCCTTGCTTTGGAAACGCGCTCACCGTTCAAGCAATAGAACACCTCGGGCAATATCGCTTCCACATCATAGCCGTATCTGACTTTGAACTCGTCAAAAAGATCATCCGTCCACGCCATCGAGCAGCGGCAAACTCCGTCTTTCTCGCTGAAATCATCAAGCCCGTGACCTCTGTGCGGCTCATCGGTAAAGATACCTTCAATGTTCCTGCCAAGCCTATCGCCGCAGCGGGCCTTATATTCTTCATGGGTAAGGTTGATGAAATGATTCACAGCCTCAAGGCTCATAGTATCAAGGTAGGTATTGCCGTTGTAGTTGTTGTTTGGCGGATCAAGCTCAATTACGTATTTGAGAACACGAATACCCTCTTCTTCGGGGATATTCTCGCCGCGTTCGATCTTTTTGTATTCAAAGAGATTCTTGCCCTCAACCCTTGCCCAAAACGCGCAGACTATATCGTCGGTCCAAACAAAATCCTTTGCGGGCATATCGTACATCACGATGGACTTCATGCGGTATTTTTCTTCTGCAGTCGCTTTTCCGCCCGCGCTGCCCGAAGGCCACCTGTCCTCATCGTAGAGCCAAGCTTCCATATCTAGCTTTTCGGAGGCATCGGCGACCGCATTGGTCAGCTCAAACCACTCGTCGCCCAGATATTCCGTGATAAGGCCCGACCTTGCGTGCATGAAATAGCCGCCAAAGCCCATTTCTTTCATTGTCTTAGCCTGCCTGATAAGCTCATCCTTTTCAAGCTCGCCGTTCCAGGACCAGAATGGTTTGCCGCGATATTCCTTGCCGGGGTTTATAAAAGTATTTACAAGCTCATTTCTTTTTTTATTGAATTGAACGCTCATATTATCCTCGCATATTATTTATTTGATATTGCGCAATGCAATTATACGATATGCTATGGATGAATGCAACACAATTTCTATTGCCGGATGCACTTGTTCCGACCTCTTGCTTCTCTGTTAAGCCCCAAGTAAATAAGGATAGTCGGAATAGGATACAGCATTAAAGATATGGGGACATCAGAGCCCAATACCCATATATGGTAAAACATCGGCACTGCGAATCCGCAAAGATGCAGCATCGGGACAGCAAACATTCCTACCAGCAGTACAGCGCCGAAAACAAGCAAGGTTATCCTTATCCTTTTGCTCTTAATACTAACATCTGCAAAAATGCTTATCAGAAACATGCAGGTACTGCCTAAGGTCATAAAGGACAGTGGATCAAGCAAACATTTGATCAGATAGTAAGGCAGCACTACATATTGAGTACTCCTGATTTCTTTTGCGATAGGAGTCAATACTGCCGAGGATAATATAAGCAGCACCAATACAGCAGTGCTTATCAATAATCCCATTTTATATTTCTTTGTGCATCTGATTTCGGCATTTATCTTGCGATTATATATCAGTTCTTCAATATCCGTTTCAAATACTGATGCAAGCATTTCCAGCGTTTCTATATCGGGCTGAGTTTTTCCTGTCTCCCAATTTGAAACAGCCTGCCGTGTGACCGAAATCCTCTGTGCAAGCTGCTCCTGTGTCATACGCTTTTCACCGCGCAGCCTTTTTATACTCCTTTGAATATTACTCATAAAAAATCACCTCACCCGAATGTTAGCACGGTGAGGCGATTTTGTCACGCAACAATGCATTGCATTAATGTCTACTCCAGATAATCCCCGACATCATATGAATTGTACTGTCTTTTTATCTTCATCATTATGGAGCCGTCGTTCTGCTCGGTTTGTTCGACGATCTTGAACCTGATGCGCTTTTGATTAAGCTGCTTTACAAAATGCTCCGCTTCGAGCTTTACCGCCTTTACGGCTTCCTCGTGACCTACTATATCTTCCTTAAGCTGAAAATGGATGGTCTGCAAAAGACACGCATTTTTGATTCTCTTCATGGTATACCCCCCAAGTTATATGTTACATTTTACCATTTAAGAATCAAATTTATCAAATGTTTTTTGCTGTATCAGCAGCATTTTCGGTATATCGGCGCATATAACAGCATGCATTTTTTGTGCAAAATGACAAATGCGGCCGCCTTTTGGGCGACCGCATTCTTATTTACTGCTGCATGGCAGCCATTGTCTGTTCTTCGTAGAACTGGTTGGTATAGAGGTTGTAATAATAACCGCGCTTTTTGATGAGCTCGGCATGAGTGCCGTCCTCGATTATCTTGCCGCCGTTGATGCACAGTATCCTGTCGGCATTTCTGATTGTGGACAGGCGGTGAGCAACGATGAAGCTCGTTCTGCCCGTGAGCACCTGATTGATCGCCTTCTGAATAAGCATTTCGGTCTCGGTATCGATGGAGGAGGTTGCTTCATCCAGCACGAAGATCGCGGGATTTGCAAGCAGAGCTCTTGCGAAGGATACGAGCTGTTTTTCGCCCGTGGACAGCCTGCTGCCGCCCTCGCCTACATCGGTGTTATAGCCCTTTTCAAGCTTGGTGATGAACTTATCAGCGTCAACCAGCTTGGCTGCTCTTATGACTTCTTCATCGGTTGCGTCAAACCTGCCGTAGCGGATATTATCCGCAACAGTACCGCTGAACAGATGGGGCGACTGGAGCACATAACCAAGGTCGCTCTGGAGCCAGAGCTGACTGCGCTCTCTGTAATCCACGCCGTCGATCTTTAGGCTGCCCTCAGTGGGCTCATAGAAGCGGCAGACAAGGTTGACAATGGTAGACTTGCCCGAGCCGGTTTCGCCGACAAGCGCAATGGTCTGACCGGCCTTGATCTTCAGGTTAAAGTTATCAAGCACCTTTTCGCCGCCCTTATAGGCAAAGGATACGTTTTCGAATTCCACGTCGCCGCGGATCGGTTCCCAGTTTTCCTTTTTGGGGTTGATCTGATCGCCGTATTTTTCAATAACGTCATCCCTGTCCTTGATATCGGGCTCGGTCTCGATGAGGGACACGATAC
>SVHB01000032.1 GCA_015056005.1 Clostridiales bacterium
GTTTACAGCAAAAGCGCTTATCAGCATTATCAGCGGCAGCAGGGGCAGAGAGCCGATTATTTCGGTTATGCGCATAAGGAGAAAGTCAAATATCCCGCCTTTATAGCCGGATATGCTGCCTATCAGTGTTCCTAAAAGAGTGCTGATTGCGGCTGAAAGAAGCGCAATCGAAAGCTCGGTTCGCCCGCCTTTCAGCACACGCGAGAACATATCACGCCCAAGCTGATCGGTTCCAAGAGGATAGGCCGACCTTCCGAATGCATCAACGGAACCGTCTTCATAAATCACAAATGTCTGATAACCGCCGCAGGATATTTGGCTGACCTTCTTTTTAAGCTCCAAAGTTTTGATGGAATCGGAAAATATGACCGCTTCACCGTCTGTGTTTATTGCGGCAAAATGGTTCATACCGGCGCTGAGAGCGGTGTATTTGCCTAAAGGCTCCATGAACCCGCTGTCTGCGGATTGACGGTATATTCTTAGCGTTCCGTCTTCATAAAGAATAGCGGCTCTGTCGCCTGAGGCTGCGATATCAATTACATGATCATTTTTCGGTATCGCCTTTTCAAGATTATTGTTCCCTATGCAGTGAACACAGCCGTTTTCATCCAAAAGGAGCGCTCCTGAGGTATATAAAGGCTCGACTTTTTTGATCGCCGCGCCTTCAAATACCTTGTTTGTACCTGAAATACCGAAGGAATATACGCTGCCGTCCAAAAACGCGACATAGGATTCATGGTATCCTGCTGCAAAGGCGGTAATTTCACCGCCTTCATAGACGATCTCCGGGATATCGCATTCGCCGTAAATACCGAGTCCCAAGGCACTCAGTTTGCCCTTTGAATCAAGTATCAGCGCATGATCGTGCCCTGCGGAAACCGAAACATTGTCATTCCCAAGGTCCGGGGGTACATCAAAGGGAGGCTCGCCTGAAACTATGATCTTTCCGTCGCTTACAGCAATGTTCCAATATGATCCTGCGCTTAGCATATCCGCATTTTGAGGGTGGTCGGTAAGCGAGAATGTGGGAGGAATGTTTTGCTGGCTCGTATCCGCAAAGGAAATATCGACCGTTACAAAAAACGATGCGATAAACAGCAAAGCATACATGACCAAAAGAGTGAAGCAGACGTATTTTGCGATTATAGATGAACCTGCGCTCGCTTTTCTGTCCTTTACGGGAACGAAAAGCGAAGCGATACAGTGAATGATGCGCTTAGCTATTGCCAAAAGCATCACCTCCCGACAATCGGACTCTGGGATCAAGCTTTCCGTACATCCAGTCGGCGCAGAAACCGCCTATAAGCGCAGCCACTGCGTAGAGCATGGAAGCGGCTACCGCAAGCTCCCAGTCCTGATTCATAAGCGAGGTATAAAACAGCCTGCCAAGCCCGTTTATGAGGAAAAGGTTTTCCACGATAAGCGAGCCTCCGAATATCCTGACCGCCTGATTTATTATAACTGTAACGGAAGGGATGCGAGCATTAGGCCAGGCGTGCAAAAAAAACACTCTGGATTCCTTCAAGCCCTTTCCTCTTGCGGTCTTTATGTATTGCTCGCCCATGGTGTCAAATACGGATGCGCGTATGTATTTTTGCAGCGTGGCAATGCTCGAAAGCGCAAGCACGCTCACGGGGATGATATAGCCCGCGATCCCGCCCGATGCGCTCATAGGCAGCAGCATAAGCTTTACAGAAAAGACGTACAGAAGCAAAAGCCCCAGTATAAAAGAGGGCAGGGAATATATCACCATAAATATGACCTGAGAAAGCGTATCAAGCGCGCTGCCCTTGATGCGGGCAAAGTATATGCCAAGGGGTATCGAGCTTGATATGGCTATGATAAACGCCGTACCGTTGAGCAAAAGGGTCGTAAGCAGGGGCGTTTTTATGACATCCAATGCGTTTTGCTTGTAATAGGTGGAATAACCAATGTCACCTTTTAAGGTGCTTGAAAGCCATCTGGCATATCTTTGCATCAAGGGAAGATCCAGTCCAAGGCGCTGACGTGCCTGCGCATACAATTCATTGAATTCCTCGTCGCTGACCAGCCCTCTGTAGTGCATTACCTCGTTCATCGCCGGGTCCCCAGGGATGGCTGCAAAGAGCATAAAATATATGAACGATATCACAAAAACGGATAGTAAAGCAAATACTATCCGTTTTGTAAAATACCCTTTCATGGTATTTATTCTCCTATTTGGGCATAGGGCAGCTGGCTGTACCAGCCCCAGTAAGTGGTGATGCCATCGTAATTTTTAAGCCTGTTGGAATAAAAATCGGTGTAGGTGGTGGAATAAAGAGGCAGACAGGGCAGCAGCTCGTTGATCTTCTCGTTGAAGCTTACAAAGAGATCAAGGTAGCCTTCCTTATCGCTTCCGTCCACCAGAACCATGGCTTTGGAAAGATATTCAAGCTCTTCATTGTCCAGATGCGATGCATTCTGATCAGAACCCAGCTCCCAGAAGCCCGATTCATCGAAAAGGGGAGTGAACCTTGGCATGGAGAGCGAGTACATGTTGAAATGATCTTCGTCGGGATTCATGAAATGCGCTGAATACATCTGAGAGAAGGTCATGGGAGTCTCTTCGATTTTTATACCGCACTTGATAAGGTCGGGATTGTTTACAAGATGTACGCTGATAAGCTCAGCAAGTGCGTTGCCCTGAACGCTTGCCCAGTTGATCACAAGGGGAGTAAGTTCGCCGTCGATGTTCTTGTATCTGATACCGTCCTTGTATTCGCTGCCGTTTTTGTCATATATCCAGCCGTCGCTTATGAGCAGCTCCTTTGCTTTTTCGGGGTCATAGGGATAGCTGTTCAGCTTATCGAGTTCATCTTTTCTTTCCGCATATTCGTTCATGCCCATTCCGTAAAGCGCGTTTACGACTTTACCGCTGCCAAGGGTGTAATCTCTTGTGAGCTGTTCGCGGTCAAGCAGATGCGCCAAAGCCTGACGCACTGCTGTGGAAGAAGCAGCGCCCACAGAGCAGTTGAACATAATGTATGCATAGCCTGCGTTGTCATAGCTTGCGGCTTTGAACTCGTTTCCTTTAACGGAGGTCAAACCTTCTGTTATGATGGCGCCGTCCGACATGCGCACGATAATATCGACAGAGCCTGTTCTGAGCTCATCCAGCATGGTCTCTGCGCGCACTTCTTTGACGGTCACTTTTTCTATAACAGGCTTTTGACCTTCAAAGTTTCCGATATACTTCTCGTTTCTTTTGAGCGTATATGCAGCGTTTGCGGTATCGAAGCTTTCTATTGAATATGCGCCCGAGAAAGCGCTTTGAGAAAATCGGTATTCATTGGCAGCTTGAGCGACCTTATCGTTTAATTCGCCCACAAAATAGCAGCCATTTCCGTCGTCTGCGATATCTATAAGACATCCGCTCCAGCCCTTCATATAGGTTGGAAGAACGGTATAAAGATATGTCTCATAATAATATGGAAGGTTATCCTTATCTATGGTCACGGAAAAAGAGCTTTCGTCAATGAGCCTTACGCCGGAAAAAACGTTTGTGTCACCGTTTGCGTATTCGCTGTAGCCGTCAAAATAGAATCCTGCGTTTGCATTTACTGCGCCGAGAGTCTCGACAGCAAATTTACCTGAGAAAAACAGGCAGGTGAACACATAATCCTTTGCGGTGATCTTTTCGCCGTTGCTCCATGTAAGTGCGTCGTTTATCTTAAACACGGCGGTCTTGCTGCCGTCTGCGTTTTCGGTTATGCTGTGTTCCTTCATGGCGTTTGTATCGATAAGATACTCGCCGTTTTGGTCAAGCGCGACTGTGGATGCGCCCATTACCAGCTCTTTTACGCCGGTGTCCGTGGCGTTATTGTTCCAAAAGCCCGAAACATCGCCCGAAGGGGTGGTAACCGAGCCTACAACGATATGAGAGTCCTCTGCTTTTTTGCAGCCGGAAAAGGAAAACACCAAAGATATTATAAGCAAAAGAATAACAAGCTTTTTCATTATATACTCCTTATGGAAACTTACCGTATACGTTTCATATGTAAATAATGCTATCAAAGCTAAATCAAGTTGTCAAGATATTGCAAATATAAAAACTTCCTATTTAGGCATATGAATGGTATAATGTAGCTATCAAACAAAGGAGAAAACAGATGAAACTTATTGCGGATCTGCATGCGCATACTCCAAACTATGAAACTCTTAAAATCTCCATAGGCGAAATGGCAAAAAGCGCGAAAAATGCGGGAATAAAATATCTTGCGCTTACCGATCACGCGCCAAAGACCGGCAACAAGTATAACAGCTATCTCTTTGATGATGAGGATATAGGTAAAATCGATGGCGTGACGATTCTTCGCGGCGCAGAGGCCGATATCATGAATTTTGAAGGCGAGCTTGCTTTTGATAAAGAAGTGTTTGATAATTGCCATATAGTGCTTGCGGCGCTTCATACCTATAAGCTTGAACCTAAGGATAAAGAGACTCACACAGTATGTTTGGTTTCCGCTCTGGCAAACGAAAGCGTGGACATCCTCGCTCATCCCGGTGATGCGCCCTTTGATTTTGATGAAGAAGCCGTAGTCATGGCAGCAAAAAAATACGGAAAAGCGCTGGAATTCAACGAGCTTTCCCTTCGCGACGAAGCATGCCATGAAAAGAATGCAAGGCTTCTGGCGCTTTGCAAAAAGCATGGCTGCCTGATAGCTGTCTCTTCCGATGCGCAAAGACCGGATATGGTGGGAAAATGCGAAAAGATACTTGAATTTGTAAAGAATGCGGGAATAGAAGACAAATATATTGTAAACCTAACAAAAGAAAACCTATATGATTTCCTCAAAAGCAGGGGAAAGCAACAAAGCCTATTGAAAAATATAGAATAAATGGTAAAATATTTGATATAAAGTACGAAAGCCGGTGTTTTTTTTGGAAAACGTCATTTTATCGCTGAATGTTGTTGTGCCGCTGTTTATAATGATAGCTCTGGGCTATCTTGCAAAGCATTTTAAGTTCTATGACGAAAAAGGTCTGCAGGCTATGAATAAGCTTATCTATAAGATTTTTCTGCCTGTTACCATTTTCAATAACATCACCAATGTTGATTTAAGCCAGGGCGTAAATGTCTCAATGATGGCGTATACCGGTATTGCGATGTTCTTTGCGTTCCTGCTTTGCTTTATCGTGGTGCCCCTTATCAACAAAGAGCGCAAGCAGTGCGGCGCGCTCATTCAGGGTATTTGCAGGAGCAATTTCGTAATTTTCGGTATGCCGCTGTCTCAGATGCTCTTCCCGCAGGATACCACCGGCGCAGCGGCAATGCTCGTTGCCGTTGCCATCCCCATCGGTAACATGATGAGCGTTATCGCCCTTGAATATTTCAGAGGCGGCAAGGTTGATATAAAGAAGATCCTTATCGGTATTATCACCAACCCTCTTATCATCGGCTGCCTGCTTGGTATCGCTTTCCTGCTGCTTGATATTCCGATCCCGAAGCTTATCAAATCCCCGATCTCCGATCTTGGCAAGGTTTCCGGTCCTCTGGCTCTGTTCCTTTTGGGCGGTTCCATCCATTTTGAAAAGATCAAAGGCAATATCAAGCCCCTCATCATGGGCGTTGCCGGCAAGCTCGTCATTATCCCCGCGATCTTTGTAAGCATCGCAGCTCTCCTCGGCTTCAGAGGCGTTGCCCTTGCGGCCATCATGGTAGTTTTCGTTGCTCCCACCGCCGTCAACAGTTACACACTGGCTCAGATGATGGACGCAGACAGCGAACTTGCAAGCGAGATCGTCGTATTTACCACAGCCTTCTCCATCCTTTCCATATTCCTCTGGATATTCGTGATGAAGCAGCTGATGCTGTTCTAAAGTAAAATATGATCCCCAAGCCGTATCGGTTTGGGGATATTTTTATATACGAAAAAAGACTGCACGTAAAAGTGCAGTCTGAAAAGCTGATTTTAGTCGAATACGACTTCCTTGCCGGTGTTGGCGCTCTCGTAGATGCCGAGGATGAGGTTGACAGCCTTGCGGCCTTCTTCGCCGCGGATAACGGGCTGACGGTTTTCCTTTACGGCATTGACCATATCCTGCACCTGAATGAAGGTGGTGTTGTTGGAAATGGCGTTGGGATCGCTTGCTGCGCCGGTGAAGGACTTGGAGGTGGCTTCGATCATTGCCTTCTCCTCTGCCGCCATCTTTTCGGCGTCGCCCGAACCGTCGTCGATCATCCAGCTCTTGATCTGGTTGTCTTTGACCAATATGCCGCCCTTGGTGCCGTGAATCTCGATCACGGTGCCGAAGCCGGGGTAGGTGGCGGTGGAGCCGGTGATGGTGCCGTATGCGCCGTTCTTGAACTGAACGATGGCAACAGCTATATCCTCGGTCTCGATATTATGGTTCGCTACCTGATATTTTGCGGAAACAGTCTTGGGTTCGCCCATCAGCCACTGGAGGATGTCGATGGTGTGAACGGACTGGTTCATGAGGGAACCGCCGCCGTCCCATCTCCAGGTGCCGCGCCAGCCGCCGTTGTGAGCGTAATATTCATCTGTGCGGTACCACTTAACGGTAACATTGGCAACGAGCAGCTTGCCGAGCCTGCCGGAGGCAACAGCTTCCTTGGTGAGCTGGATGGCCTTTTCAAGCCTGTTCTGGAAGATGCAGCCGAGCTTTAATCCCTTTTCGTCAAAGAGCTTAACGGTCTTGTCGATCTCGTCCAAAGTTACATCGATGGGCTTTTCGCACAGGCAGTTCTTGCCCGCTTCGGCAACTACTCTTGCCATTTCGCAGTGCATGCCCGAGGGGGTGGCGATGGTCACAAGGTCGATGTCATCGCGCTTGAGCATTTCTTTATAATCGGTGTAATAATCACAGCCGTACTGCTCGGCGATCGCCTTTGCCTTTGCTTCGTCAAGGTCGCATACCGCGATAAGGTCGCAGTTTTCAGCCTGTGCATAGCTGGAGACATGGGCTCTGCCGCGGCCGAGACCTACAACAGCTGCGCCGACATTTGCGGGATTGGTTTTGGTCTTCATTGATATTCCTCCCATTTTCATGGTATTTATTTTTGTTCGTTAACTGAATTTTACCACAAAACAATGTGTTTTCAATACATAAAGGAATATTTAGCAATATAAACGAAGAAAGCGGATCAGAACAGGGCGTCAACGAATTCCTTGGCGTTGAACACCTGCAGATCGTCGATATGCTCGCCAACGCCGATGAAACGGATCGGGAAGCCCAGCTGATGCTTGATCGCAAGTGCGCTGCCGCCCTTTGCGGTGCCGTCGAGCTTGGTGAGCACAACACCCACGATATCGGCAGCTTCCTTGAACGCCTGAGCCTGCACAAGGCCGTTCTGACCGACGGTTGCATCGAGCACGAGCAGGGAAATGACCTGCGCATTTGAATATTCGTTATCGATTATGCGGCGCATTTTGCTGAGCTCTTTCATAAGATTGGACTTGTTCTGGAGCCTGCCTGCGGTGTCGATTATCAGCATATCGCAGTTTTTCGCCTTTGCTGACTTGATGCCGTCAAAAACGACGCTTGCGGGGTCGGCGCCTTCGTTGGAGCGAACGATGGGAACGCCGGCTCTGCCCGCCCATATCTCAAGCTGGTCTGCGGCAGCGGCTCTGAAGGTATCGGCCGCGCAGAGCATAACGGATTTGCCCATTTCCTTGTATCTTGCAGCGAGCTTACCGATGGTGGTGGTCTTGCCAACGCCGTTTACGCCCACAACAAAGAGCACACAGGGGCTGGGAGTAACAAGCGCGGGCGCGTCCAAAAGCTCTGTAATGATGTTTCTCAATTCATCCTTTGCGCCGTCGGTGGACTTGATGCGCTTTTCAAAGATCCTCTTGCGCAGGGTCTCGATGGCATAGCTTGCGGTGGGTACGCCGACGTCCGCTATGATCAGAGCTTCCTCAAGCTCGTCAAAGAAATCGTCGTCGAGCTCTTTATATGCGCCGAAGACCTGCTCGATCTTGACCGTTATGTTGTTTCTGGTTTTTGCAAGACCGCTTTTGAGCTTATCGAAAAATCCCATGTTTATTCCTCCAAAATCAATTATATATGCATTTTATGGTGTAGGTGACGGGTGTTCCGTCAGAAAGATAAAGCGTTATCGCGGCGTTGCCTGCGGGCATCGGGAAAACAATATCGGTGTTCATGTATGCCTGCTTATAGCTTCTTTCTTCCATGATATTGTAGGAGCGAAGCTGTGCCGGAGTATCGGGCGTATCCTCGCTGTAAACGGTAAAATGGAGGATATCGCTGTCCTTTGAAAATACATATGAGAGCGCTTCGCCGTTAAACAAAACGGTTTCCTGCGCGTTTTCAACGTCGTAGAGGATGAAGCTTGCATTTGCTTCTTCATCAAAGCACTGTGCAGCTATATATTTCCCGTTGGGGGAAACAAGGAAGGATTCTGCCGGGATCAGCTCCAGCTTGCTCTGACCGTTTAGAAGACAAGTGCGTATAAAGCCGTCGCTCAGATAATAAAGCCTTCCTGCGCCGGCAAAAAGCTGACCGTTCATGATATCCTCGTCGCCTATGGTAAAGACGCAGGTTTGTCCAAGCGAGTGCGCAAAAGGATCGAATTTCATTATGGTCTGATAAGAATCCGTGCCGGAAATGGCATAAAGGCAGTTATCATCGCCCCATGCGATATCGCTTGTAAGCACGCCCATGCCAAAGTCGGTAAGATCATAGGATTGTTCCCTTGCGATATCGTATATGAACACGCGGTATTCGCCGTTTTGCTCGTTTATCAAAGCCGCAAGCTCGCCGTCGCTTCTGATATCTGCAGCGATGCACCTGCCAACAGGGGCATTTATGAGCTCTTTTCCTTCACCGCCGATTAAGTAGGTGAAGAGCTTTTCTTCACCGCCTGTGACTGTTTTGCTGAAAAGATAGGTCTTATCGGCAAATTCGCAGACGGGCTTTGCGCCGTATGCCCAAAGATGTGCTTCAACGGCAGTTTGGTTTTCGTCAAAGAGCCTGGGCGCATTCTGTGCTTTTATAAGCTGAAAATTTGTAAGGTAATCTGCGGTCAATCTGCCTTCGCTTATCTTGGCGATACGAACGGTATTTTCCGGGAAATCGTTTTTTTCTGTAAGCTCAGCTATGGCGCTTTGAGCCATGTCTTCGTCATCATAAGCGGTGGAGCCGATATAGACCATTTGGTTATCCGCAAAGGCCCAAGTGAAGCCGAACTCTTCAAGCCTTTCATCTGTACCGATAACAAAATATTTTGTGTCTGCATTGGAGGCAAGGGGAGATATCTCAATGCCAAGCTCACTGCCGTTTTCGCTCACGGAAAACACGATTGGATCTGCAAACTGAGCGCAGAAAACGGAATAACCGCCCTCGTCTATCATATAGTAGGCGCAGCCTGCGTTCGATACAAGCTCCTTTGAGTCAAAAGAGGTCACGGATGCGCGCACATACAGCCTTGAAGGGTTCTCGCTTATCGATATGCGGTATATCGGAAGCTCGCTGAGCGGAAGTCCGTCTGCTGAAAGAAAGTTCAGCTTAAAGGTATACGCCCCGCCGTTTTCGCTATACTGAACATCCCGCAAATGCACATCGCCCTGATAGCTCCCGGAGGAATGCAAAGCATCATCCGAAAAAGCGGGCAGGGGAAATGAAGCGGCGGGATCGGATGCAGAACAGCCGAAAAGGCAGACACATACGATCAGGGTAAGCGTGATCAGAAAAGCGCGCATCATTTTATAACACCAAGTTTTTGGGATGCGAGCTTTGCTTCAGCCATGATCTTTTCCTTGTCAAGGGTCAGGTATTCGCCGTTTTCGTAAAGTATCCTGCCCGCTGCCATGGTAAGCACAACATCGCTGCCCTGCGCGCTGTAGATCACATGCGCGATCGGGTCGGGCATGGGATAGGAATGTACGTTATTAATATCAAGCAGAATGATATCAGCGTCCATGCCGATATCAAGAGTTCCGCAGTTATAAAAGCCGTTTGCCATTGCACCCGCTCTTGTTGCCATGTCAAATACCTGATTTGAGGAAACGGCCTGAGCGTCATGGAGCACGCCCTTGTGAAGAAGGGCTGTCAGGCGCATTTCTTCAAACAGGTTAAGGGTGTTGTTTGAAGCATCGCCGTCGGTGCCAAGCGCTACAAGGCTGCCAAGATCAAGATGCTTTTTTAGCGGCAGTATGCCTGATGCGAGCTTTAAGTTGGATATCGGGCAGTTGGAGATATAGACTTTCTTTTCCTTAAACTCCTGAGCGTCCTCATCGTTTAAGTAAACGCAGTGAGCCGCGATGCCGCCGAAATCGAACGCGCCTTCGTCAAGGAAAAGCTTTGCAGGGGTCTTTCCGTATTTTTTGATGCAGTTTTCGGTCTCCGAGAGAGTCTCGGAAATGTGTACCTGCATGGGCTTTTTATATTTGTGAGCCACCTGACAGACCGAGCGGATGTATTCCATGGAAGAAGTATACTCTGCATGAACGCTGGTGCCCACGTTCAGAAGCTTGCTTTCGCTGCCGTATTCCCGTATTATGCGCTCCTGGTTCTCGGGAGAGTTGCCCCAGCCGACCATTGCGCGCATTTTGCTTTCCAGCACGCTTTGGCAGATGATATCCATATGGAAATAGGTATCGGCAAAGGAAACCGTGCCGAACCTGAGCATTTCGAGCATCGCAAGCTGAGTGCCTGTCCTTACGATATCGGGCGTGAGCCTATCCTCTATCGGGAAAATGGTATCAAAAAGCCAGCTCTGGAGCGGTAGATCGCTGCCGACGCCGCGCATGAGCGCCATGGAAGAATGGCTGTGGGTATTGTGAAGCGCGGGCATAAGTATTCTGCCCGTGCAGTCTATCACCCTGTCGGCCTTTTCGCTGCCTGTTAATTCAGCTACAACGCCGTCTTTTGCAAACAGGTCGCCAAAGTGCGGTACCTCGTTTTTTGATCTTATTATCAAAGCGTTTTTGAAGAGTATGCTTTCCATGTCGTTTTCCTTTTACATGAATTTATAGGATCTTCTGATGAATTCAGCCATGCGGCTCTGGGGCAGGCTGCCCTGCTGAAGCTCGGCAAGGTCATAGATATGCTTTGCAAACTCGCTCTTTTCCTCGTCGGGAAGGGAGATGAGCTTATCGATAATGCTGCTTGCGATATTGAGCGTGATGGTCGCGGGAATGGGCATATCAAACTCATTGCCCCACATACGGGAATTCTCCTTGAACCTTCTCATCTGCTCGTCAAAAGTGAGGATGGCGGGCACGTCGATACCCTCAAGCTTTGCCACGTTTACGGTGAGCTTATCGTCTTCAACAGCCTCACGCATGATCTTTTCAAGCACTTCTTTGGTCGATTCGTCGTTTTCTTCTGCCTTGAACGCATCTGCAACATCGCTGTCGACTCTCTTGAATTTGAGCTCGGTTTCCTTCATTTCAAGGAAAGAGATGAAGTTTGCGTCAATGGGGGAGTCAAGCAGGGCAAGAGTTATTCCCTTTGCGGTGTACATATCGGCAATGGGAGCGTCCTTGTTGTCCATGCCAACGTAATAAAGGCTGTTCTGAGTCTCTTTGGCCTTTTCTTTTGCTTCTTCGATGGTCAGGGTGGTGCTTTCGTTGGTCTTGAAGATAAGGCAGCTCTTTACCCTGTCGTAGAATTTATCGTCCCTCATGCAGCCGAACTTCACGAAAAGGGAGATATCGTCCCAAACCTTTTCAAACTGCTCGCGGTCGGTCTTGAAAAGGGAGGTCAGCTTGTCCGCGGCTTTCCTGCTTATATGCCCGGAAAGCGCTTTGACCTGCTTATCGCTCTGCAGGAAGGAACGGGAAACGTTAAGGGGGATATCGGGGCTGTCGATAACGCCTTTTAAGAGCAGGAGGTAATCGGGGATGATCTCCTTGATGTTCTCGGCCACGAATACCTGACGGCAATAAAGCTTCACGCAGCCGTCGTTTATGGAATAATCCTGACGGATGCGGGGGAAATACAGAATGCCCTTCATGTTGAAGGGGAAATCGATGTTTAGGTGTACCCAGAAAAGGGGATCTTCCCATGTGCCGAAGGTCTTTTTATAAAACTCCTTGTACTCATCGTCGGTGATATCGCCGGGCGCTTTGAGATAAAGGGGCTTGGTATCGTTTATGGGAGTTTCATCCTCACCGACATAGATGCTCACGGGCATGAAATTGAGATACTGCCTCATCACCTGACGAACCTTGGATTCTTCGAGGTATTCTTCGGCATCCTCGGATACATGCAGGATAACATCGGTGCCGCGCTGAGCTCTGGTGCCTTCGCCCATTTCGAACTCAAGACCGCCGTCGCTTACCCACATGGCGCTTTTTGCGCCTTCCTGATAGGAAAGGGAGTTAATGATGACTTTGTCTGACACCATAAAAGCGCTGTAAAAACCAAGACCGAAATGGCCGATGATGTTCTCGGCCTCGGCCCCGGTCGCTTTAAGTTTGTCTATGAATTCCTGTGCGCCCGAAAACGCAACGTTGTTGATATAACGGTCGATCTCGTCTTTGGTCATGCCGATACCGTCATCACTGAAGGTGATGGTACGCTTTTCCTTGTCGACCGTGACCTTTACGCGCATATTATCGGTGCTGTCGCCGGATATTGCGGCGTACTTGCTCACAGCATCGCAGCCGTTTGCAACGAGCTCTCTTATAAATATATCCTTATCGGAATAAAGCCACTTTTTTATGATGGGGAGCAGATTCTCCGCATGAATGGAAAGGTTGCCTTTTTGCATGTTTTTTCACCTCAACAAAAAATGTGCTACATTATATTGTACCGCAATACCATTTTTTGTCAAGCAAGCCGATTTTTGTTTACAAAGAGCTCGAAGAGAAGACCGCTCTTTGCCAGAAATATTTGCTCTTGCCCATGTTTTCAAGCATCTGGCTTTCAAGCGAATCATGGAGGAAGAATATTCTCCTGAGCTCGTCATCGGTGGGGGCAATATTGCCGTATCTTGATCTCATTATGATCTCGCCCGCCATCTTCATTGTGTATGTGCCGATGCGAACGAACCTGTCTGCCTTTTCGCAGTAGGAAAGTACGGTCTCTCCGTCCTTCATATCAACGCCGAAGAATTCCAGCTGCTTTATTATGTCGCTGTAATAGAAATCCGCCACGGATGAATTATCGGAGAATTTCTTCTTCACTCTTTCAAGATCATAGTTCCTGAAATAGCGGTTGAAGATATAACGATAAAGCAGATACAGCAAAATAAACGCAACTATGACCGACGCTGCGATAATGAGCAGTTTGAGCATAAGTTCGTTCTGGCTATTGTCGTTGGAAGTAAGATTGATAAGGTCAGATTCAGAAAGAGGCGGCTCGTCGGTTATCTCCTCTTCCGGGATATCGCCTGCGTAGTTGTCGGGATCCGGAGTATGCACAACGGGCGCAGACACTCTTTCTTCCTCCGGGAAAGGAGATGTGTCAAAGCCCAGAGGATCGAAGGTGACCCAGCCGATGCCTTTTAAGTATACCTCGCACCATGCGTGCGCGGTGGAAACTGCGGTGAGCCATCTGTTGCTGTACATGTTGTATATGGAGTTATCCTCCTTCATGCCGTAGCCAAGAACGTATCTCGCGGGCAGCCCTGCGCTTCTTGCCATTACGGTCATAGCGGATGCATAGTATACGCAGTAGCCTTCCTTGGTTTCAAGGAAATAATCGACAAAATCCCTGTCCTCGGGCGGATCGCCGGGCTCTGTTGTATAAGTGCAGTTTTCTTTAAGCCAATCCTCGATCGCCTTGGCTTTTTGGTAAGGCGATTCGATGCCGTCGGTCAGACTCAAAGTAAGATCCCTGACAGACTGCGGAAGGGTCTCAGGAAGGGTGGTGTAGATTAAAGCAATATCTTCATAAGCCCTGTCGCCGCGGTTCTTGAGCATTTCTTCGAGCTTTGCCATGTTTTCGTCAAAGCCGTCTAAATTCCTGTCAAGGAACCTTGCGGTGACGGTATAGCCGTCTTCAATAAGCTCAAGATCGCCCGTGAACAATTCGCCCTGAGAGTTAAAATAAATGGGCGCTGCGTCCACCCTCTTTGGGCGAACGATATCGCTGACGCTGCCAAAGGACATATAGGTAAGATCCTTTTTGACGGTGGCGTAAAGTTCCACTTTAAGCTCTCTGCTCATTTTGTCATAGAGCTTTTTGACCTCTCCCGAGCCTGCGGGAAGGTCAAGCGAGAACGCCTTGTTCTTTCTCGTGCGCCAGATAAAGCTGTCAAAGCGGAACCTGCCGTTTTGCTCTGTATCTACCCACGAATTGCCCGTGTAGGTATCGTATACGCTGGATTTGAGCAGCACGGGAACATCGGTGGTTGCGCTCATAAGCTTTCTGTTGTTCAGCTTTATATTGCCGCCAAGCCTTGTTCCCAGCGGCTTTAAGCCTGCGACGGTGATCGAAAAATCGATGTCGGAATAATTGCCTGTGTAATAATTGTAAGCATCGGTCAGATCGCGGATGGCAGTGTTGATAAAATCGCTTCTCCAGACTCCGTCGTTTTTGGGTACTATCATAACGCTGGTGAATGCACAGACGACAGCCAAAGGTACTGCGATCATCTGTGCGTAATGCCTTGGCACGCTTTTGTTTTTATCGCCGTTATGATATTTGAGCGATCTGTTCATCACTCTTGGCAGTGCGCCGCCAAGGGACATCAGCATAAGGAGTATCACGGTATGATAGGATTCAATGCTGTAATAATAAAGCAGCACTATAAGCACCGCGCAGGGCAGGAAAAGCGCGGTAAAGGAAAAGAATTTGCGCACAAAGGCATAAAGAAATATACCCAAAGGCAGCATGAGCAGAGCTTCGACCAGATAAACCGAGTTGTTTTCCGAATAAGGATAAAGCTCCGGCATACCGGAAATGCACCAGCCGATAAAGCCCTTCCAGTAATCCGCAAGTATGGAAAAATCGTCGTACCTTAAATAAAGCACGAATATTACTAACGATAAAACGATGAGTATCGAAGGCGCTATCCACCATTTTTTTGCGCATATGGAGATGATCAGGGTTATAAGTGCAGCCGTGATCACGATCTGTGAAGGCGTGCACTCATAGCCTATAACCTGGAACGCGCAAAGGGAAAGCGAAGCAAGCAGAGTGAATACGACCGTAAAATCGATAAGCCATGTTGCGATGCGCGGGATATCTACCCTTGCACGCAGCGCCTGAAAATTGCTTTTTGCCGCAGTTATAGCCGTCATGCAAGTCCCTCCCCTAAAAGCTTTTCGATATCGTCGCCGTAGTTTACTCGGATAACATTTGCGTTATACAGCTTCTTTTCGTTCTCGCTGTCCAGCGATGCATCACCCTGACACACGATAACGGTAGAGCGCACGTCAAGACCGGCGGCTTCATTTAAGACATCCACCAGAGCGTCGGTTATCCTGCTTGTGAGCACATAAATTGCGTATATCCCGTCCTTGTTGCTTTGGGTGGCGGCACTAAGCGTTTGAGCAATATCCCTTTGCGCATCAAAGGGCAAAAGCGCAAGGTAATCATAAACGGGGTTGAAGCCGCTTCTGCCGTAGATGGTCATATGCTCATCTCTGCTTGAGTCATATATGTCGCAGGGATGGTGCTGCGCGGATGCGTGATACAAAAGCGCAGCGGTGCATTCGCAGACAACATCGGCATACAGATGCTGATCCTCGCCCTCAAAGGTCTTTTTGTCATCTATAAAGAACAACGACCTCGTTTCTCTGGGGAGATCAAACTGCTTCACAAAAAGCTTTTGCTTTGCAAAGGACTGCTTCCAGTGGATGCGCTTTGCAGCATCTCCCTTTTGATATTCTTTAAGATCGGCAAAGCTGTCACCCGAAGGCGCGGCATCAAGGTTGAAGCCGTCAAACTCCTTTGTATCGCCGGAATTGGACTTGATATTGGGCAGAAGGTTGAGCCTTGGGTATACCATCAGCTCAATCTGCTTATAGTAGGGAAGCCGGCGCATATCCATCTTCATGGGGCAAAGCCCGAATATATCGGTGAATTCAAGCATTGTCATGCCTATAAAATGCACGCCCCTGTAGCTTACGTCGATAGGCAGATCAAATTCGATCTTATCGTTCGGCATAAGGTTGAAGGAAAGATCAATCTGCTGTTTTTCGGATACGGACTTAACATGCACTTTCATCATGTTGAAAGGAAAGGGCTTGTCGTTAAATATACCAAGCTTTAATATCAGCTCGTCACCCTTTACCGTGCGCCTGTTTTCCACCTTTTGGGTATAGGAAAAAGAAGCTATCGTCCATATGTTCAGCGCAAGCGAAAAAAGCACAAGGAAGAGCTGGAAAAAGAACACTATGTAATACGCGCTGATGCCGTTTATCAGACCGCCTAAGAGCGTGAGCACCATGAGCGTATAATATATGATCCGGTAGAGCCTTATCATTTTGTTCCCGGCACCCTTAAATTCATGATGATATTGCGGATAACGGTGTAGGCGGTCTGTCCCTTGAAGGTGGCCTGAGTGTTCATAACGAGCCTGTGTGCAAGTACGCTCTGAGCCAGGAACTGAACGTCATCCGGGATAACATAATCCCTGCCCCTGAGCATCGCAAGCGCCATGGAAGCGTTCATGAGCGCAAGGCTGCCTCTGGGCGATACGCCAAGCTGAACATATTCGTTCTTTCTTGTAGCGTCAGCGATTGAAACGATGTAATCCATAACGGAATCCGAGCAGGTGACCGCCTTGCATTTTTCCTGAAGATCAAGGATATCCTGCGCGCTTGCCACTTTATTAAGCTCCTTTACCGGAACGCTGCCCTTGTTCTTTTTAAGTATTGCGATCTCGTCACCCTTTTCGGGGTAACCCATTTTTATGCGCATAAGGAACCTGTCGAGCTGCGCCTCGGGCAGGGGATAGGTGCCGGTAAGATCCACTGGGTTCTGAGTTGCAAGCACCATAAAGGGCTTAGGGACCTCGTAGCTTACAGAGTCGATGGTAACGGTGCCCTCCTGCATGACCTCAAGCAGCGAACTCTGAGTCTTGGGGCTTGTGCGGTTGATCTCGTCGGCAAGCACCATCTGGCTCATTACCGCGCCGAACTGGACCTGCTTTTCGCCCGTTTTCATATCAAACATGGTATAGCCTGTAACGTCGGAAGGGAGCACATCGGGGGTAAACTGCACTCTTTTGAAACTGCAGCCAAGGCTTTTGGCAAGCGCCGATACAAGCGTGGTCTTGCCAAGACCGGGAACATCTTCTATGAGAACATGACCTGAGCAAAGAAGCGCAGTGAGCACAAGGTCTATGACCTCGCCTTTGCCGACTATGACCTTTTCAATATTGGATTTGATGTCCTTCAGCAGCTGATCAGCGCTGCGGGTAGTGTTTTCCTGCAAAACATATCCCTCGCTTTATTTGATTTTTTTTGTTTATATATCAATTATACATACAATAAAAGGCATTGGCAATAAAAAATCGGCATGCAAAAGCATGCCGAAATATTTATACCTTGAGAGTCTTCCATTTATCGGTTGAGAATCGCCACATGGTGTAGAGCGATCTCATTGACTGGTCGCAGATAAGGGCGAGCCATACGCCGATAAGACCCCAGCCAAGGCCGAATACCATGACGGCAGAGAAAATGGGACGAACGACAACAATACCTAAGAATATGCACATTGCAACTGCCTTGGTATCGCCTGCGCCCCTGAGCGCGCCTGCGAGCACCTGCTGAGAGGACTGGAGGGGCTGGATAAGGGCTACGATCCTGAGCACCATTGCGCTCTGGGCGATAACAGCGGCTTCGGTTGTGTACATGCCTGCAAGCGGCTTTCCAAGGAAAATGAGACCCGCTGCCATGCAAAGGGAGATTATCATGGAATAGCGCCTGCAAAGCTGGACATATGCCTTGCCCTGATCGGGACGTTTTCTGCCAAGGGACTGACCGGTAAGGGAAGTCGCGGAAATACCGAACGCCATACCGTTCATCATGGTCATGGACCAGATGTTGTTTGCTATCTGGTGAGTTGCAAACTGCTGAGTGCCAAGCGATGCTACTACTCTGCCGAACAGGATCTGACCTATGCGCATGAAGAACTGCTCGAACATTGCGGGAAGACCGATGTTGACAATTCTTCTGAGAATGGAAAAGTCAACCTTGAACAGTTTTTTGACATTGAGCTTGAGCATATCCACGCCGCGAAGTATGACCACTATGGCGATGACGAACGCAGCAAGCCAGCCGATGACCATGCCAAGCGCCGCGCCTCTTACTCCAAGTGCGGGGCAGCCAAGATTACCGTTGATGAAAAGATAGTTGCCAACAATGTTCAGAGAGTTAGCTATAACATTATAGACCATTGAAATTTTGGTCTTGCCGATACCGCGAAGGGCAGCCGTGATTGAAAGCGACATGACGTTTGCGGGGAAGGAGATCATGAGCACCTGCATGTAGGCAGTGCCGTTTGAAATGGTCACATCTTCCATAGCGCCCATCATAAGCACCAGCTGGCGGGCAAAGGTGTAACCGATGAACGCCATCAGTACGCCGAATATGAGCGAAATGAGCAGGCTCATATGCAGGACCTTGTTGGCTTCTTCATGATTGCCTGCGCCTTTGGCTCTGGCTATAAGGGCGGTGCAGCCGGTGTTGAACGCCTGAAATACCGCAAGCAAAAGCATTCTGGGTTGAGTGCAGTAGCCTACCGAGGCTATCGCCCATGTACCCAGAGAGCCTACCATCATGGTATCGACCATGCTGGCAAGGTGGAGCAGGAAACTTTCCACCATCGCGGGCCATGCGATGGATATGACCTGCTTTGAAGCGGCTTTGCTGTCAAAATCGTCGGGCTTGGGCGTTGACAGACCGTTTTTGATCTGTTTAACAAAAGCTACGAGCCTGTTTTCGCTCTTTTTCGCTTTGTTTTCCTGCGGGTTTATATCGGACACTCTCATTCAACTCCGATCTTTTTGTTTTATGGTTATATGTTACAACAAAAATGTTGTGATGTCAACTATAAACGCAGGACATGCAAATTGTGCTTGACTTGTGTACGATCATGTCATATAATATATGCAATTGCATATATAAAAGCGATGACGGGGAAAAAGTAGTTTCCGTATGAGTCTCAAAGAGAGCGGCCGGCTGGTGAGAGGCGCGAGATGAGCGGAATACGAATACATCCCTATGAGCTCCGCACCAAACGGTTTGCCAAGTAGGCTGCGGCGGTTCCTTTCCGTTAATAAGGCTGACCTTGCTTGAGGTCTTGAGTTCGTTTGTAAAAGCAAACGAAAATATAGAGGTGGTACCGCGTAATTTCGCCCTCTGCTCGCTTGGAGCAGAGGCTTTATTTTTATCAGGAGGAAGAACAAATGCCCATTACCGACATCCTTGAAAGAAATGCCAGTCTCTATGGCGAAGAGACTGCTATAGTTGAAATAAATCCCGAGAAGAACGGCCCCAGGATCGATGACTGGACCGAATATGCGCTCGTTGAGACTGCGCCCGAGGATCCTTACCGCAGAGAGCTTTCGTGGGAGGATTTTGACAGGCGTGCCAACAGGTTCGCGCATCTCCTGCTTGCAAACGGCGTCAAAAAAGGCGATAAGGTCGGCATATTGCTGATGAACTGCCTTGAATGGCTGCCCATCTATTTCGGCACATTAAAGGCGGGCGCTCTTGCCGTTCCGCTCAACTACCGCTATACCTCCGACGAGATCAAATACTGCCTCGACCTTGCCGATGTTTCCGTGCTCATATTCGGCAGAGAGTTTTTGGAGCGCGTTGAAGCCATCAAGGACGAAATGCCCAAGGTCAAAAAGCTCTACTATGTCGGCAGCGTTTGCCCCGATTTTGCCGACAGCTATTATCAGATGATGTCCTTCTGCTCCAGCAGAAAGCCGAGGGTGGAGATAACTGACGAGGATTATGCCGCGATCTACTTCTCTTCCGGAACGACCGGCTTCCCCAAGGCTATTCTTCACAAGCATAAGGCGCTAATGCATTCCGCAGCCTGCGAGCAGGCTCATCATCAGCAGAGCAGGGAAGACTGCTTCCTTTGCATGCCCCCGCTTTATCATACCGGCGCAAAAATGCACTGGTTCGGCAGCCTTCTTGCGGGCAGCAAGGCCGTTCTGCTGCGCGGTATCAGCCCTCAGTGGATCATGCAGGTCATCTCCGAGGAAAAATGCTCCATCGTCTGGCTGCTCGTTCCCTGGGCTCAGGATATACTTGACGCGATCGACAGCGGCAAAATTACCCTTTCCGATTATGAACTTGCCCAGTGGAGGCTCATGCATATCGGCGCTCAGCCCGTTCCGCCCAGCCTTATCCACAGATGGCAGAAAATATTCCCCGGTCAGCAGTATGACACCAACTACGGCCTTTCCGAATCCATCGGCCCCGGCTGCGTGCATCTGGGTATGGAAAACATCCACAAGGTCGGCGCTATCGGTGTTTCCGGCTACGGCTGGGAGACCAAGGTCGTTGACGGCGCTTTCAATGAAGTACCAAACGGCGACGTAGGCGAACTTGCGGTCAAAGGCCCCGGCGTTATGACCTGCTACTATAAGGATGAAAAAGCTACCGCCGATGTTATGCGCGGCGATTGGCTCCTGACCGGCGATATGGCAAGGATCGACGAAGACGGTTTCATCTGGCTCGTTGACCGCGCAAAGGACGTTATCATTACCGGCGGCGAAAATATCTATCCTGTTCAGATCGAAGACTTCCTGCGCGCATATGATAAGATCAAGGATGTTGCCGTTATCGGTCGTCCCAACGCACGCCTTGGCGAGATCACCGCTGCCATTATCGAGATCAAGGAAGGCATGACCTGCACCGAGGAAGAGATCAGAGAGTTCTGCATGGATCTTCCCAGATACAAGCGCCCCAGAGAGATCATCTTCGATGTTGTTCCCAGAAATCCCACCGGCAAGATCGAAAAGCCCAAGCTCAGGCAGAAATACGGCAGCCATGCAATCGTAGCTCAGCAGACCAACAGCGCAAACGACTAAAATATCAAATATCAAATATCCGAAGCAAAACGCTTCGGATATTTTTTGTGCTGAAAATTATTGACAAACGATAATTCATGTGGTATCTTGAAATTGAAATTATCGTAAAACAATAATAGAGGACTTTGTATGAAAAGAAAATTGTATGTTTTTTTGTTGGTGATCATATCCGCAGCGGCGCTTGCATTTGCGTTTTTGGGTGCAGGCGGCGTTGTATCCCAAGCTGCCGCATTTCCTTTTGAGCAGATCGCTTGGCTGCTTCGTAATATGTCCCTCAGCGGTAGTGTCGGCAATGCTGCGGCGATCATTCTGTACTGTGCGATCTCAATAGCTCCATGCGCATATCTTCCCTATGCCTATATCAGGAAAAGGCTCTATGTCGAAGATATTTGCCTTCCCGCTATCAGCATACTGATATTTATATCAATATATCTTATGATAAATCCGGCATATATAACTGCTGCTTTGGGCAGCGCCGCGGGCGGTATGGTTGGGCGTGCTTTGCTTGGCGGGAGCGTATATGCTCTTTTCATTGCCTATGCGGTAAGCAGGCTCATGCGCGCTTTCAAAACAAGCAAGGCGATCGACCTTTATAAAAGCCTTTATGTGTTTGCAGGGTTTATCGGTATAGTGTTTGCGGGTTGCGCATTCGGTGTGTGCGTGAGCGATTTTCTGTCCTCGATAAGCTCTGTAAAAGCTTCAAACACCATGCCCGGGCTTAAACTCATGCCGACATATATTTTCATTGGCCTTTCCATGGTAGTAGACATCGTACCGCTTGTTTTTGATATCATAATAGTTGTAATGGCTATGGATATACTTGAAAAGCTAAAAAAGGATCGCTTTGATGAAAGCATACCCGATGACGCAAAACGCATTTCAGGGTTATGCGCAGGATTTTTAAGCATTTCTCTCTTTTTGAATGCCGGAATCTATATTCTTCAGCTGATATATGCAAAACAGCTGTATGTGATAGATGCAAATATCGGCTTGCCGCTTGTTTCCATAGCTTTTGTGCTCTGCGTGATGCTGCTTTCGTTTTATATTCGCGAAAACAAGCAGCTCAAGGACGAAAACGACGGATTTATCTGAGGTGTATTATGGCAATAAAGGTACACTTAGAAGAGATATTGAAAGAGCGCAGAATTACCTCAAAGGAGCTTTGCTCTCATATCGGGATAACGGAAGCAAATCTGTCTATCCTGAGAAGCGGCAAGGCAAAGGGCGTCAGGTTTTCGACTATCAACAAAATTTGTTTTTACCTGAATTGTGATGTGGGAGATATCCTTAAATTCGATGGCAACCCGGAGGCGGATGATGAAGAATAAATTGCTTTTATTATTGCTTGTAATGATCGTTATGACAACTTGTGCCTGCAGCCTTGCAGACCCAGATGCACAGGAAAACAAGGCGCGCGATACGCTCATCGGAGTATATGTGACGTATGAGCATCTTGATCTTTTTGATAATGAAAAATATATACAGGATAACCTTGATAATTTGATCGCGGGAAAGGAAATGGGCGGCAATACTTTTGATTATCAGGGAAAACTGTATGCCGAGCTGATACAAAGAGAATTGACCGATAAAAACGGGAATAAAAAATATATGACAGAATACAGCTTTGAGGGCTTTGGCGGCATGGAGTTTTTCGTTCCTCTTTATAACGATCAGGATGGAGATTATTACGCAAGCACTCAAAGCGACGGTATAAGCGACGCCAAAATGCATGTAAAATCAACCGATGAAGGTGATTTTATAGAGCTTTCCGGCACGATATATTTTGAAGCAGACAAAAAGGACAGAACTTTTTATATGAACCCTGTATATCAGCAGGCAGACGGAAAAGTGTATGCGGTGACGGGAAACGGTATGTCGATGAACTGCGACGGCTCGGGGGTCAGCTCCTCAACCAAGCTTGAAGAAAAGCTCACCCAAAACGATAACGGAAACGTGTCGGGCAGGGGAGCCGCTATCGAGATCACCTTAACGAGCATCGACCGCCCAAAGGGAGCCGAAATCGTATTTATGGACAAGGAAGACAATGAGATAAAAAGCATGGAAGTGGATTTCGGTGAGCTTTCAGATACCATAGATGTTCCTGATTCTGCTGAATATATTGTTGTAAAACAAAATGAAAGCATAGCTGCATACGACAGAAACGAGGAATATATTTCTCTGTTTATCCCCTTGGATAACGGTATTTGCGCCCAAAGGGATATAAAAACTGTTTGGAAATAAGCAGATCGGTTTTTTAGGATGTAATTGACGATGATATTGAAATAACACTACGCACACTGCAATTTACGACTTTGTTTTGCGCTGCGGCTTTTTTGCCGCAGCGTTTTTTGTTGTGATATTACCGCGAGCCTGCTTTATATCTGCTTTGCGGTGTGTTGACAAAATGAATACTTCGTGTTACGATGTATTGCGTGACGGGAGGTATGATATGGATATTCAGCTGAAACGAGGTCTTCTGGAAGTCTGTGTATTGGCAGCGATCAAAAACGAGGATTCCTACGGTTATAAGATCATAAAAGACATGAAGCCGTATATCGAGCTTTCCGAATCGACCCTGTATACCATCCTGAAACGCTTGGAAGCATCTGAAATGCTCACTGTTTATTCGATGGAGCACGGAGGAAGGCTTAGAAAGTATTATCGCATTACCGATTTGGGGCGCAGGCGTATTGAGGACTTCAGGCAGGAATGGAAAGAAATGCTGGCTATATATCGATTCGTGACCAAGGAGGATGAGGGCAATGAGTAAAAAAGAATTTCTTGCGCAGCTGCGCAAAGGATTATCGGGATTGCCTAAAGAGGATATTGAGGAACGCTTAGCGTTTTACAGCGAAATGATAGAAGATAGGATGGAGGAAGGTCTTTCTCAGGAGGAAGCGGTTATGGCGGCAGGTGATGCAGCTGAGATCGCGGCGCAGATAGTGGCAGATACGCCCCTTTTAAAAATCGCAAAGGAAAGGATCAGACCCCAAAGGCGGCTGAATTCATGGGAAGTCGTGCTTTTGGCGCTTGGTTCTCCTATATGGCTTTCCTTGGGCATTGCTGCAGCTGCCGTGGTTTTCTCTCTCTATTTATCATTCTGGGCTGTGATAATTTCCTTGTGGGCGGTTTTTGCCTCGTTTGCTGTTTGTGCTGTTGGCGGTATTCTTGCATGTGTCGTATTTATCGCAGGCGGTAAAAATGCTTCCGGTTTTGCTATGCTTGCAGCAGGTATTATTTGTTCGGGCTTTTCCATCCTAATGTTTATGGGATGCAGGGCAGCAACAAAAGGGACTTTGAAACTCACAAAGAAAACGGCAATATGGGTGAAGGATCGCTTTATCGGGAGGGAGGAAGCTTAATGAAAAAGGCAAACAAAGTATGGCTGATTATTGCTGTCTTTCTTGTGCTGATAGGATGCGTCCTCTTTGCAGCGGTGATGTCGGCGCTTAAATGGGATTTTACCAAACTCTCAACTGTTCAATACGAAACCAATACCTATAATATCAGCGAGGCATTTGAAAGCATATCTGTAAATACACAAACCGCAGACATCGTGTTCGCAGTATCCGATAATAGAAAGTGCAAGGTGGAGTGCCTTGAGGAAGAAAATGAAAAGCATTTCGTCGCAGTTGAAGAAGGCATTCTGAATATTGAGTTGGTTTATGAAAGAGCCGGATATTTCGGATTGGATTTCGGATCGCCCAGGATAACGGTTTATCTCCCTGAAACGCAGTACAATTCACTGTTCATTGACGGCAGCACCGGAGATATCGAAATACCTAAAGTTTTTTGTTTCAATAATGCTGATATCTCATTAAGTACAGGTGATGTTGATTTTTATGCATCTGCTTTGGAGACGATCAAAATAAAAACAGGTACCGGGGATATCAATGCGGAAAATTTCTCTGCCGGGGCTGTGGAACTTTCGGTTTCCACAGGTAGGGTGACTGTTTCGTCCCTAAGCTGTGAAGGTGATATTACTGTCGGCGTAACAACAGGCGATGCGGATCTTAACGATATCCGGTGCAAAAGCGTTATATCAAGCGGCGGTACAGGCGATATATCTTTGATTACGTTATTGCCGCAGAAAGGTTTTCTATAAAAAGAAGTACGGGTGATGTACGATTTGAAAGCAGCGATGCCGCCGAGATTTTTATAGAAACGGGTACGGGATACGTTATGGGCACTTTGCTTACCGATAAGGTGTTTGTTATACAAACCGATACGGGGGACGTTGATGTTCCCCAAAGCACGAACGGCGGTATATGCAAGGTTACAACCGGTACCGGGGATATAAAACTGAATATCCAATAAAACTTGTGAACACATCCGCTGTCACAAACCAAAAACCTCCGTATGATATGAGCATGCGGAGGTTTTATTTGCATCACTTTTGTAAGCTCTCAGTCCTTGGTTTTGGGGGAGAATATCACCGCGTTTAACAGCCCGAAAACTATTGCCGCCGATATGCCGGTTGCTGCGGCTTTGATCCCGCCGAAAAAAGCTCCGATAAGGCCGTATTCTTTTACTGCACTTATCGCGCCCCTTGCAAGGGTATAGCCAAAGCCTGTCAGAGGTATGGTGGCGCCGGCTCCTGCGAATTCCACGATCGGTTTATAGACCCCAAACGCAGTGAGCACAGTTCCGAGTACCACAAACAGCACAAGGATCCTTGAGCTTGTAAGCTTTGTATACATTATCAGCAGCTGACCTATGGCGCAGATGATGCCGCCGACTACGAATGCTTTTAGATACGCCATGTTTCACCTCACGTTTTCTATTACAACGCAATGCGCTATGCAGGGGATACTGTCGCCCTGCATTGAGCTGGTGGTTGATAAAAGCGCGCCCGTTGCCGCAAACAGAAGGGAGTTTATCTCCTTTTTTTCAAGCATGCTCAAAAGATGACCGTTGAGCACGCTTGCGCTGCAGCCGCAGCCGCTGCCGCCCGCATGGACATCCTGATCGGCTGAAAATATCTCGCAGCCGCAGTCGATGTAATTGCTCCCAAGGGTTATGCTCTCCTTTTGCATCAGCTCTTTCATCAGCTTCATACCGATCATTCCAAGATCACCCGTTGCGATAAGGTCATAGTCCGAAGGTTTTTTGCCGGTATCGCGAAAATGGGTGATGAGAAGATCCGCTGCCGCGGGAGCCATGGCAGCGCCCATGTTGTTTGCATCTAAAATATCGTAATCTATAACCCTGCCCACAGTGCCGCAGGTTACAGCAGGCCCTGCTGCGCCGCTTTGAAGCACAGTACAGCCGCAGCCGGTAACGGTCCACTGCGCTGTGGGAGTCCGCTGGTTTCCAAGCTCGAGTGGCATCCTGTATTGGCGCTCTGCAGTTGAAAAATGACTCGAGACCGCGCAGGCGCAGGTGTTTGCAAAACCGCCGTCAATGAGCGCTGAGCCTATGAGCAGCGATTCCGCCATAGTGCTGCAGGCGTTATAAAGACCGATATAGGGCAGTCCCAGATCTCTTGCGGCAAACGAAGCGCTGATTATCTGATTCAAAAGATCTCCGCCGATCAGAAAATCAATGTTGTCAGATACAAGTCCGCCTTTTTCTATCGCGAATTTGACCGCTTCCTTGTACATCTTGCGCTCTGCCTTTTCAAAGGAAGACTCGCCCATCAGATCGTCTTTTTCCATGACCATGTCAAAAGTGTCCGCCAAAGGTCCTTTTCCTTCTTTGGGGCCGACTATGGAAGCGTATGAGCGTATTCTCGGTTTACCGGTATATATAAGAGTACTTTTTCCTATCCTTGTGCCCAATTTTAGACCTCCTAAAAAGGTTGGTGCTTTTATTTTGAGCCTTTTATGATATAATATACTAAGGCACATCAAAATCGGATAATTGTTGAAGCGTCAGTAAAACTCTTACTGGGAAAACATGGAAACGCTGTGATTCATGGAGGAAAGAATTATGTGGAAACAGAAGATCGGAATATCGCTTGCGGGAAAATATCCTATCCCGACAGCAGATGCGGTAAGAATGCTTAAAGAAATCGGCTTTGATGCGGTGTCTCCGATATGGGAAGCAGGGATGGATATCACGGATACGATAAATGCTGCAAGGCAATGCGGGCTTATCATCCAATCGCTTCATGCGCCGTTTTCCAAAGCGGCTGATATGTGGAGCAGGGATAAAGACATAAGCTCGGCGGCTTTAAAGGACCTGCTTGATTCTCTTGAGGTGTGCGAAAAATTCGATATTCCTGTGATGGTCGTTCATACGTGGATAGGCTTTGAATACGATTTTTGCAAGGAAGAATTGTATTTTGCAAATTTTGACGAGCTGATATGTGCGGCAAAGCAAAAGGGGATAAAGATAGCGTTTGAAAATACCGAAGGCGAGGAATTCCTCAATGCTTTGATGGAGCATTTTGAAAACGAATCTCAGGTCGGCTTTTGCTGGGACTCAGGGCATGAGCTTTGCTATAACCATTCCAAGGACCTGCTCAAAAAATACGGCGAAAAACTTATCATGACTCACTTGAATGATAACCTTGGCATCAGCAGATTCGACGGAAGCACCTACTGGACCGATGATCTGCATCTGCTTCCCTATGACGGCATTGCCGATTGGGATGATAATATCGAAAGGCTCAGGCGCTCAAATCATCAGGAGATACTTAATTTTGAATTGACCACCGCTTCTAAGCCCGGCAGACACGATAACGATCTTTATGCCAAAATGAGCCTTGAAGAATATTATTCTCTTGCCTACAGCCGTGCATGCAGGATCGCTTACAGATATTCAAAATAAACGGGAATAAAAACGCCATGTTTTTTGCGAAAACATGGTGTTTTTCATTGGTATCAAGCAGAAGTATCTGCATTTTTATTGATTTTCGAAATGCCTGTTAAAAATCCACCCTGTCACATATGGTCTTCATTGTGCTCAAAAGCGGCTGGGAGGGCGTGGAGAGCGCATCGTGTTCGTATACACAAAGCGCCATACAGCAGCCGAGCTTTATTCCAAGCCTTCTGTGAAGGGAGCATTCGCCGCCGGATAAGAACAGGAAGGGCGCACCCAGCTCTCTTTTCAAAAGATCGGTTATGCGCAGATTCTCGATCTGCTGCTCCATGGTCGAAGCGCCCGTCACGATCTTGATAACATCCGCGCCGCGCCTTTTTTGCTCAAATGCGACCTCAAGCACGCGCTGAGCGGGCGTGAATTTAAGTATATGCGAAGAAATGGTGACTTCTGCGCCAAGGCTGTGCAGCTCGTTTATCAGTTCAATCTGCTTTTTTATCGCATCCTCATTATCCGTCAGCTGCTCGGGATGCGGACAGAACATATCTCCGATCACATCCAGGAGGGTGACACCGCTTTTGGCAAGGGTTATCAAGCCTTCTTTGAGCTCATCATCGGACCTGCCTGCGTTAAAAGAGCTGCGGTAGTTGGTTGCATAGCAGGGTCTTCCCTTCATTTCGGAAATGATCCTTTTGTATGTATCGGGATTTTGATACTCTGGCTTTAAGGATTCGACCTGAAGCCCATAAGCGTCCGCGCCAAGCATATTGGCGTTTCTGATCCTGCCGATGGCGGTTTCTGGGGTTTGGCATTGAAGCATAACCGTAAGAAGAGGCTTGTTACTGTTTGCAAACGTCGGCTTCAAAGCTGATCCCTCCTTTTCATGGCGTTTCTTCCGCCGT
This sequence comes from Clostridiales bacterium, assembly GCA_015056005.1. Lineage (GTDB taxonomy): Bacteria > Bacillota > Clostridia > Christensenellales > UBA1750 > SIG373. The sequence goes on from SVHB01000032.1 coordinate 28,624, forward strand.
CGATCATAATGTTTTCACCGTTGATAAACTGTCCTTTGTCCGAAGCAATGAACAGGCAAAGATCGACGATCTCCTGAGGATCTGCGGCTCTGCCCAAAAGCGTTTTCATGTTTGCCATCGCCGCGCGGGTGAGCACGGGACCGGGGGAAACGCAAACGCAGCGGATGCCGTATTTGGAGCCGAACTGAGCGATGGATTTTGTAAGGCCGTACATGAGGCCTGCTTTGGAGGTTGGGTAGTCCATACCGTAGCCGTCGCCCTCGGCGCCGGTTATGGAGCCTATGTTTATGATCAGACCGCTTTTCTGCTCGCGCATTTGCTTGAGGACGGCGTGTGCAAAATAAAACGGTCCTTTAAGGTTCACATCGATACCCCAATCATAAACCTCGATCGGCACATCCGGGAATTCGGGATGCTCTTTTTTGTCTACTTTCTGCATGCGTACGGCAGTCCCGCCGGCGAAATTTGCCATCACATCGATGCTGCCGAAGGCTTCCACTGCCTTATCTCTCGCGTTTATTACCTGCGCATAATCCCTTACGTCGCAGATCACGCCGATGGCTTTCCCTTTTCCTTTTTCGTTTATCTCAAAAACCTTTTCAAAAAGCACCTGCTCGTTTATATCGCACATAACAACATTTCCGCCAAGGCTTGCAAAATTTTGAGCAAAAAGCAGCCCCATGCCTGATGCTGCGCCCGTGGATATAGCTGTTTTGCCAGTAAATTCCATAATCTGCTCCTCCTATATTATTTTTACATCATCCGGTATGACGAATTCTGCTGATTATGTCGTTTTGAAGCTCTGCAGAAAGATTTACAAAGCGCGCTGAATAACCGCCGACTCTCACTATCAGGTTTTTGTGCTCTTCGGGAGAGTTCTGCGCATCGAGCAGTTCTTCGACCGATGTGGTATTGCCTTGGAATATCTGACAGTTTTTGCTTAAGAAAACCTTCAGAAGCTGCGAGATCAGCGTTTCGTTTGCCCATGAGCTGTCAAAATCCCACATAGTGGAAGCGCCGCCGGCAAACTTCCTGTAGGGAAGCTTACTGCAGGAATTAATTGCAGCTGTGATACCTTCGGTCATTGAAGGGGAGTGCGGCGTGACCCCGTGAGCGACAGCCTTGCCGGAATTCCTGCCGTCGGCAGTCGCACCCAAGACCGTTGCAGCCTGCGGAGAGTATACGAAGGTGAGGATAACAGGCTTACCTTTGCCGCCCCAGCGCGTGTTATAATCAAGATACATATCCGAAAAATCGGAGAAAAGCCGCGCGGCAAGCGCATCTGCTTCATCGTTATCCATGCCGTATTTGGGTATGGCGCGAAGCTTTGCCTGCAGGCGTTCATAACCCGAAAAATCAGCTTTCAATGCGTCGACAAGTTCTGAAGCGGTGCATATCTTTTTATCGAACACAGCATATTTGATAGCAAAGAGTCCGTCCGCAACGTTGGGCAGCGCAAGATGCGTACCGCCGTAATCGTGGTACCTGGCTCCGCCCGCATGCATGTTTCTGCCTCTTTCCAAGCAATCATCGATCATACTGGAAATGAGATAAGAAGGACGGGCCTTCTGAGCATATTGACTGGATATATCCTGCTTTTTTAGATATATGGTGGTCAATCGTTTGGCTTCGGCGATAAAATCAAGGTAAAAGCTCTCAAAATCGTTATAATTTACAAGACCTTTATCGGCATGGAAGGAAGAAATTCTCTTTCCCGTTTTAAGGCATATACCGCCCGTGATCATCAGCTCCAGCATTTTGGCCGTGTTCTGCCAGCCGATGTACAGAAAATCGGAAGTCATGCCCTGTACACCCACTTCCATACAGCCGCCGCACGCATACTCCACCGCGTCACGGTAGGGCGTGCCGCGCTGAACAAGCGCATCGATAACCGCCGGATCGTATAGTATCTGCGCCCTGTTGCGCCCTGACATCATATACCGTGCGCAAAGCTTTATAAGCTCTTCCGGGGGATCCTTGGGCAGCCTTATATAAACGGAAGGGTGCAGGATGTTCAGATCCATGATCGATTCCACCATGATATATGTCAGCGGATTCACAGCAGAACAGCCGTTGGGGTAGGTTCCTCCTGCAACGATTGCCTCTACCCAGCCGTCGTTTCCGTAAAGCCTCTCATCGATGCGCAGAAAAAGCTCGTCGATTATCTCTTTTGCTTCCGTTAAAGTACATCTGCCTGCTTTGAGATCCCTCTCCAAATAAGGCCAGAGATAATAATCCAGCCTTCCCGGTCCGTTTCCGCCGTAAGGATTTTCTTTCATAACGACGATATGCTGCATGAAAAAGGCCTGTACCGCATCCAAAAAAGTTTCGGCAGGGTATCGCGGAACTTTTTTCATTCGCTGAGCAAGCTCAAAGTTTCCGATCTTTTCATAAGCTTCGATGTGCTTATCGTTAAAAGCAAGCAGAGCATCCAATAGGATCAGAACACCTTTATAAAACTGTTCGGCTTCCTCATCCTTGGCGTTTTTGAGTGCCTTCTCGTACTGCTCCTTAAAGCCTGAAACACCCATAGACAGAATTCTGTCGAAAAACCAGGTGATATGACCCTTTGCACCGGTTCCGATAAGCTGATTTGCAATCAATTCTTGCGCTTCTGGGTATTGGGATATGAATTCTTTATCTGCGCCTGTATCGCAATCAAGGTCGGGATCTATGCGCTCTGCCGGCGCTTCGTTGGTATGATATACTCTTCCGCCGATGCGATCCTCGGGATATACATATATATCCTGGTTTTCTATTGCAAACGCCATTGCCCGCGCAGCCTTTTCCCATTGCTCCAAATGAGAAAATACTGTAAGCGCAGATGAATGATAATCTTTGCGGAAATGCGAAACGATCCTGCTCTGACCGAGCTTTGCGCATTTCTGTTCAAGCTCTTTGATTCTTTCGCTTATCATAGTTTTTTATCCCTTCGGAAAACTCATAAACCAATTATAACAAATTTATTTACTATAATCAAATCTAAAATAAATCGGCAGCGATAGTGCATTACCGCTGCCGATTTGTTATAAAATTTGAAATATCCAATAAATTATGCCGCAAATAACCGAAGTGAACGTTCCGTACACGATGACGGGGCCTGCAAACGTAAACAGCTTTGCGCCTACGCCCATGATATATCCCTCTGCTGCTGTCAATATAGGACACAGTAAGTTGAAAAAACATTTACATTAAAACTTTAGTGTAGTACAATAAACAAAAGACACGATACAACATTTGTGTAAGCTCGTTAGTTTCTTATATACAAAGAAATGATAATTCAATGTTGGTGTTGCCTATATAAGCAAAGTAGTTTTTTCAATTATAGTACTTGCAATTACGGAGGTAACAAAAGGTGGACAATATTTTTTACGTTAAAGAGTATATTAAATCCAACATAACCGATAGTGAATC
>SVHB01000033.1 GCA_015056005.1 Clostridiales bacterium
TTTTTTTATATGAGTCAGATTTTACTTTGCAGCATCATTCATGAATGCGGTATATGCCTTAACAGCTTCATAGAGGTCAGCTTTGTTGATGATCTCCATGGGAGCATGCATGGACAGGACGGGAACGCCGCTGTCGATAACTTCCATGCCGTAAAGAGCGCAGATATAAGCGATGGTTCCGCCGCCGCCTACATCAACCTTGCCAAGCTCTGCGGTCTGCCAGGTCACGGAATTATCTTCCATTATCTTGCGCAGACGTGCGATGTACTCGGCATTTGCGTCGTTGGAGCCGGACTTGCCTCTGGAGCCGGTGAACTTGTTATAGCATACGCCATGGCCCAGAAGTGCTGCATTCTTCTTCTCAAAAGCGCCTGCAAAGAGAGGATCATAACCGGCGCTTACATCGCAGGAGAGCATGCGGCAGTTGGCCAGAGCACGCCTGAGCTTGAGTTCGCTGTAGTCATCGGTAAGAGCCAGCAGCTCTGCCATTGCGTTTTCAAAATAAAGCGCTCTCATGCCGGTCGCACCAACGCTGCCGACTTCTTCCTTATCGGACATAAGGCAGCAGCAGGTGTATGCGGGAACCTCGGGCATGGTAAGGATAGCCTTGAGGGAAGCAAAGGCGCATACCCTGTCGTCATGACCGTAACCGAGCAGCATGCTTCTGTCAAGACCGAAATCGCGGGTCTTACCTGCGGGCACGGCTTCGATCTCGGCGGAGATCATATCGTCTTCTTCGATATCATACTTTTCCTTCAGAATGGAAAGCAGCATTGCCTTAACAGGCTCTTTCTCTGCGCCTTCAAGAGGACTGCCGCACATGATTATATCAAGATCTTCACCGGAGATGACATCGCTTGCCTTCTTGCCCATCTGATCGCCTGCAAGGTGAATGAGCAGATCGGAGATGCCGACTACGGGATCGTCATCATTTTCACCGATAACAACATTTACAACAGTGCCGTCCTTCTTTACGACAACGCCGTGCAGTGCAAGCGCTCTGGCGACCCACTGATACTTTTTGATGCCGCCGTAGTAATGAGTATCGGCGTATGCGAAATCCTCGTTCTCATAGAAGGGGTTCTGCTTTACGTCGATCCTGGGAGAGTCGATATGAGAACCGACAATGTTGATGCCCTCTGTGAGAGGTGCGCTGCCCAGATGGAACAGCATAACAGCCTTGCCCATGCAATTTACGTAAACCTTGGTGCCGGGAGCCAGCTTTTTACCTTCCTTGATGGCGTCGCTCAGATCGATATAGCCGTTTGCCTTTGCGATCTCAACGGTCTCGGTCACGCATTCGCGCTCGGTCTTTCCGTTATCAAGAAACTTTTTGTATTCGCAGCTGATGTTGTTCAGCGCTTCAAGCGAAGAAGCGTCATATTTTTTCCAAGCGTTGGGTCTTTCCAAAACGATTTCCTCCAATTCGATTAATAAATACAGTTTACCACTATTTTTCGCATAAAACAATGCCCGCAAGGATTATTCGTCATCAAAAATCATTGGTCATCGATCCTGCATTACAAATAAAAATGAGCTTATCCTATAGATAAGCTCGGTATTTCTTAGTCGGTCAGCCTTTTGAACAGTTCCTCAAAAAGTGCATCCCTGTTTACTTGATAGACATACTTGATGAAATGCCTGTTGGTGTTTGTGCAGTATTCCTCGTCATATTCGGGTATGGGAGCAGAGATGAGCTTGTCACGCATGAAACGATCGTTATAGTTCATGAGCCAGGCAACAGCGGTCACATCCCATATAACTCTGGTCCAGGGCTTGCCGGCAGCATAGGACTCAGCTGCAGCAATGGTGTTCCTGCAAAGATAATCGGCAAGGTCATTCTTACCCTTGAGCCAGTATTCAAGCTCGGGCTTGGAAGTGGCAAAATGATCCACAACACCGCCGCAGGGCAGCTGTACAAAGGGCACACCGCAGCCGAAAACCACTCTTGCAGCGGCGATATCCTGACGCATATTGAACTCATTTGCAGCCTTGTGCATATGCACGCCATGACCGCCGAGCCATACGATAACGCAGTTTTCGACCATTGCGGGGTTTTTGATTATTGCGGAAGCTACATTGGTAATTGCACCGATAGCAACGATATAAAGAGGATTTTCGGGAGAATATTCGTTTGCAAGCTTTGCCATAAAATCGGCGGCTTGCGATTCAACGGGAGTTTTTTCATCCTTCATATATTCGGTCGAGCCCTTATATACGATTTTCTTCAGCTCGTCCATTTTTGCAAAGTTCAGCAGCTTTAATATCTCTTCATAGCTCTTGATCATACCGTCTTCGGGAGAGGTTGAAAGAGAATTGAAGAACGGCGCAGCGCAGAAGCCCTTGATATTGAATTTCTCCGGGCTCTTGATCATAAGGCTTATGGCAAACTGATCGTCGATCTCGTTATATGCATCGGTATCGAGGATAACATCTATTTTACCGGCAGGTACGCTGAGATTTTTCAAGAACTGTTCCTGAGTCATAATTTGACCTCCCTGATCTATATATGATTACAACGCATCTGCATTATAACATATACTTGCAAATAGTTCAATTTTATTATATTACTAAAACAAAAAGATCGTTTGACATAATATCAAACGATCTTGGTGGAGCATATCGGATTCGAACCGATGACTTCAACACTGCCAGTGTTGCACTCTAGCCAACTGAGCTAATGCCCCGCGACTTAATAATAATAACATATTTTCCCGATAAATGCAATACCTTTTATAAAATTTTATAAATTATTTTTTATACCCGTTTACCGTCATTACTGCAAACACCTTCCCTGCCTCATCCTTCATTTCCACATTATAGACGCAGGTGTGACGTCCGACATGCACGGGCTCGGCGCAGGCAAAAAGCCGCTTACATATGCAAGGACGTATATAATTTATACTTGCGTTCAGGGTCACAAAACCGATCTCATCCTGATTTGCGGCAACCGCAAAGGTAAAATCACCAATAGTATATAGCACACCGCCCTGCACCACATTATTGGCGTTGAGATGATGTTCCTTTATGTCGACTGCACATACAGCCTTACCCTCACCTATATCTACTATTTCAATGCCGATATGTTCAACAAAGCGATCGTTCTTAAAAAATCGGATAAGTTCCTCTTTGTTCATATTGCACCTTCACAAATAAAGGGCGGTAAAAATACCGCCCAATTTAACTTTATTCGTCCTCTTCCTCGGGATCGTCCTCGTCATACTCCTCTTCAAACATCAAAGGAGCCTGACAATTCGGGCAGAAATGCTCTTCTTCCACATCGAAGCTGGGGATATCATAAATGAGATGATGACCGCAGTTGGGGCAGTCGAACTCCATATAGTCGTTCTCCTCCTCTTCGTCTTCATCCTCATCATCCTCGTCATGGCAATGGCAGTGATGATGATGTTCATCATCGTCATCGTCATAAACGAAATCCTCGAGTTCTTCAAGATCGTCGCTGATCTCATCGATAACGTCTACGATCTCGTCATTGCTGTCAAACAGCTCATCAAGCTCGTCCGCTATCATATCAAGAGCATCGACGATGGAAGACACGATCTTGCCATTGGCATCTTCCGTATTGAAATTGGAGCCATCCATAAGGCCGCGGATATAAGCTATCCTGCTTTTGATCTCAGACATGGAAAATGATCCTTTCGTAATAAGGAAATGGTTGGAAAACGCTTATGCTCTTTCCATGTACTCGCCGGTACGGGTGTCAACGCGGATCTTGTCACCGGTGTTGATGAAGATCGGAACATTGATGACATAGCCGGTCTCAAGAGTAGCGGGCTTGGTGACGTTGGTAGCGGTATCGCCCCTTGCGCCGGGATCGGTCTGGGTAACTTCGAGAACGACGAAGTTGGGAGCTTCAACGGAGAAGGGCTCGCCCTTGAAGAAGCGCATGGTAACGTTGGAGTTCTCGGTTACGAAGCCGATAGCGTCTTCAACCTGCTCGTGGTTGAGAGCCAGCTGCTCGTAGGTTTCAACGTCCATGAAATAATACAGATCGCCGTCGCTGTAAAGATACTGGAATTCCTTGGTCTCGATGTGAGCCCTGGGATACTTATCGGAGGGGTTGAAGGTGCGCTCAAGAACCTGACCGGTAACGACGTTCTTGATCTTGGTGCGTACGAACGCGGCGCCCTTGCCGGGTTTTACGTGCTGGAAGTCAACAATGCTCCATACACCATTGTCCATTTCTATAGTGTTGCCCTTGCGGAAATCGCCTGCTGTTACCATGTAAAAACAACCTTTCGTGGAAAATTATTATTAGAGAATGATAAGATCCTTCGCGCTGTGCGACAGGAGCTCATAACCATCCTTCGTAACCAAAACAACGTCTTCGATCCTGACGCCGCCCTTGCCGGGGAGATAAATACCGGGCTCAACGGTGACGACCATACCGGGCTGAAGGATATCCTTGGAAAGGGTAGACAGCCTGGGGCTTTCGTGGATCTGCAGACCAACACCGTGACCGGTGCTGTGACCGAAGTTGGGACCAAAACCGTTATCGGTGATATAATCCCTTGCGACAGCATCAACAGCCTTGCCGGAAACGCCGGGAGCGATGGCTTCGATGGCGCGCATGTTTGCTTCTAAAACAATATTATATATCTTTTTAAGCTGCGGGTCAACCGTACCAATACCTATAGTTCTGGTAAAATCAGAGCAATAGCCTTTATATCTGCAGCCGATATCAAAGGTCACAAAATCGCCGTCTCTGATAACTCTGTCGCCTGCGATAGCATGAGGCAAAGAAGAATTTTCGCCGCTTGCTACGATGGGATTGAAAGAGAAGCCGGTTGCACCATTATCAAGGAAGAACTTATAAAGCAGAGCAACGACATTGAGTTCGGTCATACCGGGGCGTACTTTTTCAAGCAGATAAGTAAACGCGTCGTCGGTAATGGCCTCGGCCTTTTTAAGTATCTCGATCTCTTCTTCGTCCTTAACAGCACGGATGGAGAGCAGATCCATCTCATTTTTAGCAATTTCAACGTCGCTTAAAGCTTCCTTGATGGAAACGACCTGATCGTAAGACATCTGATTGGTCTCTATAAGCAGTTTCTTGATTCCCATTTTCTTGAGAAGAACATCGACACATGCGATCATGTTCTTGCTCGCACCGGTCTCTACAGCCTCAAAATCGGGAGCCTGCTGACCGGCCTGCTCGGTATAACGGAAATCGGTAATAACATATTTGCCGTCCTTTGCTACAAGAACACCGCCCTCACCGGTAAAACCGCTGACATAGCGCATATTCTGCGGCGTGGTAAAAAGACACGCAGATCCTTCGGGGATAAGCGGCAACACTTTATCAAGTCTCTGTGCCAAAACAAACACCTCCACACAATACAAATATTATACCAAAACACAAGCATAATAGCAAGCTATATTACATTTTTCTATATACTCAAACATTGTATTTACAACATTCCTCAAATATTTACGATTGTCAAAACAGTTGGGATATATTATTATATAGATGTTACTATATAAAGGGAGGGTTCTGTATGAGTTTTATTGTTATGACTGATACCAACTCTGATATAATCTACCCATATGTTGAAAAACATGATATAAAGATCATATATATGCCCTATTTCATCGACGGGCAGGAACTTTTCAGCGATCTTGGCCGTTCAAGCTGCACTCAGGAGTTTTACGCTCATATGCGTTCGGGCATAACTCCTACCACAGCGCTTCTGACCAAGGATCAGTATATCGATTATTTTGAACCGTATCTTAAAGCGCGGCAGGATATATTGTTCGTCAGTTTTTCCGAAAACCTTTCTAACTCCATCGAACAGGCAAAAATGGCCATAGCGGAGCTTTCAGAAACCTATCCCGACAACCGCGTTGTCCTTTGCGACAGTCATACGATCTCCTTTACCGAGGCGATGATGGCGATAAAAGCAGCACAGCTTCGTGCCGAAGGCAAAACCATAGATGAGACCGCCAAATGGATAGAAGATAATCGCATGTGCTATCAGTCATGGTTTGCAGTCGATGATCTTGTTTACCTAAAGCGAGGCGGCAGGTTATCCTCATCGGCTGCAATGTTTGGGACCATGCTCGATATCAAGCCCATTTTGAACATCACCCCCGATGGCAGGATAGTATCTACTATGAAGGTAAAGGGCAGAAAAAAGGCGCTTCGTACCCTGCTTGATAAATTTGAAGAATGGTCAGTGGACAAATCCTGCGCCGCCATTCTTGACGCAGACTGCAGATCCGACGCGGATTTTCTTGAAAGCGAGCTGAAAAACGCTTATCCGGATATTCAGATTCACAGGATACCCGTTGGTCCCGTAATCTGCACTCACTGCGGTCCCGGTACCATCGCGCTGGTATTTCCCAGCAAACCAAGAGCATAAAAGAAATGCACTCGAAACCGAGTGCATTTTTTATTTCGTATTGAGTTTTGACAGCGCTGTTTTTGCAGCCGACTGCTCGGCGTCCTTTTTCGTTTTTCCGCTGCCTGTGGCAATACGGTCGCCCGAAATGGATACGCCTGCGGTAAAGCTGCGATCGTGCGCGGGACCGCTTTGGTCGATTATTTCATATTCGGGAACGCCGAGAACGAGACTTTGGGTATATTCCTGCAGCTCCGTTTTATAATCGCGCCATGTATCGGTCTCCATATTTGCGAGCATTTTGATTACAAAGGCTTTCGCCCGATCAAAACCGCCGTCCATAAAGATAGCGCCTATGAGCGCTTCCATGGTATCTGCAAGTATGGAAGCTCTGAGCTGTCCGCCTGCGTTTCTCTCGCCTTTCCCAAGAACAAGATATTCTCCTATTCCAAAGCGAACCGCAGCGGAATAAAGCGCCCTTTCCTGTACCATGAGCGCTCTTTTTCGTGTCATAACTCCCTCGGGAGCGTTTGGCATTTCGTTATAAAGCTTCTCACTCACGCAGACCTGAAGCACCGCATCACCTAAGAATTCAAGGCGCTGATTGTTTGGCATACCGCATGACGGGTGTGTTAAAGCAAGCCTGAGAAGTTCAGGCTTGCTGAATTTGTATTCTAAGATCTTTTCCACGTCTGCGGAATTCATACTATTGCTTTGCCTCGATAAAAGCTACGATATCGCCGACAGTCTTGAGCTTTACAAGATCTTCATCCTCAACCACGATGCCGTACTGGGATTCAAGATCCATTACCAGAGCAACTACGTCAATGGAATCGGCCTTGAGATCATCGGTCAGGCTGGATTCGGGAGTGATCTCGGAAACATCGATGCCGAGCTGTTCGGCGATGATTTCTGCTACTTTGTTGAACATAAGAGTTATCCCCCTCTACATTTTCTCGATGGAAGAAACAATATCTCCCACCAGGTTACTTTCTATAGCGTTACGCGCCTGCAATATCGCCCGTGAAAACGCCCTTGCGTTGGACGAACCATGCCCTTTTATTATAACGCCGTTCACGCCTAAAAGCGGTGCGCCGCCGTATTCGGTATAATCCATGCGCTTTTTGAAGCGCTTGAACGCAGGTTTGAGCAGGAGCGCGCCGATCTTGGATCTGAAGTCGGATGTAAACTCGACCTTCATCATACTCATAAGGCTTGAAGCAAGCCCCTCGGTGTTCTTTAGCAGAACATTGCCCGCAAAGCCGTCGCAGACGAGCACATCCGCATCACCGCTTAAAACATCACGCGCTTCCATATTACCTATAAAGTTTATATTGGTCATTTCCTTTAGAAGAGGATATGCGGCTTTGGTAAGTTCATTCCCCTTCTCGTCCTCGGCGCCGATGTTCAAAAGAGCGACCTTTGGCTCTTTTACGCCGATAACGCTTCTCATATAAGCAGTGCCCATGAGAGCAAAATTGGTCAGATACTGAGGCTTGCAATCCACATTAGCGCCGCAGTCAATGAGCATAACGGGCTTTCCCTGAACCGTAGGAAGCAGCGGAGCCAGCGCAGGGCGCTCGATACCGCGTATTCTGCCCACTTTGAAAATACCGCCCGCGAGCACCGCGCCGGTTGAACCCGCGCAGACAAGACCCTGCGCAGCGCCGCTCTTTACAAGCTCCATAGCCTTCACCAAAGATGATTCGCTCTTTCGCCTGATGGCCATGGTGGGCTGATCGTGATTGGTGATAACATCCTGAGCATCAACGATCTCAATTCTATCATAGTCCTTACCAAGCAGCTCTTTGATCTTTTCCTTAGGACCGCAAATAATAAGTTTTATATCTTTATACTCGTTTATCGCTTCTATACAGCCTGCAACAACCGCCTGAGGCGCGTTATCGCCGCCCATTGCATCAACAGCTATAGTATACATCAAAATACCACCTTTGGAATAACATTCCTGCGAGGTATTATAACAAATATCATAGTATTTTGCAAGCAAATGAAATAAGGACCGCAAAATATCCGCTGTCAAAGCGAAAAGCGATCCTTAGTCTCATATATCGTTTATTGCAGGTACGACGAGCCGATTAGTCCTCAGCCACATCCATAACCTTCTTGCCATCATAGTAGCCGCAATGCTTGCATACGTGATGATTGAGCTTCATCTGATGGCACTGAGGGCACTGCCCTATGCCGGGAACGGAAAGCTTCCAATTGGCGCGACGGCTGTTGCGGCGCTGCTTGGACACTTTACCCTTTGGTACAGCCATGGTAACACCTCCAAAATTAAGTCATACATAATATTGCGCTTGAAGAATTATTCTTTTTCTTCCTCAAGCAGCTGCTTTAATGCAGCGAAAGGGGAACTACCTGCCGGCGTGCAAGTGCACGAACCCTTGTTAAGGTCTTTACCGCAGCTTGGGCATAATCCCTTGCAATCACTTTTGCACAGATATCTCATCGGCAGATGAAGGTTTATCGCTTCACAAACACTGTCTGTGATATCACAGGAAGAACCGTCAAACATAACGGGATCCTGCTCGCTGATATCCTCTTCATCGTCTTCATCAAGCTTCTCATGCTCATAACCCCTGCGCTGCAGAAGTTCGTCATAATTGACGGAAAGCTTGTAAACCATTGGCTTGAGGCAAAGCGCGCAGCTTACTTTGAAACTTGCATCTATGGTACCGCAGACGGCAACGCTGTGCCCGAACGCAGTAAGACTGCCTGTTACCGAAACCTCTCCGTCCAACTCTACGTCATCCGGCAGTGCTCCTTCAGGCAGAATACCCTGTGCGACGAATGAGATGCTGTCGCCCTGGTGTTTAATCGCCTCAGTCAAATCAAGCAACATAAAACCACCCCATACAAACTGAAATTATACCTTATTTTATCTGATTTGTCAAATGATATTTACGCAAAATCATAATTTTTTCGTAAAAAAATCGTTATATAGTGCAAAAAGTTTACGAAAAGCCGCCCTTAGGTACCACATATCGTGTTTTTGACGTTTATACTCAGGGAAAATTCTGCTCAGAAGCTGCGCGGCGATATCCGCGCAGTATCTATCCTCTTCCATCAAGAGCCTGAGCACAAGCTTCTCGTTATCATTTGGCAAAGCTTTGCATTCCAATGTATCCTGAGTCAGTTCTGCATAGGTATGTATGCAGATCGCCTCATCCGTATTGCAGGCATCGGACAGCTCGATCATATTCCATTCAGATGCAGCTTTGATAAACACGCTGTCATCAAGTGAAATGAAAACGCTTGCTCCGTTTTCATATATTCTGAAATGACCCTTTGCATACGGATATGGCAGCACAAATACGGATCTGCTTCTTTCAAAAAGCTTTTCTTTTTCAAGCTTTATAAAATCCGTCAATTCTGCACCTTTGCTTCCAGATACATTTTGTGCATAAAGCTTTCGGCGCCGACAAAATCAAGGATATACTCCAATACCAGAGTTCCGCCCTGCTCGTTAAGGTTCTTTTCAACCTTCGAACCGATCACGGTAAGCTCTATCGCGCCATAGGGAGTATTATACTTGGTCGCAAAGGATTTGCCTTCTTCAAAGCGCATATCAACGCTCACTTCACCGTCGCGGCTCATCTCTACGCCTTTTTTATCACCCTTGAGCTTGGTTATTTGACCGTTCAGACCGCTGTCCTCGCTCTCGGCATAGGTGATCATAAAATCATCTCCGTCGACATTTATGGTACCGTTGGTATACAGCTCAAGATCGGTGCTGACTCCCTGATTGTCGCTCTGAACGGCCTTGATATAAAACTTGGCCTTTTTTTCCATCTTATTCACCGCGCAGGAGCTTCATGGCAGCTTTGGGATCTTCGGCTGCAAACAGATAGCTGCCGGATACGAGCACGTTGGCGCCTGCTTCGCGGAACATATGAACGGTCTTGTCGTTTACACCGCCGTCGACCTCAAGCATGATATCACGGCCGCTTGCTTTGATCATTTCATAAGCTTCTGCGGTCTTTCTGATGGTCTGAGGAATAAGCTTCTGTCCGCCGTAACCGGGGTTAACGGTCATGATAAGAAGAAGATCGATATCATCAAGAACCCACTTTACGGTATCAAGAGGGGTAGCAGGGTTAAGAGCAACACCGGCCTTACAGCCAAGCTCCTTGATGGCGCAGACAAGTCTCTGCAGATGTCCTGCGGCTTCGGCGTGAACGGTGATCAGATCGGCGCCGGCCTTTGCAAAATCAGCAATATGATTTTCAGGGTGCTGGATCATGAGATGAACATCAAAGAAAAGACCGGTTTCTTTCCTGAGAGCGGCTATGATATCGCTGCCAAAGGTGATCTTGGGCACATAAGTACCGTCCATGATATCAAGATGCAGCATATCAGCGCCTGCGATTTCCATTTTCTTTGCATCTGCGCCCATAGCACAGAAATTGCTGGACAGCATAGAGGGTGAGATTTTAATCATATCTTTTGCTCCATTTCTCTTTCAATTCATCATATATAAGCGCATAGCGCTCCATTCTTTCTTCAGCGATCAACCCGTTTTGAACCGCTTCTTTTACGGCACATCCGGGCTCGCTTATATGATTGCATCCAAGAAACCTGCATTTTCCGTCATACGGCAAAAACTCGTGATAAAAGTTTTTAAGTTCCTGAGGATCGATCATATCATTTTCATACAGGCTGAAACCGGGAGTATCCGCAAGCCATGTATCCTTTCCAAAGCTTATGAGCTCCACATGCCTTGTGGTATGCTTGCCCCTTTGTATTCTGCTCACATTGCCGGTTTCAAGCTGAAGATCGGCAATGGCGTTCAGAAGTGATGATTTCCCTACCCCTGACTGACCCGCATAGGCAACCGTTTTGCCCATCATTGCGTCTTTCAGCTCTTCCAGACCAATTCCTTCCTTAGCACTGGTCATAATGACCCTGTAACCTGAAAGGCGGTACTGGCGCGCGATATTTTCTTGATCGCAAAGATCGCATTTGTTTATAACAACAACGGTCTCAACATTTTTGATCTTTGTTTCAAGCAAAAGCTTATCTGCCAGCAAAAGATCGGGCTCGGGAGAAGCTGCAGCCATTACCACGAGCATCAGATCTATATTGGCAACGGGAGGACGGATGAACGAATTTTTCCTTGCTTCTATTTCGTCTATCGCTCCGAAATCCTCACCGCCCGCGGCGGGTACGAATTGCACATTATCGCCTATAATCGGTTTTAATTTGTCTTTTCTAAAGCGTCCGCGGGCTTTGGTCTGATATATCTGACCGTCGCAATAAACGCTGTAAAGGCCGCCTACGCCCTTTATAAGCTTGCCTCTCATCCCGCTTCACCCGCGTTTTCAAGAACGATCTCCTTTACAGACTCGCCGTTCATGAACACCTCAAGCTTAGCAGCGCTGTTTTGAGAATACTCAAGCGTAAACGAATAGCTCTTATTGCCAGCTCCACAGGTCTCCTTAACGATCTCCTGAGAAACTCCTGCGTTATTATAAACTATTACGATCTCAGCGCCTCCGCTGGGAACATCAAGAGCAAATTCGATCGTCTCGCTGAATTTCTGCTCGGTAGGCTTAGCAATCACTATGGATATCAAAGTACCCTTTGCGACCTGTTTGCCGTCTTCCGGTATCTGGGAAACAACAGTGTTTGCTGCAACATCGCTAAGCTCCATATGGGTAACTTCACCCACATCAAGCTCCATCTCATGCAGGATGTTCACGGCATTTTCATAGGTCTCGCCGTAAAGGTCGGGAACCTCTGTCTCGCCCTTATATGAGCTTACGTACATAACGACCTTATCACCGTTATGCGCCTGAGTTGCCGGTGCAGGTTCCTGATTGAACACCTGTCCTTCTGCATACTCTGACTGAGAATCGTCGTAAACTATCTCGCCCGCGGAAAGACCGAGCTCATAAAGCTGAGCCTTCGCTTCCTCAAAGCTCTTATTTATAAGATCGGGAACATAGGGCTTTTCGGGGCCGCTGCTTATGTTCAAAACGACCTTCTTGTTTTCCTTATCATAATAACAGCTTTCAACGGTATCCCTTTTTGCGGTATCGGAAAATACCGGGACTATAGAGGGTTCATCATAGCTGTTTGCGCCAAGAACCGTTGCCGCCTGCTCGGTTGTAAGCCCGACTAGCCCCGAAAGATCCGGGGAATCGTTATACCAAAGCTTATATGCCCACAAAGCCGCGAAAGTAAACAGCACGAGCATAAAGCAAAGCGCTATGGCAAACATGGCACGTTTTGAGAGCTTGAACTCCGTTTTTTTCTTTTCATCGTGCTCGTCGGCGGTGTTCTGACCTTTGTTATCTGAGCCGATCTCGTTGCCGTTTTCGTCGTATTGGGTCACATAACCGCCTTCGGGCTGAGCCACTACCATGGAAAGATCTATCTCCATAGCAATCGCGGAGCGGTAACGCTGATTTTTGTTCTTGTTCAAAGCCTTGAGGATTATTTCATCCAGAGCTTTGGGAATATTGGGGTTCAGCTGAGACGGGGGCACTGCGTCTTCCTGCATATGCTTTAAGGCGATCGCCACGGGCTGCTCGCCGTCAAATGGCAGCTGACCTGTAGCCATCTCATAAAGAACAACGCCAAGAGAATATATATCGCTTTGTTCGTCTGCGACCTCACCCTTTGCCTGCTCGGGCGAAAAATAATGCACAGACCCCAGAACGCCCGCTTCGGTGCCTGTAACCGTCGCCGAATTTGTTGCTCTTGCGATACCGAAGTCACCGACTTTTATGATACCGCGCTTATCAACCATTATATTCTGAGCTTTGATATCCCTGTGGATTATATAGTTTCTGTGCGCATTTTCTACAGCGCGGGATATCTGTACGCCGTAATCGATGGTCTGCTTTACAGAAAGCGCACCATGCTCGCGAATTATATCCTTTATCGTCACGCCGTCAACAAATTCCATGACGATAAAGCGCATATTATCCTGTACGCCGACATCGATGACCTTGATGATATTTGGATGCATCATGGAGAGAGTTGCCGTAGCTTCTCTCTGGAAACGCTTTACGAGCTCCTGATCGCTGCCAAGCTCCTGCTTGAGCATTTTCACGGCAACGACCTTGCCGGTTATAAGATCGTTGGCTCTCCATACGACCGCCATGCCGCCCGTTCCCACGATGTCTTTAAGCTGATAACGGTTTAAGAGGATCTGATCTGTCAAACAGTATCACGCTCCTCTACCTCTATGATGACAGCGGTAATGTTATCGCTTCCGCCCGCATCCAGAGCTTCTTTGATAAGCGCTTTTGCCTTATCATCGGGAGATTTTCTGCCGGAAAGAAGCTTAGAAAGGCGCTTGCCGAAAACATAATTGGTAAGACCGTCCGAGCAGATCAGGATAATATCCCCTGCCCTGACCTTCAATTCGTCCGTATCCACTTTTACTATGCTTTCGCCGCCAAGAGCTCTGGTTATAACATTGCGCTGAGGATGACGCTGTGCTTCTTCCTCGGTTATATGACCGAGCCTTACAAGTTCCGCCACATAGGAATGATCCTTCGTGACCTGAGTAAGCTCGTTTTTTCTGAGCAGATAAAGACGGCTGTCGCCAACATGAGCGATGCTCATAACGCCGTCTCTTATAATAGCACAGGTAATGGTGGTACCCATGCCGGAATCTTTTTCGTCCTGCTGTGACTTTATATATATATCGCGGTTGGTCTCGCTCACGCAGCGCCTTAAAAGCATCATACCCTCTTCCATTGCGGTATGATACTTCCGGCATCTTTCGCTTACACCTAAGACAGCCATCTGGCTGGCAACTTCGCCTGCCAGATGACCGCCCATGCCGTCGGCCACTATAAACAGAGCATAAGCATCGCCGATCTCGGCTAAGCAGCTGTCTTCATTTTGAGGGCGTACTTTGCCCACGTCTGTTTTTGCGGCGTACAGCAATAAAATCACTCCTTAAGTCAATTAAGCGTTTGCGGTTGCAATAACATCGGCCTGAGTGCCTGCAACATTCTTTATAAGCACGTCATACTGTTTTGCACCCTTGGGTGCGGTCGCCTTTGCGATGGCATCAAGCACCTCGGGGATAGCTTTCTTGGATACGGCCTGAGAAAGCCTGCAGGGAACGGGGCTGTTTTTGCCTTCAACGCGCATAATGGAAGTTACCATGCGAACAGGGTCGGTATATTCGGCAACACCGTAGGTCTCGCCGCGCTTGCAGGTATGACCTTTAACGATAATTTTACCACTTTCTTCAAAAACCTGCAACCTGCAGCCGACAGGACAATTGATGCAAACAAACTCTTTCATCACTTAACCTCCTCTACGATGAGGGTAATATCGCCCTTGATCTTTGCGCAATCGATCTCGATCTTTTCCATTTCGCCGGGAGTCATGACCATCTTGCGGCGGGAAGCGATCTTTTCACCGCTGCACATTACGGAAAGAGCTGCGGGCTTGATCGCATTGCCTACGCGGAAATACAGAGCCATCTTTCCATCTTCGGCGGGATGGATCCTCTGAGGAACGATATATCGTACGTTTGCGCCGGGAATGGTATTATAAACAGTATCGCTGTTTTCGATCTTGCCAAGTGCATATTCGGCTGCGCTCTTGCCTGCAAGGATAGCTTCTTCACTGACATTGTCAACCAGATCGTGCACATGCAGAACATTGCCGCATGCAAAGATGCCGGGAACATCGGTCTGACGGAAATTATCAACTACCGCGCCGCTGGTCACCCTGTCCATGGTAACGCCGGCTGCGCTGGTCAGCTCGTTTTCGGGGATAAGACCTACGGAGAGAAGCAGCGTATCGCAGGGAACGAAGCGCTCGGTCTCCTTGATGGGCCTGCGGTTTTCATCTACGGATGCTACGGTAACGCCTTCTACGCGCTCTTTGCCGTGGATCTTTACAACAGTGGTATTGAAATACAGAGGAATATCATTGTCCTCAAGGCACTGAACGATATTTCTGTTAAGGCCGGAAGAATAAGGCATGAGCTCGCATACCATCTCTACCTTTGCGCCTTCCCAGGTCATGCGCCTCGCCATGATAAGACCGATATCGCCGGAGCCGAGGATGACTACTCTGCTGCCGGGCATATAACCTTCCATATTTACAAGACGCTGCGCGCAGCCTGCGGTATAAACGCCTGCAGGACGGGAGCCTGCGATATTGAGAGCGCCTCTGGTACGCTCGCGGCATCCCATAGCAAGAACGACGGACTTTGCGTTAATGTTCACAAGGCCGTGTTCAGCGCTGACAGCTCCGACCACATGCTCGTTGTTTACGGAAAGCACCATAGTGTCGAGCAGAACGTCTACGCCCTTATCGGAAAGCTGGTTTATAAAACGGGAAGCGTATTCGGGACCGGTGAGCTCCTGTCCGAAATAATGCAGACCAAAGCCGTTGTGTATGCACTGCTGCAAAATACCGCCAAGCTTCTTGTCGCGTTCTATGATAAGCACCTTTTCTGCGCCGTTTTCCCTTGCGGAAATAGCGGCGGCAAGACCGGCGGGACCTCCGCCGATAACAGCAACATCAACATTGAATTCCATATCAGCAGCCCTCCTTGATACGGCCGGTCAGCAGCTTGGATTTGCCGCCGAACTTGGTGAGTTCTTCCATTGGAGTGCCGGTTTCACGGCTGAGGATCTCCATGACTCTGGGTGCGCAGAAACCGCCCTGGCAGCGGCCCATGCCTGCGCGGCAGCGGCGCTTTACTCCGTCAAGGGTGTTTGCACCTCTGCGGATGGCTTCAACGATCTCTGCCTCGGTGATGGTCTCGCAGCGGCAGATAACGCGACCATAAAGAGGATTGTTCTCTATGGCGGCTTTCTTCTCATCCTCGGTCATGTTTACAAAGCGCTTGATATGAGATCTGTTTGCAATATACTCATAGCGCTCGTTCAGTTCTACACCAAGACCGCGAAGGATCTCATCAACATATTCTGCGATAGCGGGAGCGCTGGTAAGACCGGGAGAGCAGATACCGGCGCAGTTGATGAAATGATCATCCGCCTTGGAAACGCCGATGATGAAATCGCCGGTGGAAGGCGTTGCTCTGATACCGGTGAAGGAAGTGATGACCTTGCCCAGCTGAAGCTCGGGAACGCTCTTTCTGGAAAGAGCGTTGAGCTGAGCAATACCCTCGGGAGTGGTGGAAGTATCGGTCTTATCGGAAGTATCCCTTGCCGTGGGACCTGCAAAAATATTGCCGTCAACGGTGGGGCTAACCAGAATACCCTTGCCCATCTTGGTGGGAGTCTGGAAAATAACGGTGGAAACGATAGCGCCGGCAGCCTTGTCAAGCAGCATATATTCGCCCTGCCTGGGGGTCACGTCAAAGCTGTCGTCGCCCACCATCTTTGCGATATCGTCTGAATAGAGACCTGCTGCGTTGATGATATACTTGGTTTCAACGTTTCTTCCGTCCTCGCTCTTAACGGTGAAATGATCGTCTTTTTCAATTGCGTTCACCTTGAAGTCAAGGATGATCTGAACGCCGTTTGCCCTTGCGTTTTCGGAGCATGCAATAGTCAGCTCATAGGGGCAGGTAATGCCCGCGGTCTCAGCCCAAAGAGCAGCGACTACTTCGGGGTTAACGGCGGGTTCACGCTTCAATATCTCTTCTCTGTCGATAATGGCCATGCCGGGAACGCCGTTCTTGATACCGAAATCATAGAGCTTTTTGAGCTCTTCAACTTCCTCATCGGAGAAAGCCAGAACGAGGCTGCCGCAGCGTTTGAGCGGAACATCAAGCTCGTCGCACCACTTGGTATAAAGCTCGTTTCCGCGAACGTTCATCTTAGCCATAAGAGTACCGGGCTTGCAGTCATAACCTGCATGAACGATAGCGCTGTTGGCTCTGGAAGCGCCCATGGCTACGTCGTGAGCAGCATCCATAAGAGCTATCTTCAGATCGTACCTGGACAGTTGTCTTGCCACGGCACAGCCGACAACGCCTGCACCGATAATGGCAACATCATACATTTTATGTCCCCTCCTTGATAAAAGAAAACACCGCGATAAAGCCTGCTTTTTTCGCAGGCTTTATCGCGGCTCTCTGAATCTCTTGCCAATAAAAATTATATACCCAAACGCAAATAATGTCAACAAATGCAGCTACATATTCCACAGGTCTTTATTGCTTGTGGATACGGCAATAGCGCCTGCGGATATCGCAGTTTTTACATCCTCGCCCGTAGTTATCATGCCGCCTGCGATAACCGGTATGTTCAGATGGCTGCAAAGATAAATGATCGCTTTGGGTACGAGCCCCGGGAGCACCTCGATATAATCCGGTGAAGCTGCGCGGGCAAGCTTTTCGCCCCTTATCAGCGAAGCCGAATCGACAAGGAACATCCTCATAATGGTTTTTAGGCCTTCATCCGCACCTATGTGCAGAAGCTGCGCCTTGGTTGAAATAAGTCCGTCCGGACGGATCTGACGGGCAATGTATCTTACGCCCGCGCTGTCCTTGGCTATGCCCTCCATAAGGTCAATATGCACAAAGCTCAGCTTTCCGTGCGCCCGCAGTTTTTCAACATATCCCGGCATTGTCATGATATCCCCGCCAAGAAGAACAGCAGCTGAAACAGGCGAAGAGCAGGCCTCCAAAACGCCTTCTTCATCTCTTACAGCTGCTATAACATGACTTTTGAAAAAATCCTTTTTGCGTTCCATATATACTCCATAATATTGCTTTATGGAACAATTATACAATCCGCATGAATATTATGTCAATTATTATATGACCATATTGCCAAATTCGGTGTTTACAAGCTTCAATACCTCAACCACATCGCCTGTTTGAGCATCGATATATTTATAATAAACGGAATCATCATATACTAAGGTCAGCTCATGGCAGAATATCTCTCTGTCATTATATGGTATAAGGCAAAGCTGTGAAGACTTTATTTGAGCATCGCGGCTTACGCTTTCCTCCGCTTCCTCGCTTGTAATTATTTGATCAAAATGTTCCCTTTGGGTATGATTTCGGTAATAATTCCCCGCATCCATTCCAAGAACGCTTCCGTCTTCAAGAGAAATAATTAGCTTTACCATATCGGGATACAGAATCACATCATCATCCAAAGCAACAAATGTCATCAGCACAGAAGCTTTACTCACCTGCCAATGTGTCATATGCATATTGGAAAAGCCGTTGCCTGAAAGTACCTGCGCTGCTGATTCTACCGCATCGGAAAGCTGCAGATTGGTGTTTTCAGGCAGTTCATCCGACAGCAGCCAAAGCACCTTGCCTCCTTTTTTAGTCACCGCAGCGGTAAAGGCATTCCCGTTCTCGGTCTCTATCCTTAAACAATAGCACGGGATCTCGCCCTCAATATTATCAAGTGATGTTATATTCACTGCGTTTGTACCGATAAGCTTTAGAGCCGAAAGCTGCGCCGTCTCAACGTCAACCTCTTCTGTTGGCAGTCCTTTTGCCTCACCCCTTGCGGCATCAGAGAAAGGTCCGTCGTATATGAGGGTCGGATAATCTATTCCATTTGTGCCTATATTATCCAGGAAAGCCGTATCGCTATTGTCTTTAGAAACAAAAATTTCATCGCCCGCCAGCCTTACGGCTTCTATATCATCGTTGAGCATTCTGCAAGCGGATATCAGTTCACCAATGGTTTCCCTGTCCTTATCATTCAGAGAATCCTTTATGGACAGTGACCGGCAGTATTCACCCAGCTTATTTACAAACGCCATCACTTCCTGTGAATTCTGAGTATTTGAAGGCATTACCGAAAGATTTTCCGATACCGAATAGCTTTGCCTCCAGATATCCGCTATAAGCTCCCCGCCGGCCGATGAATTATCGGCAACCAACAGCTTTTCAAGCTTTACTTCAATGTTGTCCATGGAATCGATAAGCTCATAAAACGATCTGTCATACATTGATGACAGATATCTTATATACTGCTGCTGCCGATTGCGCTGATAGAATCCCCATATGATCGCAAACACCAGCAGCACGCATGCAGTTATCGTGATCGTTCTGTGTTTTCTCATGCAACTCACCTACACCGCAAATCTGTGATTTCCGATAACCGTAACCACCGTTCTGGAAAAGATCCAGGCAGCAACTGCTGTTCTCGGGTTATAGTAATAAAGGCATCCGCCCGTGGGATCCCAGCCGTTCATTGCATCCCTTGCCGCTCTCATAGCGGTTTCATCGGGCGTTAGATTTATCTGTCCGTCGCTCACGCATGTGAATGCGCCGTTCTGATATATTACTCCCGCGATCGTGTTGGGAAACTGAGCGCTTCTTACTCTGTTTAAGATAACAGCACCCACAGCGACTTGTCCTGTATAGGGTTCACCTCTGGCTTCTGCGTATATCGCTCTTGCAAGAAGATATTCTTCAGCGCTCGTGCTGCTTTTAGAGGATGATGAAAGTGTTATCCCAAGTGCCTGTGCTGTTTGGGTACCTACCTTTCCGTCCGCGGTAAGTCCGTTGCTTTTCTGAAACCATACAACAGCGTCATATGTTTGTCTGCCGAATATCCCGTCAACACTTCCGTCATAATAGCCCCATTGTTTGAGCTTTTGCTGCACTTTTGAAACATCCGAGCCCGTTGAGCCCCAAGCGATCTGTGCGCTTGATGTCATTACGGGAATAATACAGGCAATAACGCTAAGTGCGATACAAGCAATTCTTATATACCTCTTTTTCATAAAATTTCTCCCATCTTAAATTTCAGCCAAAAATCATGTATGTACGACTTGATGCGTATATCCTTGGGTCTGAGCGTAACTTCCTCGCCCGAAAAACAAAGCGGAGGATACATCACGCACCACCAGTTCTGCCCCATGCCTTTTCCAAGTACGACCTTCACCGCGCGGTAGGTTCCGGCAGGGAGCAATGTACCCCCGTACACCCTGTCGGGGAATTCGAAATTGCCTATCTGCACATCAATATCCCCAACAAAGCTTGCGCAATATGCGGCATCCGTTATAAGCTCAATATTGTCTTTAATATATTCTTCTGCATCCTTTGCGCTTTGTATCTCAGATATCTTTTCGCCAAAGCGTTCAATTATTTTGTCCCTTACCTTCAGTTTCATTTCCTGATCGTGTTTTGAATCGGAATTGGCGATTATATGAAGCCTAAGCAGGTCTCCCTCCTCATAAGCTGAGGCAAGCTCGCTCTTTTGACTTACGCCTATAAAAAACAACAGCATTCCCACAAGGACCAAAAACGAACATAAAAATAACCGATACCGCATAGCAATTATCCTTTCATAAAAGCTATATACAGTATCGGCTTATATGGTAAAAATTATTCTTTCTTAAACGAATTCAAGCCCGTAAACATGTGTGGACGCCAAATGTATCTCATCATATTCGGCTTTAAGCATATCCTTTGCTATCTTTGCGGCATCTTCACTTTCAAATACACCGAATACACTTGGACCGCTGCCGCTCATCGCAGCAAAAACGGCGCCGCTTTGATAAAGCTTTTCGATCACATTATTTATCTCAGGCCTCATATCGCTTGCAGGCTTAAACAGAGCATTTGCGCAGCAAGCCTTCAGATCTTGGATGCGGCCTTCCTGCAGAGCGTTCACAGCATCGTCCACGCAGGCGCTTGTATCCGTTTTGCTGTTTTTATAAACCTCGGCAGTCGAAAGACCTTCGCTGGGTTTTATTATAAGCATATGGATCTTCTCGGGATTTCTGAGCCTCTTGAGCTCAGCACCCGTACCCGTGGCTCTTTGGAAGCCTCCGTACATACAAAAAGGAACATCGCTGCCTATTTTTTCAGCCACGCGCAAAAGCTCACTAGGAGTGAGCCCCAATTCAAACACAGCGTTCATGCCCGCAAGCGCTGCCGCCGCATCTGCACTGCCTCCTGCAAGGCCTGCTGCCAAGGGAATATTCTTTTCCAATATAAACGAACAGGCAAGCTCAGACCCGATATATTCTTCGAGCACTTTTTTAGCCTTTATTATCAAGTTATCATCTGAGCAGGTAAGCTCGTTAGAACCGATAATGCAAAGCCCCTGTGCTTCGTCCTTGTTTATAGTCAAAGTATCGTGAAGACTTATCGATTGCATAAGCATATCAAGCAAATGATATCCGTTGGGCGCTTCACCTGTGATATTGAGCGCCCAGTTGATCTTTGCATATGCTTTGACCTTAATGCTGTTCATCTTCTTCAACTCTCCATGCATCTATATTTGAGAATATATTATAGCTGTCAATTCTGCCTATTCCTTCAATGTTCTGCGAATAAAGCATTGCGGAATTCTTAAAGCCGATACCAAGGACGGGCATATCCTCGATTATCATTTCCTGAGTCTTTATCGCCGTGTCAACGTATTCTGCTTCATCCAATGCAGCTATATGCCTTTCTATCATGGAATCAACCGCAGAGGAGCTGTAGCCAGAATAGTTCAGCTTGCCGCTGCTGTGATAAAGGTCATAAAGGTCAACGCTGTTTCCAAGGTATGTGGCAAGAACGGCAATATCAAAATTTCCGTCCTCCAGTTCATCCGAAAGATCGTCCATCTCGTACATTTTAACTTCTGCTTTCAGACCTAAGCTTTCAAGCTGAGCTGCGATCATATTTGCCGCTTCCTTATGAGCGGAGGACTGCGTATCGGTGTTGGTGATTATTTTAAGCTTGATCGGTTCATAACTTATAGGTTCCGGGGTCGAATCCGGGGATAATGTCGCATTGGGCGCATTGGTGCTTTCTGCGGCAATACCGTTATCGAAAAATCCGTCGCCCTCAGTATCTGCAAAACCGCAGGCTGAAATATATTCTATAGCCTTTTTCATATCCTGTTCAAGCATCGACGACGAGCCGCTGCCTATCCATGACTGAGCGTTCATAGGTGTATCGCTCATGGTCACGTTGCCGAAATACGCGTTTGATATCATGGTACGCCTGTCCAGGCTGTAGGCTATGGCAAGCCTCAAGTTTTTATCGGCCATCAGCTCGTTTTTCGTGTTGAACACGATATATTCATATGAAGGCGTGGTAAGCGACATGCTCAGATATTTCCCCGAGGACATATACGCGCTTATATCCTGACCTCTTGCATATACAACATCGATTTCTCCCGCCAGCAGACTTTGAATCTGCGCTTCGTCGCCTTCTATGGCTTTGGCGTAGATATTCTTTATCTCCGGCTGCTTCATCCACCATGCTTCATTCACCGATAGCGACATACCGCTGCCGGCTCTGATATCATCAACCTTATAAGGCCCGGTCCCGATGGTGCCGTTCATACCTGTTATGGGGAAATCCATATGAAGCACAAGGTTAATAACGCCCTTTTTAGGCTTTATGGTGATCTGCTTATTATCATCAGATACCGAATACTTATCGATATAAGAGGATACATATCGATAGTTTTCCGATTGCATTGCCCGCTCTATTCCGTAAGCTATATGAGAAGCATCAAAGGCCGTTCCGTCATGGAAAAGCACATTGTCTCTGACTGTAAAGGTGACCGTTCCGTCCTCGTTTGCAGTCCAGCTTTGGCAAAGGTATGCCTTGGGTGAACCATCGGCATCAAGAGTTATCGGCGATTCAAACACCAAAGGAACAAGGCTCTGCATCTTATATGAAGTTATTTCATACGGGTCTATTACAGAAGTATCGATAGGCATCGAAAGATTCAGCTGAGCATCGATCACAGTCTTTGTGCTTGCCTCCGGCACAAGGCTCGTCTGCGCATCAGCCTGTGCATCTGCATCAACAGCGTCGTTACCCCTGCCGCATGCGCACAGCAAAGCAAGCGACAGCGCCATAAGAACGCATATCGCCTTAAAAAATATCCGGATATAATTCTTTATAGATATCGTATGCATTATTTACCCTGTTAATATATTTTTTCGTTTCGCCCTCGGGAATGTTTTCAAGAGTTTTTCCATCGCTGCTGATCATAGGATCTTCAAGCCAGCCGTCCATCTTGCCGTGACCGCAGTGGTACGCCCCCACCGCACAGCTTTGGTTCCCCTCATATCTTTCAAGAAGGAACGACATGTACCAGCAGCCCATCTCGATGTTTATGCTCGTATCAAAAAGCATGTCTTCCGTAAATTCTTCTATGTCGATCTTTTTTGCTATCCATTCACCCGTATCGGGCATCACCTGCATGAGCCCTCTTGCGCCCACGCTCGATACAGCCTGAGGGTTATAAGTAGATTCGCAGTATATCATTGCTGCGACCAGATACGGATCGACTCCGTATTGCTCGCTGTGCGCCCTTATAGTCTCCTCATATTCAAGTATGTATCTGCTTTTCATCGACCATGGCTTATATACGGTCGCATATATAAAGCACAATACAAGCAAAAGCACAGCTGCGATTATCACACCTGATACGGCATGACCCGCTACATTTTTTCGTTTATGCTTTGCCATAGGTTTTCCACCTGCTTAAAAAGAGAGTCAAGGTCACCTGAGTTATCGATAAGCCTGTCGCTTTTCTTCATTTTTTCGCTTACCGGCATTTGATTTGCGATACGGGCTTTGGCAGCCTCCTCGGTGCAGTTATCGCGCTTTACTATCCTTTCAAGCTGCGTTTTTTCATCGGTATAGACAAGCCATATCTCATCGCAATGCTTCTCGAATCCCGTTTCAAACAAAAGAGGAACGTCGGCTATTACATGCTTTGCTCCGCCGTTTACGGCTTCGTTTATCTCAAGGAACATTTGCTCAAATATCAGAGGATGGAGTATTGAGTTGAGCTTTTGAAGCTTTTCCTTATCGGAAAACACTTCCCCCGCCAGCGCTTTTCTATCAAGCGCATCGCCCGAAAACACCTTATCGCCAAAAGACTCCCTGATTTTAATCAGAGCCCTACCTCCCGGAGCGGTGAGCGATCTTGATATTTCATCAGCATCAACTATTACAGCGCCCAAAGAACGCAAATATCCCGAAACAGTACTTTTGCCGGAACCTATGGTGCCGGTAAGCCCAATAACGCCCATACACCCTCCAAAACTGATCTTTATTTTGCATCAAGCCAATTTTTTGCTATTTTTACCTCTGCAATAAGAGGCACGTTCAGGGAAACAACCTTCTGCATGTTTTCCTGAAGTATTCTGCCTACCTCCTGAGCGTGCTCTTTGGGGCTGTCGATGATAAGTTCGTCATGCACCTGCAAAATGAGCTTTGCACCAAGACCGCTTTCCTTCAGCGCTTTTGATACATTTACCATAGCGAGCTTTATTATATCGGCGGCAGTGCCCTGTATCGGAGTGTTCATGGCTATCCTTTCGCCGAAAGAGCGGGTATTGTAATTTCCGCTTGAAATCTCGGGAATATATCTTCTTCTGCCGAACATGGTCTCAACATAGCCCTGAGACTTTCCGTCAGCTATGCATCGGTCCATAAAGGCTTTAACATCGGGATATCTTTCAAAGAAACGCTGAATATAGCCCGCCGCTTCTTTTCTCGTTACCTTTATATTCCTTGCAAGACCAAACTCGCTTATGCCGTATACTATACCGAAGTTTACTGCCTTAGCATTTGAACGCATTTCGCTCGTTACCATTTCAAGAGGTACCGAAAAAACCTCCGATGCGGTATACGCATGGATATCCGCGCCGTCAAGGAAAGCCTTTATGAAATTGACATCGTTTGACATATGGGCAAGAACTCTGAGTTCTATCTGCGAATAGTCCGCAGCCACAAGCACATGATCTTCTTCAAGGGGGATGAACGCCTTGCGGATTATCCTGCCCTGTTCGGTCCTGACCGGAATATTCTGAAGGTTGGGATCGGCGCTTGAAAGCCTGCCTGTAGCGGCACCTGTCTGATAGAAGGTGGTATGTATCCTTCCCGAATTATCGGCTTTATCAATAAGACCGTCGATATAGGTACCATAGAGCTTTGATGTGGCCCGGTATTCGATTATGGCCTCGATTATATCATGCTGCCCGATAAGCCCTTCAAGCACGCTGGCATCGGTCGAATATCCTGTCTTGGTCTTTTTGGAAGCGGGAAGCCCAAGCTCTTCAAACAATACCGTACCCAGCTGTTTTGGCGAGAGGATATTAAAGCTGTGACCCGCAAGCAGATATATCACCTGCTCCATGTCGGTCATCTTCTTTTTAAGCTCATCGCCTATGCTTCTGAGTTCAGATTTGTCGATGGTAAAGCCGGTCTGCTCCATGTCAAAAAGAACATCAGCAAGAGGATGCTCTATATCGTTATAAAGCTTCTCTATTTCCGTACCCTTTATCTGCGCCTTATAATACAGCAGGCTGTCATAAACCATGCCGGCGCCGTTTATATCGAGCTTATCGATCTGACCGTCCAGCAGATAGGCAAGGAGCATCACGTCATCAAACTTGCCGTTTAAGCTTATGCCCTTTTTAGCCAGCTGATTTCGGATCGACTTTATATCATATACGGCTTTTTTACCGTTTGACTCAAGATAGGGCCTGATAGTATCCATGAGGGTATCGTAATCAAAACCCTCATCAAGCAGTGAGACGCGCTCCTCAAACTTCAAAACCGTATCTTCAAAAGCGATTTCAACCAAGCCTTCCTTCATATAAAGAGCGGAGAGATCGGCTTTTGAAGCTTTGATGACCAATTCTTCGGCATTATCGGCATTTACAGTTACTGTTTTGCGCTCTTTTGCCTTAAAACCCTTGCTTTCCTTTGCGGAAGCGCCGTTTAAGCCCAGCTTGCTCATGAGCGATCTGAAGCCAAGCTTTTCAAATATCGGTTTTGCA
The DNA here is from genome assembly GCA_015056005.1 of Clostridiales bacterium. GTDB lineage: Bacteria > Bacillota > Clostridia > Christensenellales > UBA1750 > SIG373. The sequence continues at coordinate 26,067 of SVHB01000033.1, forward strand.
CCCGCAAAATCGCCTATCCTACAATCATCAACGACAAAATCGATCGGCACGTTGCATACAATCGTTGCCAGCTCCCTTGACATCAACGCGCTCTCTTTTCCGGTTTCGACCTTCTCGCGCTGTTTGCCCTTAAGCTGATCGGTGTTTGCAAAAATCTCATCAAGAGAACCGAACTGATCAAGCAGCTTTAATGCAGTTTTTTCACCGATACCGGGTATTCCTGGAATGTTATCCGAATTATCGCCCATAAGCGCCTTCAGATGAGTCACACGCTCGGGATAAACGCCGTACTTCTCCTTGAGCTCTTCTCTGCCGAGCAGATCAACATCGGAGATACCTCGTTTAGTAAACAGCACTTTTACATTATCGTCTATCAGCTGGAAGGAATCACGATCGCCGGTTATAAGTATGACCTCGTCCTGATCCTCAGCGCATTTTTTTGCGATTGTGCCCAATATATCGTCAGCTTCATAAGGGCTCAGCTGATAATACTTTATCCCCATCGCCTCAAGCACCTGTCTTAAAAGGTCAAACTGGGGAACGAGCTCTATGGGAGTTTCCCTTCTGCCCGCCTTGTATTGGTCAAACTTTTCATGCCTGAAAGTGGGTCCATGCATATCAAACCCGACCGCGATGTGCGTGGGCGAATAGTCGTTTATTACTTTAAGAGTCATCGTAAGAAAACCGAGTATGGCATTGGTATAAACGCCATCTGCGTTATTGAGCAAAGGCAGAGCATAAAAAGCCCTGTACATAAGTGAATTTCCGTCAATTACCGCGATTTTGCGATCCATTATATCACATCCAATCATCCTTATTATATCACATACCTTAAAGTTATCAAAATATTTTGAAAAACTTTTGTCAAACCTATTGACATGAAAGTCAAATTGATTATAATAAAAGTCAGAGAAGGTCAAAGTCAAACATAGTCAGACTTCTCTAAGGAGATGAAAGCATGCCTTTATCCGATAATATAGAACAGTTTATTAAAGAACTTATGGAAGATTCCCAGAGCGAACTGGAGCTTAGAAGGAATGAGCTTGCGCAGTATTTCAACTGTGCGCCGTCCCAAATAAATTATGTGCTGGCAACGAGATTTTCTCCCGAGCACGGGTATATAATAGAGAGCAGGCGCGGCGGCGGCGGTTATGTGCGCATAATAAGGATCATGGGAAGCGGTGCGAACAAGGAATTTATAAGTGCCCTGATAGCAGGGCTTGAGGCAAACCTCACCCCCAAAGCCGCGATAGCCATGATACAGGCGCTCATGGAGAGAAACATAATAGATCAAAACGAAGCGGAACTGATGGCTGCAGCGGTCAGCGACAATGCCCTTTCGGTTCCGATAAGCGCAAAAAATATGCTGAGAGCGGGCATAATGAAAAGTATGCTGCTTGCTTTACTCAAAAAATGCTGAGGAGGATATAATATGAAGTGCGAGATCTGCCAAAAAAACGAAGCTACCGTCCATGCGATGATCACCATAAACGGCGTAACCACCGAAAAGATGCTCTGCGCAGATTGCTGGCATAAGGAGAACGCTTCCATGCAGGAAAAGTTTTCCTTCAACGATCTGTTCACCGGCTTTATGAAGACCCCTTCCTCTCAAATGCCCACGACTCTCGAATGTCCTTTTTGCCATATGGACCTTGCAGCCTTCAGGCGCGGAGGTCTTCTTGGATGTGAAAAGTGCTATGATACCTTCTCAAAGGTTCTTGAACCCACATTCAGGCGCATTCAGGGCAGATTAAAGCATGAAGGTAAAGCGCCATATCAGATTGCTCCCGAAATGAAGCTTTCAGACGAGCCCAAAGAAACTGATGAAAAGATAACTCAGACACAGGCCGGCACAAGCGAGATCGATACACTGCGCGCTCAGCTTGCTCAGGCCATCGAAAATGAAGAATACGAACAGGCAGCTATAATCAGGGATAAAATAAAGGAGGCACAGGCAAATGGCTGATAAAGCAAACGAAAGCGTCGTACTCTCAACCAGAGTAAGGCTTGCAAGAAACCTTAAAGACCTCCCCTTCCCCAACATGCAGTCGGCGGATCAGGCGCAGCAGGTGATCGACAGGACCGCGCTTGCGCTTTCCCGTTCCGATATGAAAAACGACTTTGCTTTGACATATCTGAGAGCCAACAGCGAGTCGGAAAACATAGCGCTGATAGAAGACCATCTGATCAGCCCCGATCTTGTGAAGGCTTCTCAAAGAGCTGCGGTGTTTATCAACAAGGAGAAGACCATAAGTATTATGGTCGGAGAAGAGGATGATATCCGCATACAAGCGATCATGAACGGCAGATCACTCAACGAAGCGCTTGATCTTGCCAACAAGGCCGACGACAGCATTGCCGAAAACGAAACCTATGCCTTCCACGATACCTTGGGTTATCTTACCGCCTGTCCCTCCAATACGGGCACGGGCATGCGCGCATCGCTTATGCTGCATCTTCCCGCGCTTACGGTCACTCATCAGATCGAGCAGATAGGAAGAGCGGTCTCCCGCCTGGGGCTCACCATCCGCGGCTTCTACGGCGAAGGCAGTCAGGCAAGCGGCTCCATCTATCAGCTCAGCAATCAGGTCACCTTGGGCTTTAGCGAAAACGATATCGTAAAAATGCTCAACGACACAGCCGATCAGATAATTGAGCGTGAGATGAAAGCACGCTATTCCATCTACAACTCCAACAAGACCAAATTCGGCGATAAGCTCATGCGTTCTTTCGGCATGCTCAAATATGCCATGAGCATTGACTCAAAGGAGCTTTACAAATTCTGGTCCGATCTAAGGCTTGCGATCTCGCTTGGAATCCAAACCGAGATCACCAATGAGACCGCAGATAAGCTTCTCTCCCTGCAGCCTGCCGAGCTTTCAAGGCTTGCGGGAAAGGCGATGACCCCCGAGGAGCGCGATATCTACCGCGCTCAATGCGTAAAAAATATACTTAACGAACAGCTTCCATAAAGGAGGATAGCATATGTCTTTTTTTCAGAGATTTACTCAAAGTGCACAGCGCTGCCTGAAATACGCAGGCGAAGAAGCCAGAGGTATGGGCTATAACTATATCGGCACCGAACATCTGCTCATGGGCATCATCCGCGAGACAGGCGGCAATTCTATGAACGGCAGCCCGCTGTCCATCGAAAAACTGCGTGAGACCGTTGAAAAGCTCACCGGCAAGGGTGATTTTGATTTTTCCCAGGAAATAACCTACACCCCCCGCTCCAAAAAGGTGCTTGAAAACGCCATGGCAGAGGCCAGAAGGCTCGGTCATAATTTCGTAGGCGCAGAACATATGTTCCTCGCTCTCCTTGCAGAACCCGAAGGAGTCGCATATCAGGCGCTCACCGGCATGGGCGTTGATGTAAAAAGATCAAGAGAAGCTATGCTCAACCAGATGAGCGGCGGCAAAAATCCGGGTCCCGGCAATCAGAACAATCCTTCGGGGCAAAATGATGACAAAGAAAATGCATCCGCAAACGAGCTTGAGCAGTTCGGCAGAGATCTGACCGCAGCTGCTAAAAACGGCGAGCTTGATCCCGTTATCGGCAGAGAAAGCGAGATCGATCGAATCATCCAGATACTTTCAAGGCGCACCAAGAATAACCCCGTTCTGATCGGCGAACCCGGCGTCGGCAAATCGGCTGTAGTGGAAGGGCTTGCCCAGCGCATAGTTGAGGGCAATATCCCCGAGCTCTTAAAGGGCAAGCGCGTGTTTACCCTTGATATGGCGGGCATGCTGGCGGGCACTAAATACCGCGGCGAGTTTGAAGACAGACTCAAAAACGTAATGAAGCAGCTCAAAGCCGACGGCAACACCATCCTTTTCATCGATGAGATACACACCATCGTGGGTGCAGGCGCAGCAGAAGGCGCTATCGACGCAGCAAACATCTTAAAGCCCGCGCTTGCAAGGGGCGAGCTGCAGTGTGTCGGTGCGACCACCATTTCCGAATACCGAAAATATTTCGAGAAAGACGCGGCGCTCGAGCGCAGATTCCAGCCCGTAAATGTCGGCGAACCTACTTCCGAAGAAACCATCGAGATACTCAAAGGTCTCAGAGATAAATACGAAGCCCATCACCGTGTCTCCATAACCGACGAGGCGCTCAAAGCCGCCGTTGAGTTTTCTATCCGCTATATCACGGACAGGTATCTCCCCGATAAGGCTATTGACCTGATCGACGAAGCCGCTTCCAAGGTGCATATCCAGTCCTACATCGCTCCTCCCGATATGAAGGAGCTTGAGGAAAAGCTAAAAGAGCTGGAGCATGAAAAGGCAGAAGCCATTTCAAACCAGAATTTTGAAAAGGCCGCATCCATCCGCGATGAGGAAAACAAGATCAAAGCGGAAATGGAAGAAATGCGCACCAAATGGGAGAACAAGAAGAACAGCGAAAACGGTGTTGTCGGCGAAGAAGAGATCGCAGATATCGTGTCCTCATGGACGAGGATCCCGGTAAAGAAACTCACCGAAGACGAAAGCGAACGTCTGCTCAAGCTTGAAGATACCCTGCACAAGCGCGTTATCGGTCAGGAAGAGGCGGTCATAGCCGTATCCAAAGCCATCCGCAGAGCAAGAGCGGGTCTTAAAGATCCCAAGCGCCCCATCGGCTCGTTCCTTTTCTTAGGTCCCACTGGCGTTGGTAAAACCGAGCTTTGTAAAGCGCTCGGCGAAGCGCTCTTCGGTGACGAAGATGCGGTCATCAGAATCGATATGAGCGAATATATGGAGAAGTTCTCCGTTTCCAGAATGATCGGCTCGCCTCCCGGTTATGTCGGTCACGATGAAGGCGGTCAGCTGACCGACAAGGTTCGCCAGAAGCCATACAGCATCGTTCTTCTTGATGAAGTTGAAAAGGCGCATCCCGATATCTTCAATATTCTCCTGCAGATCATGGACGACGGCAGGCTCACCGATTCAAAGGGCCGCACCATTGATTTCAGAAACACTGTGCTTGTCATGACCTCCAACGCAGGCGCTCAGAACTTTGCAAAATCAAAGACCATGGGCTTTGGCAGCGCTATGGACGACAACACCTACGAGCGCACCAAGGAACGTATCATGGAAGAGCTCAAGCGCATCTTCCGCCCCGAATTCCTGAACCGAATTGATGAGACCATCGTGTTCCATCAGCTTGAACAGGAACAGACCAGAAAGATCGTCGATCTTATGCTCGATCAAGTCGCAAAGAGGCTCAGCGAGCGCGACATAAAGATCACCGCTTCCGATTCCGCCAAGGATTATCTCGCTCAGGTCGGTTTTGATCCCGAATACGGCGCCCGTCCCCTGCGCAGAGCCATCCAAAGGCTGGTTGAGGATAACCTCTCCGAGGAGATCCTTGCAGGCAACATCGCAATCGGCGACGATGTGCTCATCGATTATAGCGGTGAAAAGCTCAGTTTTACAAAAACCGACAATCTTGATGCTTGATAAATGCATAGGATATCGCAAAATAGTATAATAATAAATACCCGTTTTTAAGTAAACGGGTATTTTCTTTTACTTTTACGTCGATAATTGCTTGTT
>SVHB01000034.1 GCA_015056005.1 Clostridiales bacterium
CGACCCTGAGCTGTTCAAGGCTTATGCCGCTGTCGCGCTGCATGGCGCTGATGACGTCATAGGACTGGAGTGCGATGCTCTCAAGAGCCGCTCTTACGATATGGGCTCTGCCTGTACCTCTGGTGATACCGACAAGCGTTCCGCGGCTGTACATATCCCAATAGGGAGCGCCAAGACCGGTGAAGGAGGGAACGAGGTAAACGCCGCCTGTGCTTTCGATGCTCTTGGCGATCTCCTCGGTCTGAGCGGCATCGTCGATGAGCTTTAATTCATCCCTGAGCCACTGGATAACCGCGCCGGCTACGAAAACGCTGCCTTCAAGGGCATAGGTGGTTTTGCCGCCGTAGGACCAGCCTATGGTGCCGACAAGCTTGTTTTTGGAATTGACAGGCTTTTCGCCGGTGTTCATAAGGACGAAGCAGCCGGTGCCGTAGGTGTTCTTTACCATACCGGGCTGAGTGCAGCCCTGACCGAAGAGCGCGGCATGCTGATCGCCCGCGATGGAAGCGATGGGGATCTCTCTGCCCAGAATGGCAGGATCGAGCATGCCTACAACGCCTGAGGTATCGCAGACTGTGGGCAGAACGCTTTCGGGGATATCGAGCATATGCAGGATATCCTTATCCCATTCAAGGGAATAGATGTTGAACATCATGGTGCGGGAGGCGTTGGTATAGTCAGTCACATGCACCTTGCCGCCGGTGAGGTTGTAAACCAGGAAGGAATCGACCGTGCCGAAGCAGAGCTCGCCCTTATCTGCTGCCGCTCTTGCCTCGGGAACATTCTGAAGGAGCCATGCAAGCTTGGTGCCTGAGAAGTAAGCGTCGACCACCAAGCCGGTCTTCTGCCTTATCCTCTCGCCAAGGCCGTTCTGAATGAGCTTTTTGCAGATATCGGCGGTGCGCCTGCACTGCCAAACGATGGCGTTATAAAGGGGCTTGCCGGTCTTTTTATCCCAGACGATGGTGGTCTCCCTCTGGTTGGTAATGCCTATGGCTTCGATATCTAAAACATCGATGCCCGCTTTCTGAACGGCATAGCGCAGAGAGTCCCTCTGAGACTGGAGAATATCATAGGGATCATGCTCTACATAGCCGGGCTGGGGGTAGATCTGCCTGAATTCAATGCTGTGGGACGCAACGATATTGCCGGTCTTGTCAAAAACGACGGCGCGTGAACTGGTCGTGCCCTGATCAAGTGCTACGATGTACTTCATATAAAGTTACCTCATTTGATATGTTAAATTCATTATACACCATATTTTTCCGATTTTCAATTAAACATTTTAAGGATATCGGCATAATATATAAGTATAAACAAGGAGGTGCAAAAAAAATGGAGAAAACCAATACATATTCACTCTTATCCGCACTTGGCGGAGAAGAAAAAAAGGACGTATACAGCGCATCCGGTCAGCGCAAAAGGCAGAACGAAAAATGGATAGCCCTGCAGAGCAGTCCGCAGGAGGAGCAGCGTCCTCGGCTCGATCCCCTGCCCCAGGAGCCGAGGATGAAGCTGCCGCAAACTACATATGTCCGCCAGCTGAACGACAAGATCGACAGACTGATCGCGATCAACAAGGCAAAAACACACAGCTGAATAAAAATAACGGCAGATATTCGTATCTGCCGTTGATTTCATAAAATTACTTCTGTTCCGGATAGGAATAGACCTCGGACGGGATATTGACGGTCACATTGTTCTGATTGTTGAAGAAAGCGTAGGAATGGGTGTACACGGTCATTTCCACACCGGAGACATCCGCCGTATACTCAGCGTTCAATTCGGTTCCGCTCAGCTCGCCGGTCTCCGAAAGAGTTACGGTAACACCTATTCCGTTAAGCCTTACGTTTTCCATAGTGCTGTCGCCCAGCACCTGAGAGAGAGAATTTACCAGATCAAATACATCAAGATCGACCCTTGAAGGATCGCCTTCAAAGTATATGCACCAGAGTTTTTCGTTTTCCTGAGGACGGTAGAAATAAAAATCTCGAACATCCTGAGGATTTATCCACTCATAGGACTGATCCTCTATATAAGTGGACAGCGCATCGGGTGCTTTCATTTTAAGCTGCATGTCCTGAGGCTTGGAATAATCAAAATAATAGTATTCGCTGTCGAAATACATTCTTGTATCGTTTATCGTCTGACCGTTTATCTCGGTAACCGTATCGCCGGAAAATGTCATTTGGCCGTTTTTCATCTCAACATCGGTCACGGAGTTGTTGATGAAAGAAATTTCGCCAAGACCTTTTGCCGAAATAGTTGAGCTGATATCCTGAGTCATGGTATAGCCCGACCAGTTCATTGCTCTGTCAACAGCCGATTTATACACCTCAAAAACATCGGAGCCTGCGTTAAGCTCAAGTTTTCCAGAGCCAAACTGCTCCTTGCTCGGTGCAGCAGACGGCGAATAGGTAGAATTCATTATGTCGATGATTTCCTGTGCCTGAGAATCGCTCAAATCAAAATGGGTGACACCGTTTGAGTCCGTATAAGAGGTGACGCCGTTTGTACCCTGCGTTTCTTCGTTTTTGGGAGCAAACGTACCTATCAACACACCTATGATCATGAACAGCAACGCAATGAATACCACTACCACACCAATGGCAAAACGCCTGCTGCCCTTGTATTCTTTTGAGTAAGTCTCGGCTTGGGGCGCGAAATCGGCTGCAGCTGGAGCAGAATTTACAGAAGCGCTGCCGTCGCTCACCTTTTTACCGCATTTTGAGCAAAAGACCGCGTCATCGGGAAGGTTTGTACCACAATATCGGCAAAACATAACGATCCTCCATAATCACATTTACTATACTATTATAGAATAATTTGACCCGTATTTCAACAAAAACCGGCATATGAATGTGACTGGTCGATTATCCCGATATTACATATCATCAAAAATAAATATTTTTTATTTTACCTATTGACAAAAGAGAACAAATTTGGTATTATAAATGAGCCGCACGGGAGTGCGGGATGAAAAATGGCGGCGTAGCTCAGTTGGCTAGAGCAACCGGTTCATACCCGGTTTGTCATTGGTTCAAATCCGATCGCCGCTACCAAAGACCGATCTTGATTGATCGGTCTTTTTTCTTATTTCCCGAGCTTTTCCATGTAAAGCAAACCACCTTTTATCTTTATCGCATCTTAGCAATTATTTTACAAAACCAATACATAAAATGCATCCGATTACACAATTAGCCGATATAATCCAAGCGTAAACTTTATTTGGAGTGATTGATTTGGATCTTTTTGATGTATTGGAAATGATCGGCGGGCTTTGCCTTTTCCTTTTTGGCATGACGCTCATGGGTCAGGCCCTGGAGCGCAGAGCAGGAAGTTCCCTTCGCGTACTTCTGGGCAGGCTCACCACAGGAAAGATGATAGGCTTCCTCACCGGTCTTGGCGTTACCGCAATAATACAGAGCTCATCGGCTACAACAGTCATGGTCGTAGGCTTTGTAAACTCGGGACTGCTGACTCTTTCACAGGCTATAAACGTAATTATGGGCGCAAACGTCGGCACCACGGTTACCGCCTGGCTTTTGAGCCTTGCGGGCATTGAGAGCGGCAGCTTCTTTGTTCAGCTCTTAAAGCCCACATCCTTCACGCCTATACTTGCGCTTATCGGCGTAGTGTTCTATGTTTTCTTAAAGGACAGCAAAAAGCAGGACACGGGGCTTATCCTTCTGGGCTTTGCAACGCTGATGTTCGGCATGGACACAATGAGCGGCGCTGTTTCCGGGCTTAAAGAGATCCCCGCATTCAGAGAGCTTTTTGTGATGTTCACAAATCCCGTGCTCGGCGTTCTGGCAGGCGCGATACTCACCGCTGTCATCCAGTCTTCATCTGCATCGGTCGGTATACTTCAGGCGCTTGCTGCGACCGGTCAGGTCACATACGGCGCTGCCATCCCGATAATCATGGGACAGAACATCGGTACCTGCATAACCGCTATCATTTCCGCATTCGGCGCAAACAAGAACGCCAACAGTGCGGCATTGGTTCACCTTGCCTTCAACGTGATCGGCACAATAGTCTGGTTGAGCGTATACTGCATAATAAAAGCCGTGTTTGCACCCGCGCTTTTGGATGAATCGGCATCGTTCATGGGTATAGCCGTTGCGCATTCTATCTTCAATATCGCCTGCACTTTTCTGCTTTTGCCAATGAGCGGTATGCTCGAAAAGCTGGTCATGCGCATTATCCCCGATGCCAAAAAGCCCGAGGAAATCGCAGAGCTTGATGAAAGGCTTTTTGCAAGCCCTGCTGTTGCCCTTTCTCAGTGCAGGAGCGTTGCAGAGGATATGGCAAGCTGCGCAGTGGGCGCGCTCAAGGATGCTTTATCCTGCCTAAGGAAATATGATCCCGCACTTGCAGACAGCATACGCAAAGCGGAGGATAAAACCGATCATTACGAAGACATACTGGGTTCTTATCTTGTAAAGCTTAGCACCCACCGCATATCCGACGCAGACAGCGCGGAAGCCGCCATGATGCTAAAGGCCATCGGCGATTTTGAGAGGATATCAGACCATGCGGTGAATATCGTCGAATCCGCAGAAGAAATGCTCTCAAAAAATATCGACTTTTCCGCTGCGGCAAAATCGGAAACGGAGCTTCTGGCAAAGGCGCTTACGGAAATAGTCGATCTTTCATATGATGCATTCACAACGGGAAATATTGACGCGGTAGGTTCTGTAGAGCCTTTGGAGCAGGTGATAGATGTGCTTAAAGAAAAGATCAGGAGCAATCATATCATAAGGCTGCAAAACGGTGAGTGCACCATCGACATGGGGTTCATACTTTCCGACCTTCTGACAAGCTTTGAGCGCACATCGGATCATTGTTCAAACATCGCAGGCGGTATGATCGATCTTATAAACCACGATATGAACATACACGAGCATCTGCGCTATATCAAGAAAAACGACGAGAATTTCAAGCAGCAGCTTGAAGCTTATACAAAGAAATATGCGATATAAAATACAAGCGGCGCATGATACGATTTCATGCACCGCTTGTATTTATTTTGAGGAGCAGTTTATCAGAAGGTCATTTTTTCTTCTTTCTTGACTTCTTTTCTGGGAGCGAAGGGGCTGGGAACGACTTTATCCAGAAGCTGCTGGAGCTTATAGTCGGCATCCTGCCTGCCCGAAGTCACAGCGTCGAAGTACATGGTGGTCTTATTGTCGTTGTATGCATCCCATTTTACAAGGCCGCGGGCGTTGGGATCGCCGTTTTTGGCAAACGCCATGTAAGCTCCGAAGTATGCCTGCTCGAGGCCGTCGGAAACGCCGGGTTCGTTGGCAATGGCAACGCGGCAGGTGTTATGGAATGCAAATGGGATATCGGAGCAGTGCCATGCGGGCATACCGCCGTTATAGGGGAACTGATAGGTGAACAGGTAAATATAGGTGTTTGCGGAGCAATCGGCTGCGCGCTTGTCGGCAAAGTCCAGAAGTCCCTTTCTGGAGGAGATGCCCATGAGGGTGAGCTCGTTCTTTTCGGGATAAACTTCCTTGAAGAGGCTGATGAGCTCGTCTGCGTTTTCCTCGCCGTATTTGCCGGCTATCATTTCGCGGCGCTTTTCGGGAGCATAGGAGTCCATATCGGGGATATTGGCGGCAAAGCCCCATTCGGCTATTACGGAGCCGACCATGAGGGGCACGGTCTTGGCATGCTCGGTATAGCCGACATTCCAGGGATCGCCGACATACCAGTCGTTCGCCATCGGCGCCCACATGGGACGGATGCCCTTTTCGTCGAGCTTACCCTTGATGGCGCGCATTGCCCTTGAAAGATCCTCAAACTCTACAGTCTGAAGGATGGAAACATCGCTGCCGCCAAGTTCTTCAATGAGCAGCTCTGCAATTTCCTTGTCGCGCCTTAAAGTGGGCTCTCTGAAGCCGCCTGCGCCGCCGCTCATCATGATGCCGCGCTTGAACAGACCGTCGGCAGAGGGAGTCTGCAGAAGGGAAATGACCTTGCCGCCGCCGCCGGACTGACCGAAGATGGTCACGTTATCGGGATCGCCGCCGAAAGCTGCGATATTATCTCTCACCCATTCAAGGGATGCAACAAGGTCAGCCTGACCTGCGTTTACGGAGTTTGCAAATTCCTCGCCGTATGCGGAAAGGTCGAAATAACCAAGGATATTAAGCCTGTGGTTTACGGTGACTACAACGCAGTCGCCGTTTTTGCTCATCTCGTCGCCTTCATAGGCTACCATTTCAATGGAGGAGCCTGCGGAATATCCGCCGCCATGGAACCAGACCATAACGGGGCGTTTTTTATCATCGAGTGCGGGAGTCCAGACATTCAGATTCAGGCAGTCCTCGTCCTCCACCCAGAACCTGTGGGGTATGAGAAGGTCGCCGTTGGGAGAATTGGGAGACAGAAGCGGGGCAACATAGCCATAGGAAAGCGCATCCTTTACGCCGTCCCAGGGTTCAACGGCCTTTGGGGGCATAAAGCGATCCGCGGTGGCATATTTTACGCCGTGGAATCTATACACGCCGTCAAAGAAAAAACCTCTTAAAAGACCTGCTTTGGTTTTTACAACAGGATCCGATGTGGTGCAGAAAAAATTCTTCGCCATGATACTGCTTCCTTTCATATTCAGATTTATTGCTATATTTACAATATAACGGATGCCTTTAATACTGTCAATATCAAGAAACATTGAGAAAGCAATAAATCTATGCTAAAATAGCAATGTAACGATAAAGTTGCGCTTTGCGCGGAAAGGTTTCACAATGAAAAACATCGCGGTCATTACCGGCGCTTCAAGCGGTATAGGGAAAAGATTCGTTGATACGCTTTTTGAAAACGGAACTTATGATGAAGTTTGGGTCATCGCAAGAAGAATGGATAGATTGAGTGAAATAAAACTCCCCTGCCCCGTGCGTGCAATCGCGCTGGATCTATCCAAAAGGGAAAGCTACAAGGAATACGAGGCGCTTTTGAATGAAGCGGATGTGAACATAAAGCTGCTCATAAACTGCAGCGGCTTCGGCAAGTTTTCCGCAACTATGGATGAAAACATCGACACGCTTTTGAACATGGTGGACCTTAACTGTCAGGGGCTTATGGCTATGTGCCACATAAGCGTGCCGCACATGGGAAAGGGCAGCAGTATAATAAATATCGCTTCCGTAGCCGCGTTCCAGCCTATACCCTATATAAACGTATACGGTGCAAGCAAAGCGTTCGTGCTTAGCTTTTCAAGGGCGCTGAACAGGGAGCTTAAAAAGGACGGTATATCCGTTATGGCAGTCTGCCCATTCTGGACAAAGACCGAATTTTTCTCAAGGGCGATAAAACCGGACGAAAACGCAGTTGTTAAAAAATACGCCGCGATGTACACCGCAGAGCAGATAGTAAAAAGAGCATGGCGCGATCTTGAGCGCGGAAAAGACGTTAGTCAGTACGGATTCGTGGCAAGAGCTCAGGCGCTTTTGGCAAAGATTTTGCCCCACAGCTTTGTGATGTCGTATTGGATGAACCAGCAGAAGCTCAAATAAAGCTTATAAATATAAATGCCAAGCTTTGCGGCTTGGCATTTTGCTGTTTATTTGTTCTTGAATTTAACTGCGGTACCGTACGCGATGACTTCTGCCGCGCCCTGCATAACTGCTGATGAGGCATAGCGGATATTTACGATGGCATCCGCGCCCATAGCCTGAGCTTCCTCGACCATTCTTTTGGTGGCGAGCGCTCTTGCTTCGTTCATCATTTCGTTATAGGCTTTGAGCTCGCCGCCCACTAAGGTCTTGAAGCTCTGGGCTATATCCTTTCCGATATGCTTGGACTGGATGGTACTGCCCTTTACGATGGAGAGCATTTCAAGTTCTTTTCCGCTGATGTAATCAGTATTTACCAAGATCATCTTCTTCACCTTTCCTTATTTCATTTATTCTTTCAATGCATACTTTTATTATGAGCGCCGAAACTGCGAGCGGAATTATTCCCAGGGCATATTTCCAGACGCCGTCCAGCAAATGTATGAATACCGAGAAAAGGACCGCATAATACAGTATCAATATGACCGCTATCACGATAGGGGCTGTCATTTTGTTTGCACGCATAGCCATATCATCTCCCTCACCTCAGCCTATTTGCTTCTGCGTATTCCTGTAATGAAAATAGGAGTAGGCCAAGGGCACAATCACCATGACCGCGAATATGATGATCGCAGGCAAATATTGCCTTAACAACGCTGCCACCATGATAAGTATGCCGCATACTGTCCAGAGTATGCCCGCCAGCCTATGGGTAGCGCGCCAGGTTTCCTCGTTGGCCAGAGTCCAGGGAGTCTTGATGCCAAGGGTATAGCTCTGCTTGAACTTTGGCATATAATTGCCTATCACGGTGAGCATAAAGCCCATAAACATCATTATGACAAACCCAACTTCAACCTTTGCTCCCAGCGCATACATATATATAAGGCTGAGGCACAGGATGGACACAACGGGGATGATCCACAAAACAAGCGAAAACGCCTTGCCGGATACGTTTTGCTTTTTGGGATCCGCCTGAGATACAAAAATGCACAGATACTGGATAATGAGCATGAAGCAGGGGATGCCGAACACCGCGAAGGCTTTGCTGCTGAAGCCGTCGGGCTGATCATCGATGCCGAAATGGACAGGTATCCTGTCCGGAAGCTGATCCCAGAGCAGCAGACCCGCCAACACGGGCAGAAGGATGATGATGCTCGTGATCACGATGAGCTTTTTGTTTTCTTTGAACAGATTCATCGGTTTTCCTCCTTTTTGGCTGATATGGATGATATCCACAGCATTACTTCCTCGAGCACGGATGCGTTCAGCTCATAATATATGAACTTTCCCTCCCGTTTATCCCGTATGAGCCTTGCTTCCTTCAAAACGGAAAGATGGCGCGAAACTGCGGCAAAGGACATATCAAAATTCTGCGCTATATCGCCTGCGATCATGCCCTTTGACTTGAGCATATTGAGTATCTCCCGCCTTGTCGGGTCGGCAAGGGCTTTCAATGTATCCTGCAAGGCCATATTCTCACTTCCTTCCGGTTTACATTCACATTTCATTTAACAATTAACTTAATTGTTAATTATATGATAAACGAAAACCGATGCTTTGTCAAGCATCAGTTTACGCGGTTTTTGATATTCCCCGCCAAAAAGCTCTTGAGATTATCCACAGCTATATCCATGAGCTTCTGACGGCTCTCCTTTGCCGCCCAGGCGATATGGGGAGTGATGAAGCAATTCTTTGCTTTCAGAAGAGGATTTTGAGCATCTATCGGTTCTTTCGATACAACATCAAGACCTACTGCAAAAACTTTTCCGCTGTTTAGTGCATCGCAAAGAGCCTGCTCGTCTATAAGCTGTCCTCTTGCTGTATTGATGATTATAACGCCGTCTTTCATTTTGGCGATGGTATCGCGGTTTATGAGCTTTTCGTTTTCCTTTGTTAGGGGGCAATGCAGGCTTATTACATCGGAATTTTTGAGCACATCGTCAAGACTTCCTTCTTTGGAAGTGCAATAGATCACGTTCATCCCGAAGGCTTTTGCGATATCGGCAGCTGCTTTGCCTATCCTGCCAAAGCCGATAAGACCCATGGTTTTGCCGTGAAGCGACATAAGCGGATGATCCCAGTAGCAAAAATCCGGGCTTTGAGTCCATTTGCCTCTAAAGACGGTATCGGAATGATGCCCTACCCTGTTGGTGATCTCAAGCAAAAGCGCAAACGCCGCCTGAGCGACCGCGAAGGTGCCGTAGGCAGGGACATTGGTAACTGTAATGCCTTTTTCGGCTGCGGCTTGTACATCCACGATATTATAGCCCGTAGCCAACACGCCGATGTATCTGATATTTGGGCAGGCTTCCAGAGTTTCTCTTGTTATGGGAGTTTTGTTGGTAAAAACTACCTCGGCATCACCGATGCGTGGGATTATATCGGCTGCATTGGTTCTGTCGTATACTGTAAGTTCACCGAGCTTGGCTATACCTTCCCAGGAAAGATCGCCGGGGTTTTCGGTGAATCCGTCAAGGATGACTATTTTCATCATATATTTCCTTCCTGATTCGTGTTTACAGATACATGATAACACAGAATCCTGCTTACGAAAAGGAGCAAATACTACGGTTCTTACAGCAAGCCCGAGCAAGGGCATGCTCAAAAAAAACACCGCGGAAGATCAAGCTCCCGCGGCGGTAAACATTGTTTTGCTATTTCTTTTTGTTCCTCAGGTGGATCTTTCTTATGATCAGCACCGCTGCGCCTATGATCAGGACAACTATAACGATGCTCAAAGCGGAGGAGGCGAACCAGACGATCACGTCCTCGCCGCCCTCGATGATATCGTTCACGCCGTCAAAGAAGCCTTCCTTGATGCGCTCGCCCAAGGTGGGATCGACATCCTTGATGACGGATGGATCGCGGACTTCCTGAATGTAGATATAGAGGGTGGAATAGCTTACCTGATTATCCCATTTCTTGATCTGGCCTGTGAGGCTGTCGATCTTGTACTGGAGTTCGGTCAGCTCCTGCTGGATGGTGATGATATCGGTAAGGTTATCGGCCTTATCGAGCAGAGCTTCGATCTTTTCGTACTGCTTATGATATGCATCGAGCCTGGTCTGGGTATCATAATACTGGCTGGTGATGTCGTCGCTGTATTCATAGTAGTTCTGAAGGGTGCCGCACTCTTTTATGATATCGACCACGCTGTAGAACGCCTGAGCGGGGATCTTGGCGGTATAATTGGCATCTCTGCCCCACTTGGCTCCGGTCTCGCTCACGGGCTGACCGCTGGTGGATGAGCTGAGCACATAACCGCCCGATGCCTTTATGGCATTTTCGATGCTTGCGATATCCTGATCAAAGTTTATGCTCTGCAGGTTCACATCGCCGTTGCGGATGATCTTCAAGCCGTACTGCTCACCGGAAGAAGTATCGGCAGTGGTTGAAGCAAAGCCAAGTTCTGCTTCTTCCATAGCGACTTCCGCTTCCATGGGCTCGGGCATTATCATGTCCGCGGTCGCGCCTGCGTCCATGGCGGCTGCGTTCATCATCATATCCTTATCGGCAGCGGTACCGCCCACCATGGAAGCGGAGGTAGTTGAGCCGGTAGAATAATAGGTCATGGATTCGGTCGTTGCCGAATCATACGCTTTAGCTCCGAAAAGCAGGCTGCCTCCTGCAAGCAACCCTACACCGAGCACGCAAACGCCGACAAACCCTGCCGCTGCGCCGATGGTCCATTTTGCCCATTTGGGAAGGGGCTTTTTAGGGGCGGGCTCATTTTGAAGCTTTTCCATTACCGCATCGGTAAAGCCTTCGGGGGCTTTTACATCATTAAGCTCGTTTGTTTTCATAAGTATTTCCTTTGCGTCCTCATAAAGCTTTTTGCATTCGGGACAGTTGTTCATATGGTTTTCCATCGCAGCTTTTGCTCCGGGAGTAAGCTCTCCGTCTATGAAGGCATCCAGCTGTTCCAAAAATTTTCTGCAATCCATTTCTTTCACCTTCCTTTAGCTTAGACGCAGGGAAACTCAAAAAGTTCCGTATTGTTCAGAAGCATTTTTCTAAGCTGCTGTCTGCCTCTGCTTATCCTTGATTTGACCGTGTTCAGATTTGCACCGGTGATATCGGCTATTTCCTCGTATGTCCTGCCGTTTATATCCCTAAGGACAATGACGGCGCGCTGGTCTTCGGGGAGAAGGGCAATAGCTTCCTTTACCAAATCGTTCGTAAGCTCGTTTATAGCGCTTTCTTCGGGCCCGATACCGGTTTCAACGGGCGCAAAGCCCTGATCCACCATTTCCTCGAGCGAATCGGTATTTTGCTGAGCCTTTTTCTTTCTTATCATATCCAGAGCGCAGTTCATAGCTATCCTGTATACCCAGGTGGAAAAGCTTGAGCGCTTTTCAAATCTCGGCAGATTGCGGTAGATCTTTATGAAGGTTTCCTGAGCGCAGTCCTCGGCTTCGTGCGTGTTGGAAAGCATGCGCAGCGAAATACCGTACACCCGATCCTGATAGATGCGCACGATCTCTTCAAATGCCTGTTTATCACCCTTTATCGCCCTTTGCAGGGTGAATTCATCCAATTGCATATATGCACCTCCGTCCATTTAATTCAATTATACAATGGTTCAGTATTCATTTCAATCGTACTCAGATGTTTTGACGCAAGTGCTTATCAATTTGTTGCAGAGTTTAACAAAAAATGTTATAATAAATTCAACCAAAATCATTCATTTATCCGGGGGGCGAAAAATTTGCAAAACCCTATTAAGCTCAGCATCATTTCCATGCCCGAAAAGGTCAGAGCGGGCGAAGTAATAAACCTTGAAGTAAAGGCAGAGATAGTTGACGACAAGGCTACTTTGGGCTTCGTTTTTTTGAACGTACCCGATCTTGGCGAGACCTTCCGCTTTGCAAAAAAGAGCGCAGATGTTTATACGCTCGGCTTTGAGGTCCCTTATATTGCTCCTGCGGGCAAATACTCCGGTCAGCTTTATGCCACCCTTGACAACGGCGCAAGGACTCCCTACGAGGTCATAAGCGTTGTGGTGGAATAAGGAAATAACGAATACTTGACAGCAATAAAGGCATAATATATAATTGAATCAGCTCCTGGGGTGTGCGTAACGTCAATATTTTGAACCTACATCACTAAAACGGAGCCTGCGTCGGCAAAGTAATGTCATGCCCCCGTCAGTGGACGCCAGGGGAAGGCAGCCCGATGTCGCAGGGCCCCACCCTGCTTTACTTAGCAGGTGTCAAAATTTGGCGGACGGCACTCTGGGTCTGATTTTTTGTGTCGCACAGACGGCACATTTATTTTTTTGCGTTACTTTTATTTTTCGGAGGGAAATATGATCATCAAGGCTTTGGAACACGATCTTACCGTATGCAAGGTACAGGATTATTCTCTCTTCGATTTCAGCGCCGATTTTTATTTTATAGGAAAGACAGACGAAGAGAACTCTCTTGTATGCAGGACCTGCGATGTTCCTAAAAACACCACCCTGCGCGAAGACGGCTGGAAGGGTTTTCGGATACAGGGAGTGCTCGATTTTTCGCTTGTGGGTATACTGTCTGAAATTTCTCAGGTGCTTGCAAACAACAGCATAGGAATATTCGCGGTTTCGACCTATAACACGGATTATATACTTGTGAAAAAAGAGGATTTTGAAAAGGCGCTTTTAAGCCTTGAAAATGCAGGCTTCGGCATTGAAAAATAGCCTTTTTATATAACATTACCGAGGAAATTTATGCCCGCGCTTGTAAAGACGGGCATATTCATTTATAATATATATATATATAGACCCACGGGGCATGATTTTTTGAACACGGAGGAAAAGATATGCAAAGATCGAGGCCGGATCTTACCGAAAACAAGCTGCTGATGCTTTATACGCTTGTGAACGTGGGCCCGATGACCAATCTGCAGGCGCAGCGTTTTTTCCTTGAAAACGAGTTCATGGACTATATCGATATACAGCTGTCGCTTGCCGAGCTTGCGGACAACGGGCTTTTAAGGACAGCCCACGAGCCCGCCGGGATGACATATTCGGTGACGGATTTCGGAGCCGAGGCGCTTGATATGTTCAAGGCTAAGGTCCCTTATTCCAGAAGAAACGCTGTCGATCTGGTGACCGAAAGCTGGAAGGAGACGCTAAGGCACGAAGCAAGCGTTTTTGCCGATTATGCTGTAACTCCTCAGGGCGATTTTGCCGCAAGGCTTGCAGTCAGAGAAAAAGGCAGGCTGCTTTTTGAAATGACAATAGCGCTCCCCGACAGGGAAAGCGCTAAAAAGGTCTGCGACTCCTGGCATAAAAAATCATCGGATGTTTATATGCAGGCGCTGAATATTCTGATGAGCGATGATGAATAGATCATATCCATCCATTATAGAAAGCGATCGTTCCGCCGATATTTATCAGCATACCGAAAATCAAAAGGAAAACATCATAGGCAGCCGTGCATTTTACGCGGCTGTTTTTCATGTAAAGGTAATAGACCGCAGGCATGAAATCGATGAGATATCGATTGCCGAAATGCCAGCCGCCCATGGTCTTATGGGCGCAGAGCATAAGGATATTGACCGCTATACCGAAAACTACGATGATGCCCTCAACACATGCATGCCTTTCCTTTATGAAGGTGCTTATGCCCTTTGAGACGATCGAAATAAGCATGGGTACAACGATAAACACGCACCAGCCGTCAAAGGTGGGGACGCTCAGCTTGCTTCCGTTCCATGCAAAAAGGCGGATACACCTAAAAAGGTTATAGGGAACATAGGAAAGCGAGAACTGACCTTCGGGAGAGTTCACAAATTCGGGCAGGTAATTATGACCGAATTCGAATATGGAACCAAAACGGATATAATTGAACGCAAAGAGCGCGCAGGCGATAAGCGCGGGGGCGATAAGATAATACCACTTTTTTGTGATGCCTTTTACAGGGCTGCCGCTGCCGCAGTTTTTATAGAGGATATACATTATTCCCGGTATAAAGGCAAGATCGAGGGGTCGGCAGCAGACCGCCAGCGCCACAAAAATGAGCGACAGCGCTCCCCTGCCCCGATCCGGCTTTGCAGCGCAGTAAAAGGAGAGCATCAAAAACGCAAAAGCCATGTTCTGCGCCATGAACCACACCCAGCCAAGTGAGGCGATGAAAAGGAAGTTGCTGCCGCAGGTGAGGAATAGCGACCAGAAAAGCGCGTTCTTTTCATCTTTTCCGAAATGGCGGGCAAGCTTATAGGCATAGACTGCCGTTACAAAGGCGAAAAAGAGATTTATCAGATGATCGGGGGTGTTTTCGCCGAAAACGGCTGCGAAGGGCAGCATTATTAAAGACGGCAGAGGGGGAAAGCTGATATAGTATTTGCCCTCATATTCCGCCAGCTCAAGCCACGAGCGGTAATCGACATCGAGCCTGCCTTCAAGCCAGCTTAAAGCCTGCACTGTATAGGAGTTGTAGCTGTTGCTTAAAAAGGGCGACATGCCCGTAAAATGCCAGATGAGCCCAAGCGACAGCAAAAGAGCGCACAAAAGCACGGCGATACAGATCATATCGCCGTGCTTGTATTTTTTACCGATATTCATCAGCCGCATTTGCCGCAGGAGCCGCAGTTGCCGCCGCAGCCGCCGAACACGAACTCGTTCACCTTTTTGGCGGAGATGCGCATATGGACATGGGGCCAGCCTTCATCCAGATATTCCTCGCCGTAGGGCTCAAAGCCGAGCTTTTCGTAGAAACCGGTTACCTGCTTCTGAGCGCCGACCCTGATCTCATCTGCGCCGTAGTGGATTGCCTGATCTAAAAGTGCGCGCATCAGAAGATCGCCGAGGTGGAGATTGCGGTATTCGGGAAGAACGCAGACTCTGCCGATATTCCAGGCACCGTCGGCAAAATAGAGCCTGCCGGTGGCAACGGGCTTTCCGTCGTTGGTAACTACGATATGCAGAGCGCGGGAATCCATATCGTCGTTCTCGTTTTCGGCCGAGAAGCCCTGCTCTTCAACAAAGACCTTGTTCCTGATCTCCATGGGCACGGAAAGATCCTCTACGCCCAGAAGGAAATATGCTTTTACCATAAGAAATGCTCCTTTATATCAATACGCATACACGCTATAGTTTTGTAACCATTATAACGCATTTTTACGGATGTATCAAATAAATCTTCAATAAATCCACATAAGGATTGAAAAATGGGCAAAAATGATATAGAATAAGGATGGTGTAATGCGCCATTACTTTTTGGAGGTTTATATAATGCAGGAAGAAAGAGATAACATCCTCGTTCTTACCGATGAGGACGGCAACGATGTAGAAGTGGAGATTCTTGACTATTTCTTCTATAACGGCGAAGAATACTGCATGGTAGCAGAAGTCAAAGAAGGCTGCGACTGCGGCTGCGAAGACTGCGATCACGATCACGACGAATGCGACTGCGACGACGAGGAATGCACCTGCGGCGAACCCGTTGAGGTTTTCTTCATGAAGGTCGAAGCCGTTGACGACGAGAACGAAGAGTACACCGTTGTTGACGATGCTGAGCTGGCACAGCAGCTCATCGCCGTTGTCGAGTCTGACCTTGACGAGGACGAAGAGGAATAATATAATATTCTTGTAAACAGGGCAGTCGTTTTACTGCCCTCGTTTTGTATACACAAATAAAAAGCGAGAGGAGCGGCAATATGACCAAAATGAATGCATATAAGCAGATCCCGTTTTACAATACAAAGCTGAGCCGGGGTTACTGGAAAAACAGGCAGGATATTGCATCGAGCGTAAGTATTTTCAGCGTATACGACCGTTTTGAGGAAACCGGCAGATTTGAAGCGCTGAAATTTGAATGGAAGCCCGGAATGCCCAACGAGCCCCATATTTTCTGGGAAAGCGATGCGGCAAAATGGATAGAGAGCGCCGCATACATGCTCGAGACCAAATACGACGAGCGCCTTGTGGAAAAATGCGACGCGCTCATAGACCTTATGGAAGAGCATCAGGAGGAAAACGGTTATTTCAACATTCATTTCACCGTTGTTGAGCCCGACCAAAGGTTCAAAAAGCGCACAGATCACGAGCTCTACTGCGCGGGACATCTGATGGAAGCCGCATGCGCTTATTATCATGCAACAGGCAAGAGAAAGCTTTTGGATGTTATGGAAAAATACGCCGAGCTTATCGATAAGGTATTCTGCAAAGAGCAGTCCGCGGCGTTTCTGACCCCGGGTCACGAGGAGATCGAGCTTGCCCTTGTCAAGATGTACAACGTGACCAAAAAGGAAAGATATCTTGAGATGGCTTCCTGGTTTATAGAGCAAAGAGGCAGGCAGATCGAGGATACTTACGGTTCGGTTACTCCCGAATATCATCAGAGCCATCTGCCCGTAAGGGAGCAGAAGACCGCAGAAGGCCATTCCGTAAGAGCCATGTATCTTTACATGGCGATGGCTGATCTTGCATACGAAAAGAACGATAAGACCCTTTTTGACGCATGCGTGACCTTGCTTAAAAACGTAGCCGAAAAGAGGATGTACATAACCGGCGGTATCGGTTCTGCAAGGCAGGGCGAGGCCTTCACCGTGGATTATGATCTTCAGAACATCACCGCATATACCGAGACCTGCGCAGCGCTGGCGCTGGCGCTGTTTGCAAGGAGAATGAGCCTTATCTCTCCCGAAGGATGGTTCGCCGACGTTGCCGAACGCGCGCTTTACAACGGCATGATGAGCGGTATTTCCATGGACGGAAAGAGCTTCTTCTACGAAAATCCCCTTGAGATACACCCCTATCTGCTCACCCGCCACGTGAGCCAGAAGAGGCAGGAGGAACTGCCCATCACTCAGAGGCTTGAGGTATTCTCCTGCTCCTGCTGCCCGCCCAATATCACAAGGGTAATTGCATCCATTGCCGACTTTATGTACACCTACGGCGAAGATACGCTGTTTGTGCATCATTACATGGACGGCGTGACCGATTTTGAGGGTCATAAGATCGTTATGAAGACCGATTATCCCGCATGCGGAAGAGTTGAAATCGCAGCAAACGGCTTTGCAAAGCGCATGGCGCTCAGGATCCCCCTCTGGTGCAGAAGGTTTGCCCTGACAGTGAACGGAAAAGAGGCAAAATACGAACTCAAGAGCGGATATGCTTATATCGATATTGAAAAGGACGATGTTGTTTCCCTTGATATGGCGATGGAAGCAAAATGGGTCGAAGCAAACAGGAAGGTGTTTGACAGCGCTCAGAAGGTCGCGCTTTACAGAGGTCCTGTCGTTTACTGCGCAGAGGCTGTGGACAACGGCGAGGATCTTTGCGACGTGCTGGTAGATCCCAGGGCCGAGATAAAGCTGACCGAAGGCGAATTCGGCTTGAACGATCTTTTGGTCACCGCTTACAGGCGCAGCGATTTTGATGCGCTTTACAGGGACTACGAATGCGACAGGCAGGAAACCACGCTGCGCTTTATCCCCTATTATGCATTTGCAAACAGGGGCGAAAGCGAGATGCTGGTCTGGTTCAAGCATTGCTAAGACAGGTATTTTATGAAAAGATTTGACGCAAAAAGAATATTTACGCTGCTTCTTGTCACGCTGCTCGCGCTTTGCCTTTGCGCATGCAGCGTGGAGGAGGCGGTGGAGTACATAGACGCAGGTATCGCGATATACGAAGCGATACAGGAAGCGGATGAAACAGCAGACCTGACCGAAAAACCGGCTGTTACCGGCAAGGCGCCTCAAAGCACCACCGGGCCTCCTATTGAAACGGAGAAGCCGGAAGATACGGCAGAGCCCGAAAAGACTATCAATCCCACTTCGGCACCCACCTTAGAGCCTACTGCCGAGCCGACACCAGAGCCTACGGCGCAGCCGACTGCCGAACCCTCGCAGGAGCCCGAGCCCACGCTTTATATTGATGAGGACGGCTCATATACGAGCAAAGAGGATGTTGCGCTTTACATACACCTGTACGGCAAGCTGCCAGAGAACTTTATGACAAAAAGCGAAGCAAGGAAGCTTGGCTGGGAAGGCGGCGGGCTTGACAGTTTCCGATACGGCTACTGCATCGGCGGCGACAGGTTCGGTAACTACGAAGAACTTCTGCCAATCAAAAACGGACGCACTTACAAGGAATGCGATATAGATACGCTTCATGCATCGTCAAGGGGCGCAAAGCGCATAGTTTTCTCAAATGACGGACTTATTTATTATACGGACGATCATTACGAGAGCTTTACCCTGCTTTATGGGGAGGAATGAAGATGAAGCGCGTGATCATTGACGGAAGGCTGTTTTCCGATATGGCAGATGTGCATACATTTTTAAGATCCGCGCTGGATCTTCCCGAATATTACGGGAACAATCTTGATGCGCTTTATGATTGTCTGACTCAGATCGGTCATGAAACAGCATTTGAATTTATCGACATGGAGGTTTTCTGCTTAAAGACGGGAAAGAAAGCCCGGATGCTTAAAAGCGTGTTTGAGGACGCTGCGGCAGAAAACCCGAATATCAGAATAATATAATGTAAAAGGATAAGCGCTCGCTTATCCTTTCTTAATTTGTTAAAAATTACGGTCTCATGTTTTAATTGCTAAAGGCATATTATCGTGGTATAATAATAGGACTGAAAAGGGGTGTAAAGGTTGTACCGCGATAACAAAACAATAATCGATCTTTCCGCTCTGCGTCACAATATCAAGACCATACGCAGTTATGTTAATCCGCACGCGATACTTTCAGCAGTCGTCAAGGCCGATGCATACGGTCACGGTGCTGTGGAATGTGCGCGCGCATCTATAGAAGCAGGCGCATCGCTTTTATGCGTTGCCATACCCGAGGAGGCTATACAGCTTCGGGATGCCGGTATTACCGCGCCCATACTTGTGCTTGGAACTCCCCTGCCCGGCAGCGAGCACGAGATGATAAGAAGGGACGTTATACAGACCGTTTTTACCTCCGAAGCGCTTTTAAGGCTCGATAAAGCCGCTGCCCTTTTGGGGAAAAGGGCGCTCGCGGAGCTCAAGATAGACACGGGAATGAACAGGATCGGCGTTAAAAACGAAAAGGAAGTTATGTCATTCCTTGAAACGCTTGAAGGCTGCAAAAACGTGAAGCTTCACGGAGCGTTCACTCATTTTGCGGTATCGGACGAGGACGATCTGTTCACAATGGACCAGCACGAGCTTTTTGAAAGGCTGCTTGTGCCGGTAAAAAGAGCTCATCCCCAGATATTCGTGCACGCCGCCAACAGCGCTGCGATATTTGCGCACCCCTACACTCATCATGACGGTGTCAGGATGGGGCTTGCGATGTACGGCGGTCAGCCGATAGCGGGAATTGAATACGACCTTGAACCCGTGCTTTCGTGGAAGACTGCGATAGCCTACATCAAGGACGTAGGACCCGGCGAGAGCGTAAGCTACGGCAGGCAGTATTTTACAGACACGAACAGAAGGATCGCCACGCTTCCCGTAGGATATGCGGACGGATATATGCGCGCACTTGGCGGCAAGGCTCATGTTCTGATCGGCGGCAAAAAAGCGCCCGTGCTTGGCAGGGTCTGCATGGATCAGATAATGTGCGATGTGACCGGTATCGATGCAAAGAGCGGTGACGAGGTCGTGCTCATCGGCCGTCAAGGCAATGAAAGGATAACTGCGGAACAGATGGCGGCGCTGGTGGGCACAATCCCGTACGAGATCATACTTGCGCCCAAGGGCAGAGTTCCGAGGCTTTTCATAAATGAATAAGCTTGAGATGAGGCAGAAATACCGCGATCTGCGCGATGATATCCCGTCAGCGGTTCACAGGGAGCGCACTTGTAAGCTGATTGAAAATGTGTTATCCTTGGATAAATACAGGGAAGCAAAAAGCGTTATGATATATTGTCCCATCGGAAGCGAGATCGATTTAAGAGAGCTTGCAAGCGATACATCCAAAGCTTTTTATATGCCAAGGATGCTCAAAGGGCATAAGATGTGCGCGGTGGAATACAAAAAAGATACCGTGATGATAAAAAACGGATACGGTATTTTTGAGCCCTGCGGAAAAGCTTATGAAGGGCGGATAGATATCGTGCTTGCACCAGCTCTGGTTTGTTCAGAAAACGGCGTGCGCATAGGCTACGGCGGAGGGTATTACGACAGATTTCTCTTGGACAAGGACTGCACAAAAGCCTGCGTGGTATTCGATGAATTCGTTTTGCCCGGCATTTTAAGCGAAAAGCACGATATTGCGATGGACATTATTGTTACCGATAAAAGGATTATCAAAACAGATATATGATTTGAGGGAAAGAGATGAAAACAAGGTTATTTACAAAGGATACTATCAAGGCCGCACTGAAGGCTGTAAGCGTTTGGGTGATCATTGATTTTTTGTGCATATTCGTAGGCACAGGCTCACTTGCGGATAGTTTCTGGATCGGCTGGGGGCTTTTTGCGGGATTCCTGTTCATACATCTGATCGCGGGCTTTTCTTTCGGCGCTATCAAGGGCGAAAATGACATGCGCAGGAGCGTTGTGCTTGATCATCAGAAGGAAAAGACCGGGCGCGAATTTGATCAGAACGAATCGGACAGCCGATATGATCCCAAAAAGGGCGTAGCGATTGCGCTGATGTGCGCTATCCCCGGGCTCATTTTTGTGCTCGGCGCGATCATAACAGGCGACAAATTCGATGTGATGAGGATCATAAACAGGTTCTATTTCTCGCCTTACATGCGCCTTTTCAGCCTTGCTCCCGATTCTCTTATCAATATTCTTTATTACTTTATCGGCGCTTTGGTTTATCCTGCGGTATATGCCTACGGATATCTGCGCGGCAAGGTGAACTATGAAAAGACCGTAGAGCAGCTCAGGAAAAACGATGAGGATTACAGAAACGGTATTCGCAGAAAGCGTCCCAAGGTCAAGAAGCGCCGCAGAGGGCTTTTCGGCTGATAAAAAAACAGCCGCTATTAAAGCGGCTTTAAGTGTAGGAGGAGTGACCAACGAATATCGGGCTTGCCCCGATGATAGTAGTATGGCCGCAATCAAGAATTATATACACTTTATTTTCCGAACGGTTATCCGTTCGGTTTTTTATTTGGTTTATGGCGCATTATCGGGTATTGAATATAAGCTCGTTTCGTGCTAAAATAAAGTGATATGTTATGCGTATGCGGGCATATATCGTAAATTTTGCGCTTTGTGCGTTATTATAAAGGAGCCTGAAAAAGATGAAACTGGGCGTTGTCGGACTTCCCAATGTCGGTAAGTCCACGCTTTTCAATGCTATAACCAAGGCGGGCGCAATGGCTGCCAACTATCCTTTCTGCACCATCGAGCCCAACACCGGTGTTGTTGCCGTTCCCGACAAAAGGCTTGACGTACTGACCGAGATGTTCGTATCCGAAAAGACCACTCCTGCGGTCATTGAGTTTGTTGACATCGCGGGTTTGGTTAAGGGCGCAAGCCGCGGCGAAGGTCTGGGCAACAAATTCCTTTCCCATATCCGCGAGGTCGACGCTATCGTGCATGTCGTTCGCTGCTTCGAAGACGAAAACGTTATTCACGTTGAATCCACCATCGGTCCCAAAAGGGATATTGAGACCATTAATATGGAGCTCATTTACGCCGATATGGACAGCCTTTCCAGAAGGATAGACAGGGTCAAGAAGATCGCTCAGACCGGCGACAGCGCTGCAAAGGTGGAGTTTTCCGTGATGGAGCGCATTATGAAGGCGCTGGACGAAGGTCTTCCCGCAAGGACCGTTGTTCCTCAGAACGAGGAAGAGGCTATCTGCATGCAGAATCTTTTCCTTCTGACCACCAAGCCCGTGCTTTATGCAGCAAACATCTCCGAGGATGAGATCGCAAGCGGCGCTGACAATCCTCTTGTAAAGCAGGTCGAGGAAGTTGCTTCACAAGAAGGCTCCGAAGTGCTGGTCATTTCAGCAAAGGTTGAGGAAGAGATTTCTCAGCTTGATCCCGAAGAAAAGGAAATGTTCATCGAAGAGCTGGGCATCGGCGAAAGCGGTCTGGACAGGCTCGTTAAAGCAAGCTACAAGCTGCTGGGTCTTATCAGCTATCTTACCGCAGGACCCAAAGAGAGCAGAGCATGGACCATCACCAACGGTATGAAGGCTCCTCAGGCTGCAGGCAAGATCCATTCCGATTTTGAACGCGGTTTCATAAGAGCGGAAGTTGTGGCATACGACACCCTTATCAAGGAAGGCTCGATGCAGGCCTGCAAGGAAAAGGGTCTGGTTCGCACCGAGGGCAAGGAATACGTCGTTCAGGACGGCGACATCATGCTTTTCCGTTTCAACGTATAGAATTAACTTTGATCCCTTCACGTTCATATACTGATCGTGGAGGGATCTTTTATGTACGGAAAATATGATTGCGTTTGTGCAAACGATAAAAGAATATACGATAAAGCGCCCGTGAATATCTGCTGCCAGGAAGTGAATATTTCGCTGATGGGAGAAATACCGCCCGGAGCACAGCTTTTAGAGGTATCGGCCTTCTGCGATCAGGCATGCCCTGATGCTATCAGATGCGAACAAGTGCCCTGCAGGCCGCTGATAAAACGCGTATTGGGATACATAAGGCTCCCTGTATGCGTAAAATACGAATACCTTCAGGCGGCATATGAAAGACGCGGGACAGCGCTGATACCGATCGATCTTCTGATCAGGATACCAGAATGCGCGGATTACGAATTCGGTGTAATTATAAACAGCTTCTGCGCCGCAGCGGGTGAGATCACCGGCAGCGGGAGTTTGATCATACGGGCGGATATTTGCGGTTATTTCTGCGTTGTGGTGGAAACGCCCAGATGCCTGAGGCAGCAGGAGCCAAAGTGTGCCCCCTGTCCGCCGGTTCAGATCTATCCCGAATGTCCTCCGCCGCAAATGTTAAAACCTATGCCGCCGGTATACCCAAGACCGAGACCCCAGCCCATCCCCTGCACTCCCCCAACCAGACCGATGCCGCCAAGACCGAAGCCTTCGCCTTGCTTTTCTCATGCGGATAGATGCAGATGCTCAAGCGACAGGTATATTTCCCCGCTCAGCTTGCCTAATTCGAATGCGATGATGCTGCCCGCGGTATTTGCAGATGAAAACAAGCGATGAAAGGGGAAATCGGGAACAGCTCAAAAGCGCGTGACCAGAAACAGATGCATAGATTGGGTATCCCATAACTTGATTTTGAGCTAATAATTTTATTTATCAAAATTTTTATAAATTATTTTGATTTTTTTGCTAAAACCACTTGCAATTTGTAATGTTTTGTGTTATTATAATTAAGCGCTCTGAAAGAGAGCAAAACATTTCTGGGTGTAGCGCAGCTTGGTAGCGTGCTTGAATGGGGTTCAAGAGGCCGGAAGTTCGAATCTTCTCACCCAGACCAACAGGACATCAAACGATGTCCTGTTTTTTTGTGTTTGAAAAAATACGGCCTCTTGAACCCTAAGAGGGGCCGTTGAACGGTGCCGAAGGCACAAAAACTGTCCTGTGGACAGTTTTTGAGTGAAACAGCGGGCAGCGGGTCCTGCGAGCACGCGAAGCGGCGGAGCGGGAGTCTGCCCCGAGGCCGGAAGTTCGAATCTTCTCACCCAGACCAACAGGACATCATATGATGTCCTGTTTTTTTGTGTTTGAAAAGCGTCGGTTTCTTGAACCCTAAGAAATAATAAAACTCACAGTTCAATTGACAGATATTTTGTCGCCGTATATAACTCGAATTATGGTAAAAAACAGCTCTCACGAAAACCGTGAGAGCTGCTTTTGATTTAAGAGTTTATTCGGAAGCTTTCTTTGCAAAGTCTCTGCCCGTTGCGGCGATAAGCTTGAGGGCATCAAGGGCAAGGTCGGTACCGTATCTGTTCATCACATTGAAGGTTTCAAAGCTGAGGGTCTTATTGAATTTGATAGCTTTTAAGCCTTCGATGAACCTTTCCCAATCGAGAATGCCCATATAAGGAGCGATATGCTGGTCATGCATGCCGTCGTTATCATGGACATGGAAGGCTGTGATGCGATCGCCCAGTTTTACCATGGTATCCTTGATATCCTTGCCTACGATCAGAAGATGGCCGGTATCAAGGCAGAAACCGAACTGCCTTACACCTGCGATATCGTTCAGGGTATCAATGTACTTGCATGCAAGATCGATATCGGAGCAGCAGGCGGAATATATTTTGCCGCCGGGACCGCCCGAGAACATGTTTTCAAGGCAGATGGTCACGCCGTATTCCTTGGCTGTGGGGATGAGGGCGCTGTAATGGTCGATGTTCAGTTCCCATTCACGTTCGGGGGTCATATGCTCGGAATATGCGGTGAAGAACGGATGGACGATAAGGTTACGGCAGCCGATATAATCCGCAGCGCGTATGGTGTTTTTGAGCATTTCGACGAGCTTTTTATTGTACTCCTCGTCGCCGCCGGCGATATACGAGGGGAAGGGAGCATGCGCCTGATAGTTTTCAACGCCGTAGGTCTCTGCGCCTTCCTTCCAGGGCTTGCAGGCCTCAAACAGGTCTTTTTCGCTGCCCAAAAAGTGTTTTGGGATGCGCTTTGCGACTATATCGGCGTAAGAGAAAAGGTGGTCGATATTGGCATCGGCTGCATCAAAACCGGCTTCTTTGATGACCTTATAGCATTCTTTTATACCGAAGCGTTCTTCAACGCCGCCGGTCTGAACGGCAATCTTAAACATAGGACAGCCTCCTGATTCATTTTTAATGGTTTAGTTCATTATACAATACCTGAAATAAATAGGCAAGGACGGATCGATCCCAAACATAATAAATATTTATAAAGTAAATATACTTCACAGGTCATATTCTGCGGCAGAAAAAAAGCTCAAGCTGTAAAAGCTTGAGCTTTATGAATTTTAGCTTATGCCTTCTTATGAGTGAAGGTATTTACGAGGATGCCGAGGATGAGGGCGGTAGCGACGTTGGTGATGGTGATGGCACCGAAGTGGAGGGACAGACCGCCGATACCGGTGATGAGGATGGTAGCGACAACGAAGAGGTTGCGGTTGTCATCAAGATCCATGTGCTTGAACATCCTGAGACCGGAAACAGCGATGAAGCCGTAGAGAGCTACGCAGACGCCGCCCATGACGCAGGAAGGAATGGAGTTGACAAAGGCTACGAAGGGAGCAAAGAAGCTCAAAATGATGCAGCCGATGGCAGCGGTGGTGATGGTGATGAGGGAAGCATTGCCGGAGATGGCTATGCAGCCTACGGACTCACCATAGGTGGTGTTGGGGCAGCCGCCGAAGAAAGCACCGACCATGGAGCCGACGCCGTCGCCAAGAAGGGTGCGGGCAAGACCGGGCTCTTTGCCAACGAGGTCGCGGTTGATGATGGAAGAGAGGTTCTTATGGTCAGCGATATGCTCTGCAAATACAACGAATGCAACGGGCATATAAAGCATTGCGATATTGCCGATAGCGGAGAAATCAGCGCTTTCACCGATGTGCAGGAAGGTGAAATCCGGAACATGGATCCAGCCGCCGACAGAACCGAAATCAAGAGCCTTCAGAGCGTCGAAGGTGAGGATCTGGAGGTTGGTGTTGCCGGTAGCATTGCCGATAAGGGTGAAGATAAGGGCTGCTGCATAGCCTGCGAGGATACCGATGATGAAGGGGATGAGCCTTGCCATCTTTTTGCCGTATACGGAGCAGGCGATAACGGTGCCAAGAGCGATAAGACCGCAGAGGATTGCAACGAGGTTATACTCGCCGGTTACAGAGGACTTGGTCAGATCGCCAACAGCGTTGCCTGCAAGGCACAGACCGATGATGGCAACGGTGGGTCCGATGATGATGGGAGGCATGAGCTTGTCGATCCACTTGGTGCCGCAGAGCTTAATGACAGCTGCGATGATGACATAGACAAGACCCGCCAGCACAGCGCCGACGAAAATGCCGAAGTAGCCGAATACGGTGGCGGAATACATGGAGCCCAAGAACGTAAAGGAGCTGCCCAGGAAAACGGGGCTCTTGCCCTTGGTGAAGAGCTGATAGCACAGAGTACCGAAGCCGGCGCCCATAAGAGCTGCTGCGATGTCCATGTTGAGGTTGACCTGACCGTAGCTGTTGACGAGAACAGGTACAACGAGGGTCGCTGCCATGATGGCGAGCATCTGCTGCAGTGCAAAGATCAGCACCTGACTAAACTTCGGGCGATCTTCGACATTGTAGATAAGTTTCATGAAAACTCTCTCCTTTTTCACAGTGTCGCAAGGGTTGAATTGGGACATATGTAGACGCAAAAGCGAATACAACGAGTTTTGGGCAAAAAAATATTGCCTTGCGGCAATATCTTGATTAAGGCGGAAAACCGTCTGTTTTATCCTGACAGCCGCTATCGGCTCAGCATGTGCTTAACCTTTGATAATATATCACGTTTGCGGAAAAAAGTAAATAGTTTTTGTATTTTTTGTAAATAAATAGCGATAATCGTTATTTATCGGTCAGGGACGACTTAAACGACATCAGCGATATAAGGAGCACGGCTATGGTCACGATTTGAAGAAGGATCAATATCCACGAAAGAGCGGCGGCATCCTGCCATGAAATCGGCAGGGCCATTACAGTTGAAAGTACGGTTCTTGCATTCCTTGCAAAAATTATGGAAGCGTTTGAGCCGACGGTATCGTATGCTATATCCGCTATATCGGTCAGGAGCCTGAAATGGAAAAACAGAGATAAAGCTGAGACGACTGCGGTTATCGAATAAACCGATATGCCCGCGCCATATGCATTCAGAATCCAACCTATAAACGAACACAGCATGAGCGCAATACCCAGCGGCTTTAGTAGCGACGAGGCGCGCTTATATTCCGAAAGAGTTTTAAGCGTTGACAGGATCAAAAGATAGCCCATCCATTCGGGAAGCAGGTCCAATTTACCGATATTTATATCAAGGTGCATGAGCACATAGCTTAGGCAGATGCGCAAAACAGCAGAAGCAAGCTTAGTGTTTTCCATTGAATTCCTCCCCTGTTTTGATAGTATCGGCAAACTCACCGTCAAGATAGACGTGAAGGGCATAAGCATAGGGCGGCTCGTATTCTCCGTACAGGCTTGTATAGGACGATATTTTCATTATCTTATCCCAATCATCATCAAGAACCTGATTGAACCAATCGTATCCGTCGCTGCTTCCGCCGCCGAAGGAACCTCGCATGGTTTTATCTTCGGGCGGAGTCGGGATATCGGACGATGTTTTAAGGGATTGCATGATCAGGCCGAATTCCTTTGGAGGCTCTTTTTTATACTCATAGGTACAAAAAGCTGCGGACTGAGAGAATGAAAGCTTTGCATCGGGATTAAAATCGGTATTGAAATCAGGGGCGGCAAAGATGGAATACGCTGAATCCGTAAGCGCGGTAGCGTTTTCTATCTTGTATTCGATTATTTCATCTATATGCACCCTGCCCTGCTCGTTTTCAAAATCGAAGGTCCTGACCGGAGGGATGGGGGTATCGTGCATATCAAGATAGGAAAACTTTACATCCGTTATCGTTCTTTCCCCCGATTCCCTTACGACCCAAGCGTCTTCAAAGGATACTGTTATTGGGATAAGGACGGTCATATCTGTTTTTATATTGCCTTTGCTGTCGCACATGAGCTCGCCGTTTTTTTCGATATAATGAGCGAAAAAGGCAAGGAGGGCGCTTATGGAGCCGTCGGCGTTATCGGTCATATTAAACAAGCGGTAGGTTCGGGTTTGGAGAAAATCCAGTTCCGGACCTACATCGATATGGCTTGCTATCCAATCTTCATCTGTGGCAAAATAGGTCATTTCGTCCTCTATTGCCTCATGCTCTATAAGAGGCGAAGCGGCGGCGAGATACGCGCCGTTTTTAAGGATCAGGGCTTTTGCATAGGTATCGATGGCACCCTCGGGAGTTGTGCAGCGGGAAAGCCTTGCGGCTGCCATGGCTTTTGGGATCTCTAAAGCTTTTACGGGGCGCAGATGATCGGAACCATAGGAAAAAGAAGAGCCAAAGATGGCGGCACAGGCTATGATCAAAATCATGCAGACAGAAACGAGCGCGGTTCCCTTTGGGTAGAGCTTGAAATGCGCTATGGATGCTATACGCTTTGAGATGCCTTTGGCACCGTTTGAAATGGAAGAGGTACCCGGGACGCAGGTATATCTTTTTGCAGTCATGGAAAGAAGGGTGTTTCCGTATTGCCTGCGCGCCTCGCCCTCAAGAAGCTCTAATGCGCGCCTGTCGCAGAGTTTTTCCATATCGTTTTTGAGCTGAGAAAAGGCGTACCAGATAAATGGGTTGCACCAATGGAAGCATTTCAATACTGAAAAAAATATGTTTTGAGCTGCGTCGTGAAATTTCAGGTGGAGAAGCTCATGAAGGATAACAGACTCGCTGCACCCGCTTTTGGGCAGGACAAGGATTGGACGGAAAACGCCCAGAACGAAAGCTGTGGGAAGGTTATCCAAGACTATTGTTCTTGACAAACGCAGATCATACTTTTTGCATACCGAATTTACAAGCTCGCTTATGCGCGCATCGGGTTTTCCCGCTTTTTTCACAAGGCTGCGCAGGCGAAAATAAGGGACAAAGTGAAAAAGAAGGCAGATCACTATGCCCGCACAATAGACAGCAAAAAGGAAATCTGTGATGCTTTGCGGATGAGCTGTAAGATATGGGAAGGTATGCTTTAGACCTATGGGCAGATATTCTGCGCTGTATGCAGATGAAAGGCTTGATTCAACTGCGGCTTTGACGGTTTCAAGCTCAAGACCTATCGGGAAAAGTATGAACCTTGAAGGGTCGGCCGGGATAAAGAAGCGCAGGATGAACACAATCCAGAGGGCATACTGCCATTTGGGTGAAAGGTTATATGTCAATATGCTTTTTACGAGCAGTATCACTGCGGCAGCAGAGGTAAGGCTCAGGGTCTGGAGAAGAAAGGCCCAGATATTGGTCAAGGCTACACCTCCATATCGTCAAGCAGCTTTTTGAGGCGCTCGACCTCTTTTGAGGATATTTTGGAGTCCTTCAAAAATGCGGCGATCATATCGCCCGCGGCACCGTTATACACGCGTTCAAGCAGGTCGCGGCGCTCCTGCACTGCGCAGTTTTCTCGGGAGATAAGGGCGCAATAAGGTTTTTTGGAATCGTTGTCGATCCCTACGAGGGATTTTGCCGCCATGCGTTTAAGATAGGTATGGACGGTGGTTTTGCTCCAGCCGTTCTTTATTTTCAATATATCGTATATTTCACCAAGGGAAAGGCGGTCATTGGTCCAGAGGGCTTCAAGGACGCTCCATTCGGCATCGGTAAGTCGCATATCTTAATCCTTTCTACAGTTGTAGTATAGTTATATACTACAAGCGTAGTATGATTTTGTCAAGAGAAAATATTGATTGCTGTTCTGTTAACTGTTATAATATTGGTAGACATATCCGTGAAAGGATGAAAAAAAATGAATAAGAAGCTTAATTTTGCCGTTATCGGCTGCAGCAACATGGCTAAGACGCACATGAATGGCATTATTGCGAACGAGGGCGCGGAGCTTTATGCGATCTGCGACATTGATGAAGATATCCTGAAAAACCGTCACGAGGAATTTCCTTCGGCAAAAGCGTTTACGGATTACAGAGAATTGGTAAAGGACGAAAACGTTGATGCGGTGGTTTTAGTCACTCCCGATCAGCTGCATCTTGAAATGACGGAAGCGTTTCTTAGAGCGGGCAAGGATGTGCTTTGCGAAAAACCGATGGCGCTGACGCTCAATGAATGCGAAGAGATGATGCGCATAGAAAAAGAAACGGGAAAAATGCTGATGATAGGTCAGATATGCAGGTGCACTCCCGGTTTTGTGCTGGCAAAAAAGCTTATAGACGAAGGAAGGATAGGCGAACTTTTCTTTATTGAAAGCGAATATGCTCACAATTACATAAACGCAAGAGGCGTGAAGGATTGGAGAGTGACACCCGAAAGGCACGGTATAATCGGAGGCGGATGCCACGCGGTCGATCTTTTGAGGTGGATAGCGGGCGATCCCACGGAAGTATTCGCTTATTCAAACCATAAGAACCTTCCCGACTGGCCCACGCAGGACAGCACTGTTGCACTTTACAAATTCCCCAACAATGTGATGGGAAAGGTGTTTGCGTCGATAGGCTGCAGAAGGAATTACACGATGCGCTCGGTATTTTACGGAACGAAGGGCACGATAATATGCGACAACAAATCGCCTGAGATACAGCTGTTCCAAAGCGATGACGAAAACGGGAACGAGACCGATTTTACATCTCCCGTTATGCTGCCTGTTGAACTGAACGATCACAACGCACAGGCTGAGATCGCGGCGTTTGTGGACGCGCTGGTGTACGGGAAAGAGCTTCCCGCAACGTCGCTGGAAGGCGCTTCTACTGTGGCGGTATGCTGCGCGACCGTGGAATCCGCAGAAAAGGGAGAGCTTATAAAGATAAGATATCCTAAAATCTAATATTCAACATAAAAACCGGCTCCTTTTCGGGAGCCGGTTATTTTTTATGCCTTGATCGGCGGGGGATCGCTTTGATACTTGCCTGTTCTGAATACGGACAGGGCAATGCCTGTGAGGGTCATATTGATGACCGTGAAGGTATTGCCGCTGGATATGAGCGGCAAAGAAACAGTGGAAAAGATCGGAACGCCAAGGTTTGAGACGATATAGAACAGAGATTGAAAAAGGAGCACGAGTGACACGTTGAGGGCGACCAGAGACGCGAGCGTGCTTTTTTCTTTGAGCGATCTGAGCATAAGGCGCACAGAGAAGAACAGGATTATTATTACCAGC
>SVHB01000103.1 GCA_015056005.1 Clostridiales bacterium
TGAGATTCGAAAAAGGTGAAGGCGGGCGCAAGATCGACCTCAACGCCAACTACAGAAGCGATACAAATGTGCTCAGCTGCGTAAACGACGTTTTCAAAAAATCCATGACAATGGGCATGGGCGGCGTGGACTACGACGAAAACGCGATGCTCTACCCCGGCAGGAGCGAAAAGGGCGTGCCCGTTATCGTCAGGATAGCGGACAGGCGCTCCACTCTTCTTGGATCCGAATCCGAGCTTACCTTGGAGGAACTCAAAGTAAACGCACTTGAAGCTCAGATCGTAAAGGACGAGATCTTATCTCAGATGGGCTCGTTTATCACCGAAAACGGGATCACCAGACCTGTGCGCTTCTCGGACATATGCATCCTTATGCGCTCCGGTACGTTCACCAAGGCTTTGATCGATGCCCTGAAAGCCGCCGATATCCCGTACCGCACCGACACCGTGAGCGGCTATTACGAGCTTGAGGAAGTAAAAACGCTTCTGAACCTTCTGGCGCTCATAGACAATTTCCATCAGGACCTGCCCCTGATCGGCGCAATGACCGCTCCTTACGGCAAATTCACCGCCGCAGAGCTTGCGCATATCCGCTCGTCTTTCCCTGAAAAGGACACCCATTTTTATGAAGCAGTGGAAAAATATGCGCAGGTCGGCGATAGTCTGTCTGTAAGGATAAACGAATTCATGAAAAATATAAGCGCATGGCGAAGGCTTGGTCGTACCATGCCCCCCGATGCGCTCATATACAGTGTGCTTGACGACACGGGGTATTATGATTTTCTCGGCGGTCTGCCCTCGGGTGCCATCAGGCAGGCAAACATCCGCATGCTGATAAGTAAAGCCGGAGCATACGATACCCTTTCAAGCTTTATGAGCGGGATAGAGCTCATGAAGCTTGTATCCACAGAAAAAGTTCAGGAAAGCTCGGGCGACGAGGGCGGCAACTGCGTGCGCATAATGACCATTCACAAATCCAAGGGTTTGGAATACCCGATAGTGATACTCACCGGTCTTTGCAAGAGCTTCTATCTCAGGGATACCTCCGATCGGCTCATCATCCACAAGCATGCGGGCTTTGGCATCAATTTCATCGATACAAGGCTAAAATATACTCAGGACACGCTCAGCCATCTTGCCGTAGCAAACAGGATACTTCAGGACTCGCTCTCCGAAGAGCTGCGTCTGCTTTATGTTGCCATGACCAGAGCAAAAAACAGGCTCATTATGACGGGCGCGTATCAGAACATCGAAAAGCACTTGTCTCAGTGGTGCGACAGCGCAAGGAGCAATGATTTTACGCTTGCAAGAAGCTATGCGGATTTCGTCATTCCCGCGCTTTTGCTTCACAAGGACTCAGAGGAGCTAAGGCGGCTCTGCGGTTTTTCCGATCCCTGCGATGCTGCCGATTCCATGTTTGATGTAAAAATAATAAAAAACAGGGAGCCCGACGATATTTCCGAGGATCCCGATGCAATATTCTCCCCCGATGTGCGCACAAAGGATACATGGGTGCAAAAGCGGCTGAGCTGGGTATATGAAGCACCCGATGGCGACGGGCTTAACAAATCGGGCGTTACCGCGCTTTCAAGGGAGGATACTCAGGAAGGCATCCCCGTGCCCGCGTTCATAGACCCCACAGGGATACAGGCTGCGGCAAGAAGGGGTACAGCCATCCACGCGGTGATGAGCTGCCTTGACAAAGCTTCCCTTAAAGGACTCAATTTCTATCAAACAGAAGATAATATCGAAGCTCAGCTGAAAGGCTTTATTAAAAGCGGTGCGCTTTCTCAGGCGGAAGCAGGCGCAATAAGCGCAAAAAAGCTCGCAGCATTTTTTACCTGCGAGCTTGGAAAGGACGCCCTTTCATCCGGGGATATCCTGTGTGAACAGCCCTTCAACATACTCTTTTCCAACAAGGAGCTTGGAGCCGATGAAAACGACTTAGATTCCACCATGCTTCAGGGCGTTATAGATATGTGCTTTTTGAAAGATGGTACATGGGTCATCGTGGATTTCAAGACCGGCTTTGTTTCAAACGACAAAGCCAAGGAAAGATATTCCGCTCAGGTCGGGATATACGCAAAGGCAATTAAGCGCCTGACCGGGAAAAACGCCTGCGGCTACATATACCTTCTGGACAGAAGCGTATCCATCCCCATTATCTGAACCTTGGGTTCAAGCCGTATCTGCCATAAGAGAAGGGCTCCACGCCCATGGGGGCAAGCGCGATGCCCGCGATCTTGAAGCATTCCCTTCCAAAGGGCGCGCCGATATAGGTCGCAGTCATTATAAGGCCCAAAAGGCCGCAAAAACCCGCCAGCAGGCCGCCGCCCAAAACGAGCCAGACTATATTGAGCATTGTCGAACCGCTGCCCGATACGGTATGGACCTCTTTCCCGAAGGGGTCAAGGGCAAGCTTTGCCATCCTGAAGCATTTAATGCCTATCGGCAGACCGATATAGGAAAGCGAATAGACAATCCCTAAAAGCAGCCAGAACGCTGCCATCCAAACGCCGCAGAACAAAAACCAAAGAACACTCATCAGCATACAAAAACCTCCTGTCGTATATAATGTTTCCAATTTTTCTTTTTTGATGCATCTCTTTACACCTATATAACGACAGAAATCCGCTTTTTGTTGCCGAATTTTACCAACCGGTTTTATATTATTTAGATATTTATCTAAATAGTTGTTGACAGGGCTGTATTTTGTGCTATAATTCTGTTTAGATGATCATCTAATTATTTTATCAAAGGACAGGATTATGGAAAAATATCTGCTTTATCTAAACGAGTGCAAGCAAAAACATCTGAGCTTAAGCCACAAGCTTGCCGCATCCGAGCGATCCGACGAAGCCAAGCACGAGCGCATAAAAGCAAACATATATGATATATGCCTGACCACCTTCAGCGCCCTCAAAAAGGCGGGAAGAGAAAGCGAATACAAAAACAGGCTGAACTCGTTCAGATCCGCTTGGGAAAACTCCCTCGAGCTTGCAAAGGCGCATAATATGACCGAAAAAGCAATGATAGAAGAAATGAAGCTTTTTGCCCTTTCGGATGCGGAAAAGCAATTTTATCTCACGGAGGAAAAAAGATGAAAGATATAGACGCGGTCAAGCTTTTCAAATGCCTTGGCGATCTTTCAAGGCTCAATATCGTAAGCTCCCTGCTCAAAGAGGATATGTACGTAGAGCTTCTGGCGCAGCGCCTTGGGCTCACCTCAGCGACCGTGTCTTTCCACCTGAAAAAGCTTGAAGAGGTTGGCGCGGTATCTTCAAGACGCGATCAGTATTATGTGATGTATACCCTTAACAGAGCCGTGCTTTCCAAAAACATCATTGAGCTTATCGGAGAAGTCGCAGACGACAGCGATGCGCAAAAAAGAGAGGCTGCGTACCGGGAAAAGGTGCTCTCCACCTTTTTTGTATACGGAAAACTTGTTTCCATTCCCGCGCAAAGGAAAAAGAAACGCATCTGCCTTGAAAGAATCGCGCAGGATTTTACAGTCGGCAAAACCTACGACGAAGCCGATGTAAACGAAATCATCCTCAAATATCACGAGGATTACTGCACCATCAGGCGCGATATGATATCGGAAAAGCTGTTTATAAGAGAGGGCAGCAAGTACACGAGGATATAAAATGCAAAACGAGATCAAAACATTTCTGGACAGCGAAGGAAGGCTTACGCAGTTTCCCGCAAAGCGAAAAAAGAAAATAATCACGCTTTTCTATCTCGCCGAGAAGATAGAAGCAAACAGGCAGTACAGCGAAAAGGAAATGAACGAGCTTCTTTGCCTTTGGCATACCTTTTCAGACCCGGCAACGCTCAGGCGCGAGCTTTTTGATTACGGCTTCATCACCCGCAGCAGGGA
>SVHB01000035.1 GCA_015056005.1 Clostridiales bacterium
CAGTATCGTTATAGAAAGTTCTCCTGCCACTCCCTTGACCAGAAAGAACAAGTTCTATGCTCTCCCCATCGTGCGCGGCGTAGTAAACTTTGTTTCCATGCTGGTTATGGGTTATCAGACCCTGACGACCAGCGCAAGGCTTTACGGTCTTGAGGAAGAAGAGCCCAGCAAGTTTGAAAAATGGCTCTCAGAAAAGCTTGGCAAGTCCACAGAGACCATCGTTATGGGCACCGCGATGGTGCTTGCGGTGATACTCGCCGTGGGTCTGTTCATTATGCTGCCATCGTTTGTATCGCAGATGTTTAAGAAGATAATTGAAAACAGGGTGGTTGTAAACCTTATCGAAGGACTTACAAGGCTTGTGATCTTCCTGCTTTATATGATAGCCGCAACCAGCGTTCCCGATGTAAAGCGTGTATTTATGTATCACGGTGCAGAGCATAAGACTATCGCATGCTTTGAAGCCGGTGAAGCGCTTACGCCCGAAAACGCAAAGAAGCATACGAGGTTCCATCCCAGATGCGGAACCAGCTTTTTGCTTATTGTCATGGTAATATCCATCCTGTTTTTCTCCGTGTTCGGCTGGGATGCAAATTACCTTACCAGAGTTTTCAGCAGGCTCATGCTCATGCCAGTTGTCGCGGGTATTTCCTATGAAGTGCTCAAATACCTTGGCAAGCACGACAATGCGCTCGTGCGCGTGCTCAGGGCTCCCGGTATCTTCCTGCAGAGGCTCACCACAAAGGAACCCGACGACGATATGCTGGAAGTTGCCATAGCGGCCTTCAATGCCTGCACCTACGATAAATATAAGGCAGAAGAACCGGAAAAAGATGACGATACGACAGATACTTATGCAAGCGAGCCTGAGGCTTGAGAAAGCAGGGGTCCCCGATCCTGATTTTGATGCAAGGGAGCTCATTTCATATGCACTTGGGGTAGAAAAAAGCGAGCTTTTCTTAAAATATTCGGACGAAATGCCCTCCGATAAGGAGCTTTTGCTTGAAAGCCTTTTGGAAAAGAGAGAAGCGCGGATACCTCTTCAGCGCATCATGGGCAAAACATGGTTCATGGGGCTGGAGATCCTCGTTTTTGACGACGTCCTTATCCCAAGGAGCGATACTGAGACCCTCGCGGAAAAAGCGATAGAGGCGATAAGGAGCAGGGGATACGGAAAAGCTCTTGACCTTTGCTGCGGAAGCGGCGCAATAGCGGTTGCGATAAAAAAGTATGCTCAAAACTGTCAGGTCACGGCAAGCGATATTTGCGAAAAATGCATTTACGCGGCAAAGAAAAATGCTTTGCATAACGAGGTCTGTGTAGAGACCGCGCTTGGCGATATGTTTTTGGCAGTGGGAAACGAAAAGTTTGACCTTATAGCCTGCAATCCGCCGTATATCGATATCAGTGAGCTTGATTCCCTTCAGGATGAAGTTCGCCTGCATGATCCGCATGCCGCGCTTTTTGCCGAAAATAAGGGGTATTTCTTCTATGAATACCTGAAAAAGCACGCTAAGGATCACATAAACAAAGGCGGAATGCTTTTGATGGAAGTGGGCATAGGTCAGGCGGAAAAGACGGCCAAGCTGTTTGAAGGTCAAAAAACATATATAATAAAGGATCTCAACGCCGTAGATCGCGTTGTTTGTGTAGAATTTTAATTTATAGGTGAAATAT
Organism: Clostridiales bacterium; assembly: GCA_015056005.1. Taxonomy (GTDB): domain Bacteria; phylum Bacillota; class Clostridia; order Christensenellales; family UBA1750; genus SIG373. The sequence goes on from SVHB01000035.1 coordinate 1,678, forward strand.
AGATGTTTGATAAACTTGATTCCATTGTCGCAAGGTTTGAAGAGCTGAATATCCTCATCGCTCAGCCCGATGTTATCGCCGATATGGACAGATGGCGTAAGCTGATGAAGGAGCAAAGCGAGTTGGCTCCCATAGCCGAGGCTTATGAGGCATATAAAAAGCTGAAGAGCGATATCGCAGATGCGAAGGAGCTTCTGGAGCAGCCCGATCCCGATATGAAAGAAATGGCGCAGATGGAGCTTGACGAGCTTCTTCCCAAGCTTCCCGAAATGGAGCAGGAGATACAGTTCCTCATGCTGCCCAAGGATGTAAACGACGATAAAAACGTCGTAGTTGAAGTCAGAGCGGGCGCAGGCGGCGACGAAGCAGGCCTTTTCGGCATGGAGCTGGTCAGGATGTATACCCATTACGCAGATTCCCACGGGCTTAAAGTCGCTATGGTCGACGAAAACCTCACCGAGCTTGGCGGCCTGAAGGAAGTCATCTTCACTATCTCCGGCAAGGGCGCATACAGCAAGCTGAAGTTTGAAAGCGGTGTTCACCGCGTTCAGCGCGTTCCCGTGACCGAATCTCAGGGCAGGATACAAACCTCAACCGTAACGGTCGCCATCATGCCGGAGGCTGAGGAAGTCGACGTTGAGATAAATCCCAGCGATCTGAGGATCGATACCTACCGCGCAGGCGGCGCAGGCGGTCAGCACGTTAATCGTACAGACTCTGCGGTAAGAATTACCCATATCCCCACGGGTATCGTTGTGCAGTGCCAGAACGAGCGCAGCCAGATCCAGAACAGAGAGCGCTGCATGCAGATGCTGCGTTCAAAGCTCTACGATAAAGCGATACAGGAGCAGAACAGCTCCCTTGGAGCGGAGCGTAAGAGCCAGATCGGCACGGGCGACAGAAGCGAACGCATCCGCACCTATAACTTCCCCCAGGGCAGGATCACCGATCACAGGATCGGAAAAACCATTTATAAACTTGAAGCATTCTTAAACGGCGATATGGATGAGATGATCGATGCTCTTATCCTTGCCGAGCGCACAGAAATGCTCAAAAATCAGGCGGAGTAATGAAAACTGTACTTGCAAAAGTTGATGAACAGGCGATCAGGTCGGCCGGCGAGATAATTCGTCAGGGCGGTCTGGTCGCCTTTCCTACGGAAACGGTATATGGGCTTGGCGCGAACGCTTTTGATGAAAAAGCGGTGCTGAGCATATTTGCTGCCAAGGGCAGACCTGCCGATAATCCGCTGATCGTGCATATCGCGGATAAAAGCGGCTTTGAAGGTATAGTAAAAGAAATACCCGAAAAAGCGCAGAAGCTGATAGACAGGTTTATGCCCGGACCGCTTACCGTGATACTGAAAAAAACCGATAAAGTTTCGCTTCATGTTACTGCCGGCCTTGATACCGTGGCGGTGAGAATGCCGTCAAACAAGGACGCTCTGGCGCTTATCAGGGCTGCGGGCGTTCCCATAGCAGCGCCAAGCGCCAACAGATCGGGGCTTCCCAGCCCGACCAGAGCACAGCATGTGTTTTCCGATATGGACGGCAGGATCGAAATGATACTGGACGGCGGCGCCTGTACTTTCGGGCTTGAATCCACAGTCGTGGATATGAGCGGCGATATACCTGTGCTGCTCAGACCCGGTGCAGTTACTCTGGAACAGCTGAAAGAAACCGTGGGCGAGGTAATATTAAGCGGCGGCGTGCTGTCCGGCCTTAAAGAAGGTGAGGTCGCAAGATCTCCGGGGCTCAAGCATAAGCATTACGCGCCAAAGAGCGCGAGGGTCGTACTGCTCAGAGGCAGCGATAAGGCGATAGCGGAGCATATCAACCGATTCGCCGCGGATAATTCCCATAAAGTGGGCGCGATAGTCAAAAACTGTGTAACAAGTCTTGATAAGAACGTCAAAATTTGTTATATTGGTAATGAAGACTTACAATATGCTCAGAGCGTGTTTGATGCGCTTCGCGCTTTGGACGACCTGAATGTCGATATTATTTTCTGTCAGGCGGTCGAGGAAGGCGGCATCGGTCTTGCCATCATGAACCGTCTGCTCAGAAGCGCGGGCTTTGCCTTGCTCGATGTATAAAAGGATGTGTGATTTTATGAAACTGCCCGGTCTTGTGCTTTTTGTGTGCACGGGCAATACCTGCCGCTCTCCTATGGCGGAGGGCATATACAACGCTCTGGCAATACATAACGACCTTGATTCAAGGGCGATAAGCGCAGGTGTTTCTACTCAGGAAGGAATGCCGGCCTCTTTTGGAGCGCAGAACGCGATGGCTGAGCTTGGAATTGATATCAGCCTGCATTCGTCCCAGCCGCTCACCAACGAGCTGCTCGAGCGCGCCGATGCTGTGCTTTGCATGCTTGAAGCTCATGCGGAGATCATCAAATACCGCTGCCCGCAGTATGCCCATAAGGTCATGAGCCTGTTTGAAGCGGGCCATGGGAAGAAAGGCGATATCAGGGATCCCTTCGGCGGCGACGAAAAGACTTATCACGAGACAGCCTTGCAGATAAACGCTGCGATTATGGCTTATCTTGATAAGTTTGAAAAGGAAAACTAAAGTTTTATAATAAGTGTGAGTTATAACAGGAGGTACATTTATAATGATAGCTATTGGCTGCGATCATCATGGCGTTGAGTACAAAAGTGCGATCATCGATTACCTGAAGGGCAGAGGCATCGAAGTTTTCGATTGCGGCAGCGACGGTATCGATAAGTCCGATTATCCCATCTTCATCAAGCGCGTTGCCAAAATGGTGCAGAGCGGTGAAGCCGAGCGCGGCATCGTCCTTTGCGGCACCGGCATCGGCGCAAGCATCGCCGCAAACAAGGTGCACGGCATTCGCTGCGCCCTTTGCAACGATGTTTACAGCGCAAAGTACACCCGTATGCACAATGATTCCAATATCCTCTCAATCGGCGCCGAGATCGTCGGCATGGGCACCATGCTTATGATCGTTGAAGCCTGGATGGATACTCAGTTTGAAGGCGGCCGTCATCAGCGCCGCATCGATATGATCCATCAGATCGAGCAGGAAGAAAAGTAATATAATTTATAATTAAAGCAAAAACACTTTATATAATTTATACTTTTGGAGGAATACCAAAAATGAGCAAAGTGGTAGTAATCGATCATCCTCTTATTCAGCATAAGCTTTCCCTTATCCGCGACGAGAATACCGGTACCAAGGATTTCCGTCAGCTTCTTGATGAGATCGCTATGCTTATGGCTTATGAAGTTACCCGTGATTTCCCCTTGAAGGATGTTAAGGTGACCACCCCCATAGAAACTGCAGACTGCAAGATGGTCGCCAACAAGCAGGTGGCTATCGTGCCCATTCTCAGGGCAGGCCTGGGCATGGTCGACGGTTTTACCAGGATCATCCCCAATGCGAAGATCGGTCATATCGGTCTTTACAGGGATCCGGAGACTCTGGAGCCCGTTGAGTATTACTGCAAGCTTCCCGTTGACGTTCAGGAGCGCGATCTTCTGGTCGTTGACCCCATGCTGGCAACCGGCGGCAGTGCTTCCGCTGCCATCACTTTCCTCAAGAAACGCGGCTGCAATAAGACCATAAAGCTGGTCAACCTCGTAGGCTGCCCCGAGGGTATCGAACGCATCCAGAAGGATCATCCGGATGTAGATATCTATGTTGCCGCAGTCGATCGCTGCCTCAACGATCATGGCTATATCGTTCCCGGTCTGGGCGATGCGGGCGACAGGATCTTCGGCACCAAGTAATTTGTTTTTTTGCTGCTCCCTGCGAGAATTTTCGCGGGGAGTTGTTTGCGCTTAAAATGTATCATCGCCTGTGGAGGATAGAAACGTGGATATCAGCGGTTTCAATAAAAAAATAGCGCAGCTTCGTAAGAATGCCGATATTTCGCTCAAGACTTTGGGTGAAATGGTCGGCGCAAGCGCAAGGACCGTCTCCAAATGGGAAAACGGCACCGCTATGCCGTCGGTTGAAAACCTGATAAAGCTCTCTCAGGTCTTTGGAGTCAGCACCGACGAAATGCTGGGTATCGGTGAACAAAAGCCTCAAAGGCTGCATACCGATGGGATGCCCTCGATAAGAGAGCTTTATAAGATCGGCAGCGGTCCTTCCAGCTCTCATACCATAGGTCCCGAGCGTGCCTCCAAAATATTCGGTGAAAAGAATGCGGATGCGGACGAGTTCAAGGTCATCCTTTACGGTTCGCTTGCAAAAACTGGTAAAGGGCATTGCACCGACGTCGTTATAATAAAGACATTTGCTCCCAAGAAATGCAGGATCGAATTTGACGTGATCAAGTCCGATCTGCCCCATCCCAACACCATGGAGCTTTTTGCCTACAAAAACGGCGAGCAGATCGATTATGCAAGGGTGTTCTCGGTCGGCGGCGGTGCGATAAGGTTTGAAGGCGAGGCGGCACAGGAACATGCCCCCGAGCTTGTTTATCCCCACACCACCTTTGGTGAGATCGCCGATTACTGCAAGAAAAACGGCAAGCGCCTTTGGCAGTATGTGTTCGATCACGAGGGTGAAGGCTTCAAAGCCTATATGGCAGAGATTTGGCGTGCGATGAAGCGTGCCATAATGGAAGGGCTTGAGGACGAAGGCATCCTGCCGGGCGGTTTGAACGTACATAAAAAGGCGAAATATCTATATAACCTTCAGCACCTTGATGAGACCGCAGAGACAAGATCGAACAGGCTGATTTCCGCCTATGCTTTTGCTGTGGGCGAGCAGAACGCCTGCGGCGGCACTATCGTTACCTCGCCTACCTGCGGCGCTGCGGGAGTTGTGCCTGCGGTAATGTATTTCCAGCAGCTCAAGGGCGGATTCTCGGATGACGAGATCATAAGAGCGCTGGCAACAGGCGGCCTTATTGGAAATCTCATAAAGACCAATGCAACCATTTCGGGCGCCGAAGGCGGCTGTCAGGCCGAGATCGGCAGCGCCTGCGCTATGGCTGCAGCGGCAATGGCGGAGCTTTATGAGCTTACCGTGAGCAAAATTGAGTATTCTGCCGAGATTGCGATAGAGCATCATCTTGGTCTTACCTGCGATCCCATCTGCGGCCTTGTGCAGATCCCCTGCATAGAGCGAAATGCAGTCGCGGCGATGCGAGCCATAAACGCCGTGAACTTATCGGCTTTCCTTTCCGATACAAGAAAAATATCGCTTGATAAGGTCATAGTAGCCATGCGCGAGACCGGGCATGATATCGACAGGCAGTACAGAGAGACGTCCGAGGGCGGGCTGGCAAAGATACAGGTATAAGTCTGAATTTGAGAGAATATAAAAAAACAGGAGGCAGGAAAGTTCCTGCCTCCTATTTTTATTCTCAATCGCCCGATACGGGATCGCATTTGTTTTTCATCGGACAGCCGCTGCAGGTGCTGCATGAGCCTGAGCAGCCGGATACTCCGTTCTTCTTATCTCTTATCATGGTATAAACTGCAAGCGCGACTGCGACGAGCAATGCCGCGCCAAGTACTAAGGTGGAAATATGATCATGCAACCACAGCATCGTTATCGCTCCTTTAACATGTTAGCCTTTGCTAACTCAACTTCAAAATAAATGTTAGATATCTCTAACTACTATTAATTATAAACATTTTTACGGATTTGTCAATGGATATACCTAACTGTTTGCAAAATCAAATAAGTTTCGGCATGTTCAACAAACGGTTAGCCTAAACTAACTCGTAAAGTGTATATATTGAACAAATGTATTTAAGCGTATATTGCAAGAGTGATGCTTATATGGTATTCTGTTTATATATCAAACAGTGAAAGGAATCATTATGGATCTGCACGAATCCGGTCAAATGTACCTTGAGTCGATACTGGTGCTTTCACAGACAAAAGGCAAGGTAAGATCGATAGACATTGTCGAATACATGAACTTTTCAAAGCCCAGCGTCAGCAGGGCAGTTGGGCTGCTCAAAAAAGGCGGATATATTCTTGTCGATAAGGATGGGCATATTAACCTCACCGAAACGGGCAGGCAGCAGGCCGAGAAAATATACGAGCGGCATAGGGTGATAAGCGATCTTCTTATGCGCCTTGGCGTGGATGAAAAAACAGCGTCAGACGATGCATGCAGGATAGAGCATGCGATAAGCGACCGATCCTTTGGGGCTATAAAGGATTATCTTGTAAAGCTCGGCTTATGATCTTATGTTATATGTGCAAAATGAAATACGGCAAAGGTTTTATTGCATAATCTTGCAGATTATAAAAGAAAATTGCGGTTATATGAAATATTTATACCGATATGACTTCACAAGCGGCATCGTTTGTGCTAAAATATAGTTGCTTTTTCAAAATCCTTTAGGAGGCGAAATATATGTTCAAAAACGAATACCTGCAGGGTCTTTACGAGCGCGTTCAGAAGCGCAACCCCAATGAGCCCGAATTCCATCAGGCAGTGCTTGAAGTGCTCGAGTCTCTTGAGCCTGTTATAGACCGTCATCCCGAATATATCCGCTGGGGCGTTATCGAAAGCATCGTGGAACCCGAGCGTATCATCAAGTTCCGCGTTCCGTGGATCGATGATAAAGGCAATGTTCAGGTCAACCGCGGCTTCCGCATCCAGTTCAACAACGCTATCGGCCCCTACAAGGGCGGTATCCGCTTCCATCCTTCGGTATGCGAGAGCATCATAAAGTTCCTCGGCTTTGAGCAGACCTTCAAGAACTCTCTGACCGGTCTTCCCATCGGCGGCGGTAAGGGCGGCTCCGACTTTGATCCCAAGGGCAAGTCCGACGCTGAGGTCATGCGTTTCTGTCAGTCCTTCATGACTGAGCTGCAGAAGTATATCGGACCCGATATCGACGTTCCCGCCGGTGACATCGGCGTAGGCGCTCGCGAGATCGGCTATATGTACGGTCAGTATAAGCGCACCAATGGCTACGAAGCAGGCGTTCTCACCGGCAAGGGCATTCCTTACGGCGGCTCTCTTGTCCGCAAGCAGGCTACCGGCTTCGGTCTTTGCTATTTCACCAACGAAATGCTTGTCGATAACGGCAAGTCCTTCAAGGATGCCACCGTTGTTATCTCCGGCTCCGGCAATGTTGCTATTTATGCTTGCCAGAAGGCCACCGAATACGGCGCAAAGGTAGTTGCGATGAGCGACTCCAACGGCTATATCTATGACGCAAACGGCATCGATCTTGACGCTGTCAAGCAGATCAAGGAAGTTGAGCGCAAGCGCATCAAGGAATATCTGAACTTCCATCCCGATGCGACCTACGGCGAAGGCAGCAGCAACATCTGGAAAATCAAGTGCGATATCGCTCTTCCCTGCGCAACTCAGAACGAGATCAGCGCAGAAAGCGCACAGGCACTGGTCGATAACGGCTGCTACGCTGTAGCAGAAGGCGCAAACATGCCTTCCACCCCCGAAGCCATCAAGATCTTCCAGAATAACGGCGTGTTCTTCGGTCCTGCAAAGGCCGCAAACGCAGGCGGCGTTGCCACTTCCGCTCTGGAAATGACCCAGAACTCCATGCGCTACAGCTGGACTTCGGAAGAAGTTGATGCTAAGCTCCATCAGATCATGGTCAACATCTATGCAAACGCCAGCTCCGCCGCAAAGGAATACGGCATGGAAGGCAACCTCGTTGCAGGCGCCAACATTGCTGGTTTCATTAAGGTAGCAGAAGCTATGCTTGCACAGGGTGTGGTCTAACACCTGAACCATACAGGGCGGGAAAAACTCCCGCCCTTTTTTGAAACATAAAGGATTTTGTTATGGTTGCAATTATTGATTACGGAGCGGGAAACCTGCGCTCGGTTTCAAATGCGCTCAAAACCTTGGGCGTTGAATCGATCATCACAAGGGATGCTGAAGAAATTAAAAACGCTTCCCATGTTATCCTGCCGGGCGTGGGCTCTTTCGGCTGGGCGATGCAGATGATAGACGATCTGAACCTTCGCGATACGATAAGGGAAGCAGCGCTTTCGGGCAAACCGTTTTTGGGCATTTGCCTGGGGCTGCAGCTGCTCTTTGACGAGAGCGAGGAAAGCCCGGGCTATAAAGGACTTGGGGTGTTTGAAGGCAAAATAGTCAGATTTGAGGACAGAGGACTTAAGATCCCACATATGGGCTGGAACAGCCTCGAATTCCCCAAAAAAGCGCGTATGTTTGAACATCTGGATTTGGATCCGTATGTGTATTTTGTCCATTCCTATTACGCGCAGCCAAAGGATGAGTCCATCGTGAGCGCATATGTTACCTATGGTCAGACTGTTTGCGTTGCAGTTGAAAAGGATAATATCTTCGCTGCACAATTCCACCCGGAAAAGAGCGGGCAGGTCGGCATGCAGATCCTCAAAAACTTTATATCACGGGAGGTGGACGCCTGATGCTTGCAAAAAGAATAATCCCTTGCCTTGATATAAAGGACGGGCGCGTGGTCAAATGCGTAAAGTTCGAAAATATGCGCGACGCGGGCGATCCCGTTGAAAGCGCCAAAAGGTATTGCGCAGAGGGCGCGGATGAATTGACCTTCCTCGATATAACCGCGTCCCACGACAGGCGCAAGACCGTTGCCGATATGGTAAGCAGGGTTGCGGAAGAGGTTTTTATTCCCTTCACCGTTGGCGGCGGTATAAGCACTGTTGAAGATTTCAGAACCATCCTCAATTGCGGCGCCGATAAGATCAGTATAAATTCAGCGGCGGTAAGGAACCCGCAGCTTATCCGCGATGCGGCAGACCGTTTCGGCAGTCAGTGCGTGGTCGTAGCCATCGACGCAAAAAGAAGGCTCGACCAGAGCGGATGGGACGTTTATCTGAACGGCGGCAGGATCAACACGGGCATGGAAGCCATTAAATGGGCTGAGCAGGCCTATAAGCTCGGTGCAGGGGAGTTTTTGCTCACCAGCATGGACGCGGACGGCACCAAGGCAGGCTATGATGTGGAGCTCACAAGAGCTGTGGCGGATATCGTGGGCGTTCCCGTTATCGCCTCGGGCGGCGCGGGCAAAATGGAGCATTTCACCGATGTTATAAACAACGGCCACGCCGACGCAGTGCTCGCAGCTTCGCTTTTCCATTATGGCGAGTTTACCATAGGTCAGGTAAAGGATTACCTATATGAACAGAACATCCCCGTGAGAAGAAACGGATATTAAGCCTTATTTACATAAATAAAGCCGTGCTGTTTGGCACGGCCTTTTGTTATGCGTTTTGTGTATAGCTTTGATTTGGTTCAAGCTTGCTGTTAAAGGTGGTTTCGGCGTTTGTAAATGTAAAATCGATTTCGGATTCTCCGATGCCGAAGGCAGCTATGAAGGCTCCGTTTTTATCGGTAACTATGCGAGTGCCTGCAACGGAAGAGAATACCTGTTTTCCGTCGATATATGCGAAAATAGCTTTACCGTCGGATTCCAAGGTATATTTCTTTTCACCCATCACCTGAGTGTAGCAAAATTCTCCCATGCCTTCTGCAGTGCTCCAATATACTTTGTCATATTGCAGGTTCACGCCGCAAAGGAAGCTTATGTATTCAAGCGCGGCAAGCATTGTGGGGCCGTAGCCGTTATCTCCCTTGGCAGGCTCGCCCGTGAAGGGATGATAGTTCTGCACATAATGCCTGTGCTTCTTAAGAAGCTCTAAAATGCGCTTGCCGACCCAAACTGTCTGGGCGTGATAGCCGTAATTTAAGAGCGCATCGATGCTCCTTTGCCATGTAAGACCGCTCAAAGGGCCTGACCAGGAATTGTCATCCAGATCGTGCGCGGCAGTACCAAGCTTGTTCAAGAGCTCGGCGCAGTTGGAGCATTCATTATTTACATGGAAATACGGATCGTTTGCGGCAATGGAGGGGAATGGATAGGGCGTCCAGAACTCTTCTTCGTTGAAAAGATGCTCTTTTACAAAGCTGTCCGCCATATCCTGAGTCATAAGGCCCATGTACATGCATTTTATGTTTTCCTGAGTGAGAGCGTTTACAAATTCGCCGCTTGCATCGCGCATAAAGAATGCGTGGCGGTTTTCATCCCAGAGCCGTTCTTTTGCGCGAATCTGTACTTCCTTTGCCCTCTCTTTCCAAAGCCCGGCTTCTGAGTTTTCAAGTATCTCGGATATTTTGGATAGCACTATGCGTGATGCGTACGAATAGCCCATGTATTGGGGCGATTCATAGGGGAAGGGGGCTCTGTCGGTGGGCGGGGTGTCCTTGCCCCATGCGCCGTGATCGGGCTGCTTTAAGCCGTGCAGCATCTGAACCGTGCAGTTGTCCTCGCCCGTATCCCAGATGCACCAGCTTTCGAGGCAGCCGTCTGAGTTGCTGTCGCGGCAGGACCAAAGATAAGCGTCGAAATCCGCAAGAGTCCTGTACAGCATGTTCAGATAGTCGCGATCCTTTATAAGATAATAAAGCTTCAGCGCCGCATAGGGCAAAAAGCAGCCCTGCATCCAGTCGTAATGCACGGTAAGACCCGACCAGAGATCGCGCTGCGAGATCATGCCGGGGAGCTTGCCGTCCTTTCGCTGATTCCTGAAAAAGATCAGCATGTTTGCAAGTGCGACCCTAAGATCGCGCTTTGCGTACATCTCGCCGCCCATGGGCTGGGTCTCGAGCCATACGCCGTTATATTTTGCGCCCTCGATGAGCACTTCATAATCGCCAAAGTATTTCTTGTTCAGCTTGCAAAGCCGCTCGCAGTCGTCAAAAACAGCCTTCAGAGCATCATCCGCGCAGGTAAATTCAACGCCGCTGTTTGGAAGCTTATAAGCGTCTACATTCCATTTGGATTCAGAGAAACTCATATCGGTTCTCCTTTTCTTGTTTTGATTTGATGCTATGATTATACCAGATATCAAATTCAAAATCTATCGTAAAGAGCTAAAAGTATTGTGATACAGCTCAAAAAAGGCAGGATAACGCTCCTGCCTTTTGTTATTAAAGTATGTAGTCGGTGATGCAGTCATACCACTGCACATAGGTCACGCCGTTAATGGTAAGCTTATCGTTTTCGGGCAGAAGCTCACTCCAGGGCTTTTTGTATCTGTCGATCTTCCAGTTGTCGCGGTTGAATCTGCGCCAGAGGATCGTCCTTCCGTTTTTATCAAGGAATTGCTCCGATACCACACCGCTGTTGTAGGTCTCAATATCCATTACGCAGACTGTGTCATAGGTTTTCCCGTTTATGGTCACATTGTATCTGCCGACAATATCAAGCAGAAAATCCTTTTTCGCGCTTATAACAGTATTGCCGCTGCGCTGAATATCTCCTTTAACCGAAAGATTGGTCTCGTTGCCGCAGTTGTCCTGACCAAAGCCCCAGTTTGGTATGAATTCATCGCCGTCAAGGAATGTGATGTAATTGCGTACATCTCCGTCATTTCTAAGGGTGGCAAGGTATCTGCAGTGAGTATCGGTAAGCTGGGCGATAAAGGTACGCTCGATCACATCATCTTTATCCGAGTACGAGGATTCTCTTGCGGTAAGCTCAACGCCCTCTATCCCGTGTACTTTTGCTTTTCCCGTGACTTTCATATCGTACACATGGTCTAAAAGGCGGGAGGGCATGTCATACATTCCCCAGCTGAGCTCTTCACCAAGCCTTGGTACAAGGAACCAGCCCATGAGCTCTTCCCATTTTACGCTGAAGGGAGAATTGTTTACCTGTTCAATTTTATATTCGGGCATGAATTTGGGCAGCTTTTTCATATTGCTTCCTCCTTTTGCAATTTCGGTCCGATGCGGATAAATGCTTTTGAAATTCTGCTTTGCCGTATGCAGCCTGCTTTTGACCGTGCCTATTGGGATATTCAGCGCCTTTGCTATTTCGCTCTGGGGCATATCTTTGAAAAAATACAGATACAGTATTTGTTTATCCTTGTTTCCCAGCTTTTCAAGCGTTTCCTGCACTGTTTCGTTTACAGTCAGTCCATAGCGGCTGAGAGACATTTCGCTTACGTTCAGTTCGTCTATCGGCAGCTCCATTTTGGAAGCTTTCTGCCTAAAATAATCCCTGCATTTGTTTGCGGCTATGCTTATCATCCAAGCCTTAAATGCGCCGGTATCTTTAAGCTGATCGAATTTTTGATAAGCGGTCAGAAATACCTCCTGAATTATATCCTGAGCGTCGGATGTTCCGTTCAGCTTATAGCGTACATATCGCTCTATGCTTGACCTCTCCCGCTCAAGAAGCTCTTCAAATCCATCCACATCATCACCTCCTTATATGTCTGGTGAAATCGATTTCGCCTTTATAGACGTTTTTTCATCGATGAAGGTTCATTTTGCAAAAATTAATCGGGAAACTATTGACAAATATATATCGCAGTGCTATATATAATATATACTACGCAGTGCGATACATCGCGGCGGAATATGGGAGGCAAGCATGGATCCGCATATCAAAAAGGTGTATGTCCCAATGACGGAAACGGGGTTTTATATCCTGCTTTGCCTGAGGGAGGAAATGCACGGATACAGTATAGTGCAGAAGGTGGAAAAGCTGACTGAGGGGCAAATTCGCCTGACCCCCGGTACCATGTATGGAAGCCTCTCCAAAATGGAAAAAGACGGGCTGATATCGTTTGTCAGGGAAGAGGATAAGCGAAAGATATATGTCATTACCGACCTTGGCAAACAGGTGCTGTCGCTTGAAATGGCAAGGATAGAAAGGCTTTATAGGAATATGAAGGAGGCTGCGCAATGAAAAAGCTCGGGTTCAGATTTTTTGATATAACCGATTATGAACAGGAACAGGAATATCTGGCCTTAATGCACAAAAAGGGCTGGAGGTTTGTAAAGTTCTATCCGCCTTTCGTTTTTGTGTTCGCTTCCTGTGAGCCTGAGGAATACATATATCAGCTCGATTATAATAAAGAAGGCCTTGAAAACAAGGCCGAATATCTGAAGCTTTTTGCCGATTGCGGCTGGGAATACATAACTGAGTGGATGGGCTACAGCTATTTCAGAAAGCCAAAGTCCCGGGCAAATGAGGATGAGGGCATCTTCTGTGACGATGAATCCCGCCTTGCGATGATAGAGAGGATATTCAAGGGCAGGATGATCCCGCTGCTTGCGATTTTCTTCCTGATCATCATTCCCCAGCTTTTTGTGCAGAGAAACCTCGCTCACATCCCTCTTGCCAATTTCCTGTACCATTCGTACATAGTGCTGCTGATCGTCTACATCGGTATCTTCATAAAATTTGCGGTATCGTACTGGAAATTAAAGGGCAGGGTAAGGTAGGTCAGATCATTTTGAGCGCAAGCTCAAGCGCCGGCAAAACGACCTTTTCTTTCTCTGAAAGATCGCCCGAGCTTCCAAGGCTGCGCTTGTCCCATTTTACGCCGTCAAGGTTATCTGCAGCGTAGAAGAACTGGAAAAATTCCTTTCCTCTGAACTTCGCAACAGCGCTCATCGCCGCACATTCCATATCAACGCAAATACAGCCCTCGCTCTTGTATCTTTCGACCTTATCCCTGGTTTCACGGTAAGGAGCGTCTGTCGTCCAGACTTTCCCCTCGGTATAAGTATACCCGTGCTCGTCAAGTATTTGCTTGAATTCATCTATGTATTTTTCGTTTACGCTGATATCTCTTGAATACGGCGCATAATGGTAGCTGACGCCTTCGTCTCTGAGTGCACAATTTGGTATGATGATGGAAAGATCCTCAATATCTTTGCTCAAAACCCCGCAGGAACCGAACATAACCAGCTTTTCAAGCCCCATTTCAAGGATCTCTTCGTACGCTGCCGCGCAGGATGCAGAACCAACATAGGACATATATAGAGCGATATCAATGCCCTTGTAATTCAGTTTATACACAGGAACTCTGCCGTTGGCGTTTTTTAAGTATGCGATCTGTTCGGGAGCGAAAACTTCGCATATACGATCGATCAGTTTCTTTGAAAAACAGGTAATGCCGATCTTAGGCATATAAAAAACGGGCTTTGTTGTGTTCCATGGGTTGAGAACGGCTTCCTTAGCAGGATCGAATCTATCCGGTGCCATGCTATCGCTCCTTTACAGATAATTTCATTGATTATATCACAATGAAATATAAAATGAAACAGCTCACTGAAATTTTCAGTGAGCTGTGATTTTATCAGCCGCCGAGGTTTTTTAAGAATTCTTGCTTTTTTGCGTTTTCGTATTCTCCCTCGTAGGTACTGTCAAGAAGCTTTGAGATAGCGGTATCGATCAGTTCCTTCCAGCTTTCGCCTTCCGAGTTGACCAATATGGGGTAATAGAACACGCCGTTCTTTTCTGCCGCATCGCAGTCGCCGGGAGCGTCGCCTACCATAAGCACGTGCTTTTTGTCGTAGCCGAGCTTCAGCATTTCTGAAATGCAGTGCGCCTTGCTGCCCACATCCTGAGCAAGCAGAATGTCAACATGGTCGATAAGAGCGTGCTTGGTCCATTCTTCCTCAACAGCGTCTCTGTTCGCGCTGGAAACAACGGCAACGTCTGCGACCTTGTGCGCCGCTTCAAGCCCGTCCTTTGCTCCGGGGAAGGGGATCTTGACCTCTTCGGGGAGAGCGACGATGTTTCTGTTTACGGCTTTGCTCCATGAAAGAGCCTTTTCAAGGCAGGCTTTGCCGACGGGATCCGTACAGCCTTCGATCGCGGCAATAATACCGTCGTTGGAGAGCGCAGGTGCGGTGTTTGCCCAATTTACAAGGGTATCTATACCGTCGATCTTCTTGTACTTATCGTTGATCTCGGATAAGGCCATTGCCAGACCCTTGAAGCGGTTGATGCCTCTGGTCATGGTAAAAAGGTTTATATCGTTCCAGCGTGAAAGGATGGCGTCTTTCCACTGGCTAAGCTCCCATTCATCGACCATGCAGGGACCGAAGCAGTTAAAATGCTTGCAATTCATGGTGTCCATGGCACAGCCATCGGAATCCACGCAGATCAGAAAATCATGCTTTTTTGTAAAAGTATCAAATACGGACATGTTACCCTCCGCTTAGATCCTTGCATCCCAGAGTCCGCAGAAGCTGTCGATGGGATCCTTGCCCTTGAAGGCTTCGGGCCCGGTGATGAGCGCATCGACCAGAGCGTCGAGGGTATCTTCGTTGGAGTCGTATGCGTTGATGTAGGTCCTGAGCATGGGAACATCAGCCAGCATGGTGGGAGCGCCTACGCTGATGCCGATAACGGGCAGCTCGTATACGTACCACGGAATTTCACCGCCGCCCTTGGACATGCCAAAGGAGGGACGACCGTTCATAACATCAAACAGGGAAATGATGACATCCTGACCGGAAACGAAATCGGAAATAGCGTTCTTGCCGGCAAAATACATGTTGAAGTTGAAGGGTTTGCCCTCTGCCATTTCCTTCTTGAGCTTATCCAGTGGGCTTTCATAGATAAATGCATCAAAGCCCTTTGCGATCAGCTTATCGCGCAGCTTTTCTGCGGGAGTCGCCTTTGCACCGGTGGCGCCCATCGCCATCTTCATAAGTGCACCCATGGGGCCGTCGTTGCCCTTTATGTGAACGATCATTATGCGCTTTTTGGTATTGGGATCAAGGGGCAGTACGCCTTCGTCCTTATATTTTACAAGGGTCAGGCAATCCTTGCTGATAGCGTTTGCGGCAGCCTTGTATTCGTCAGCATGAAGGGCTGCGAGCGCTTCTTCGCCGGGCACGAGCTCTTCCTTGCTCTTTTTGTTCATGCCAAGGTGAGCTTTAAGGCCAAGGATGCGGGAAAGAGCCTCGGTCATTCTTTCTTCGGATATAACGCCGCTCTTATATGCATCAAGCATAGTGTTGAAATCTTCGTCGGGATCGTTGAAGAACAGGAACATGTCGCAGCCTGCGTTGATGGAGGCGGGCAGCATTTCCTTTCTGGTCATGCGGTCGGTCATGCCTACCATGTGGGAAGCGTCGGTGACTACCATGCCATTGAAGCCAAGCTTATCGCGCAGAAGACCGGTCATGATCTCGGGGCAGAGGGTGGCGGGCAGGAGGTCCTCGTCCTTAACGGAGGGGTTAACATCGCGCATATAGTTGCGCATCATGATATGACCGCCCATAATGCCGTCAAGACCGCCGTCGATAAGGGTCTTATAAACCTTGCCGTAGGTTGCCATCCATTCCTCTTCGTTCATTTCGTTGAGGTTGTTTGAGATATGAGCGTCTCTGAAATCCTGACCGTTGCCGGGGAAGTGCTTTGCAACGGATGCAAAACCGTCGATGGTGTGTACGCCATCCATATAAGCCTTGCTCATGGAGGCGACTCTTTCAACATCGCTGCCGAAAGCGCGGCTCACGATCTCGGTGTTTTCCCAGTTGTAATGGATATCGCAGACGGGAGCAAATGCCATGTTGCAGCCGATCGCCGCAGCCTGCTCGTTTGCCATTCTGCCAAGGTCATGGGCATAGGAAACATTTCCGGTCGCGCCGATCTTGATACCGCTGCCGATAAAAGTGCCGTCTGCGCAGGCGCCGTTGCCGCCGGCTTCGGTGTTGCAGGCGATAAAGATCGGCACCTTTGCGTATTTCTGAAGTATGCGGTTCTGGTTCTGGACCATCTTGCCGGGCATTCCGTTATAGCGGCAGCCGCCAAGGTGATATTTTTCCATGAGCTCCTTTAAGTATTCCTCTGAAATGCCCGCAGTGAGCTGGAAAAAGAGCTGACCTACTTTTTCTTCGTCGGTCATGGATGCGATGGTATTTTTTACCCATGCTATATCTTCATCCGAAAGATAATAGGGTTTAGCCTTAAGATCAACCATTATGATTATCCTTTCAATTTTTATTGATTATGTATATTTTACTATAACAGAATACCATTTGTTTTTCAAGGATATTAATGTAAACAGTCAATAAAAACCTGATTTTGCAGCTTATTGCAATCGTGTTTGTATGGTGCTATAATCAACTAAAAAAAGAAAATGATCGTTTGGAGGACATAATATGTTTTCTCAAGCTATATGGATCTGGGGCAGCAAGGCTTGCCTTGATGACGAGTATTTCGATTTTTATCTTTCGTTTGAAGGAAAAAGCGGCGATCACAGGCTGAACATCAGCGCGGACAGCAATTATGCGATATACAAGGGCGAAGAATTGGTTGCTTTCGGGCAGTACGGCGATTATCCCGATTATAAGGTTTATGATGAAATTGACCTGAACGGCTTTGTGAGCGAAGGCGAAAACGAGTTTATCATAACCGTATGGCATGAGGGCAAGGACAGCCAGACCTATATAAGAAAGCCTGCCGGGGTTATATTCGAGCTTTTGGAAGACGGAAAAGCGATCGTTTCGTCTTCGGCCGATACACCCTCGAGAAGATCAAAGGGTTTTATTCCTCACAGGTCGGTTTCAATAACGAGCCAGCTGGGTCTTACCTTTGCCTATGATGCAAACGATATCGGCGGTGATTTTCAAAAAAGCTTTGAGGTTAAAGGCTTGCCTGTCAATTTGGTAAAAAGACCGATCAAAAAATTGGAGATCAAGGAAAGGTTCCTGTCAAAGCTGGTTTTTGGCGGCGGGTTTAAGCTCATGGGTGGAGATGATGATGGTCAGCTCATGCAGCGCGCCGCGCTTTCGTTTACTGCAAACAGCGGTGTGCTCAACGGCAGCCGGAGCGTAGAATTTTCCTGCGGTGAAGGCGAGGACGGGGTATACCTTATATCCGATATGGGCAGAGAAACAGCCGGCTTTATCGAATTTGAGATAGATGTGCCGGAGGAATGCGATGTGCTCGTCGGCTGGGGTGAGCATCTCATCGACGGCAGATGCCGCACCACTATCGGCAGCAGGAATTTCAGCTTCAGGTTCAGAGCGAAAAAGGGCAAAAATCGCTTCATGAACCCGCTTCGCAGGATGGGCGCAAGATATGTTCAGATGTTCATCCTGAGCAAAGAAGCTGTTATATCGGTCCTTACCATGCGCGAGACCATATATCCCCTTGATGTAAAGCCGTATGCGACCGATAATATTCTGCGCAAAAGCATATACGATGTATGCGTAAACACACTAAGACAATGCATGCACGAGCATTATGAGGATTGCCCCTGGCGTGAACAGGCGCTGTATACCATGGATTCAAGGAATCAGATGCTCTGCGGCTATTATACCTTTGGGGAGACCGCATTCCCAAGGGCATGCCTTGAGCTGATATCACATGGACTGAGAAAAGACGGGCTGCTTTCGCTCTGCTTCCCAGCAGGGCTGGATTTCCCCATTCCCATGTTCAGCCTTGTTTATTTTATCCAGATGCGTGAATACCTTGATCATTCCAAGGATATCGCATTTGTGGGCAGCAAATACGATTTCCTGAAAAAGCTCATGGACACTTTCCTTGAAAAGCAAAGGGAAGACGGGCTTATCTATAATTTCACGGGCGAAAATTTCTGGAATTTTTACGAATGGTCCGAAGGCATGTCAGGAAGGCTAAGAGATGAGCACGTTCAGGCGCTTGAAGCCCCGCTCAATGCGTTTTTATCGATCGCGCTTCAGAACCTTTCCTATATCGCCCAAATGCGCGGCTCGATTTACGATGCAGAGTATTACGCCGATATGGCAGCAAGAATAAATAAGAGCATCAGAAAAGAGTTCTTTGACGAAAAAGCCAAGCTCTTTATCTCCTTTGACAACAGATGCCGCGATCAGTATTCCGTGCTCACCAACAGCGTATGCCTGCTCTGCGGCGCGGCCGATGATGTGGATAAGGAAAACATCATAAAAATACTTACCCAAAACGGTGCAGGGGAACTTGAATACAATGTTGTCCCCAATACCTTGAGCATGAACAGCTTCAGATTTGATGCGCTTTTGAATCTGGACAAGGAAAAGTATGCTCCTGTTATCCTTGAAGAGATCGACAGAGTGTATTTTGAAATGCTCAAAGACGGCGCAACCACCTTCTGGGAGACTATAGACGGCGCCAGCGATTTTGGCAGCGCAGGCTCGCTTTGCCACGGCTGGTCCGCTCTTCCTGCGTATTACTATATGACGCTCGATCAATAATAAAAGAAAAACGACTGCATTTGCAGTCGTTTTTTATTAAGCTTCAGCTGTTTTTTGTCTGTGTTTTTCTTCGAATTTTGCGACCGCCTTCTTCCAGCCGCCGCAGTAATAGTAAAACGCGATGGCAACGGTCCTGAGGAAGGAAGCTATGAGCAGGGCAAAGAAAATGCCCTTGTAATTGCCTGTGCAAACGCCGAGGAAATAGGCAAGCGGTATTCTTGAGAACGCGCCGAACTGGGCAGTGACCATGGGAACGACCGATTTGCCCGCACCGCGCATTGCGTTTACAAGGCAGCGGTCAATGCCGTGGAAGAGGCACATGAACGACATTATGAAAAGACCTTCTCCGGCTATTCTGGCTACGTTTGCGTCTGTGGTGAACATATACGGGAAAACATTGCGCATGGCGATCAGTATACCGCACATGAATACTCCCAGCGCGCAAAGACTCAATATGCTGTCGTTTATGCCCTTTTTGATTCTGTCCATCCTGAACACACCCATGTTTTGCCCGACATATGTGCAAAGGGCTGTGCTGAGCGCCATTATGGGAATGTTTATCATATCGTCGACCTTGGTCACGATGCTGTTTGCGGCGATAAAATCGGAGCCGAAGAAGTTTACCGAGGTCTGCACACAAAGCGCGGCGATGGAATTGCCAACGTTCTGGATAGCAGCTGGAAGACCGATGGCGATTATGCTGCCGCTCTCGGTTTTGCTAAGGCGCATGGTGGAGAAAGAGACCTTGACCCCGTATCCGCCTCTGTTGAGCCTAAAAAGAATACCGATGCCTGAAATAAGCTGCGCAAGCGCGGTCGCGATTGCTACGCCGATAACTCCCAGGCCTAAAACCACTACAGCAAGCAGGTTGAACACGATGTTCAGCACGCTGCAAAGCAGAAGGAAATAGAACGGCCACGAGGAATCGCCCATGCCTCTTAGCGCGCCGCTGCCCATCTGATATACCATGTTGCCTATGGTACCCAAGAAAACGATGCTGATATAGCTGAGCGAATCGGCAAAGATGTTTTCGGGGGTGCCCAAAACCCTCAGAAGGGGCTTGGAGATACAAAGACCGAGTATGGTTATAAATACAGAACAGATAAGGGTCAGACAGGAAACGGTACCCACCGCTTCCTGCAGGGCTTTCTGGTTCTTTGCGCCCATTCTCTGAGCGATTATTACGTTTGAACCCGAAGACAAGCCTATCATGAACATATTGATAAAGCTCATCAGCGGTGAGCTTGCCGAAACCGCGGCAAGCGCCTGCGAACCCACAAATTGTCCTACGATCACGGAGTCTGCGATATTATAAAACTGCGTTACTATGCTGCCCAACAGTATGGGGACGGCAAATTTCAGAAGATTTGAAAATATCGGTCCCTCTGTAAGATCGATGCGGCTTTTGTTCTTTTTGATGCTCATATCATTCCTGCTTTCAGTATCAGCTCTTATAAACAATAAAATACCATATATCGCAAATTTTTTCAATCATATCACAAAATATACGCAATACAAGTTAAATTGACACAAAAAATTCACGGTAAAACCCGCTCCATGCCTTTGCATTTGCTTGTAAGAAACGAAGATTTGTTATATAATTATTATAATGATATTATTGGAGAGTTTACATGGATAACAGCTATACTGCTTTTCTTAACGATACCCTGAGCACGATAAGCTCCGGCTATCTTTTGTGCGATGCAACGGGTGTTTGCATAATGCCTGCGGATCAGGCGGGCAAGCATGTTTTTTCTGTTAATGATATTTCTGCAAGCGAAGAATATACAAAAATCGGCGATATGACCGTTTTCAAGGTCGATGTTGCGCCGAGGCTTTATCTTGCTCTATACAGTAAAGACGATTCCGGCGTGGATGTTGGCAAAATGGCCTGTGCATACATCAAAGCCGCTCTCAATGTTCAGAACAAGGAAATGAGCAAGGAACGCTTCTATGCCATGACCGTTATGCAGAAGCTGAGCATTGCCGATACCAATAAGTATATCCACCGCTACCATGTTTCGGAAAACAAGGACAGATACTGCATCATCATCCGCTGCGGCGATAATGTCGAGGATATGGAAGAGGTACTGCACCAGATATTCTCCGAGTCTCAGTGCGCGGCGGTTTATATGCTCAACCGCACCACAATGCTGCTTGTTATCAACAAGAGCGACGATATCAAATCCGCAGACGATATGGAGCTTGCGCAGGCGATAGTCGAGACCGCAAGGGAGATAGGCTGCCACGACATAAAGGTCGGCGTTGGTGAAGTAAGGCGCAGCATTTATAAGCTCTATGAGAGCTATGACGAGGCTGCGCATGCGATTTCTCTTGGCGATATGTTCGATATCCAGGGCAATGTTTTCGTTTACCGTCAGCTTATCATCGAAAGGATCATTAGCTCCATTCCCGACGATGTTTGCAGATATTTCTATAACATGATGTTCAACAAGCGCAATTCAAGGCTTCTTAGCGACGATATGCAAAGGACGATCGAGATGTTCATGAAATGCAACCTCAACCTTTCGGAAGCTGCGCGTGATATATATATTCACAGAAATACCCTTGTTTACCGCCTGGATAAGCTGCAGTATGCTACGGGGCTCGATCTCAGGGTGTTTGACGATGCCGCGACTTTCAAGCTGATAATGCTCCTTGGCAAGCGAATAAAGGCTGAAGCTGAGCAGGATGCGGCCAACAACAAGAGCTGACCGATTTTTGAAGGAGGTCTTTATGGATCTGCGTGAACGCGCGCTTTTGGCGCATGAAAACTGGCAGGGCAAGATAGAAGTGATATCAAGAGCAAAGCTTGAGGACAAGGACGACCTTACCCTTTGCTATACCCCAGGCGTTGCCGAACCCTGCAAAGAGATCGCAAAGGAAGAAGAGCTTGTATATAAATATACAAGAAAGGGCAATCTTGTTGCTGTGGTTACAGACGGCACTGCTGTTTTGGGCCTTGGCGATATCGGACCTAAAGCGGGTATGCCCGTAATGGAAGGCAAGGCCTGCCTTTTTAAGGCATTTGCCGATGTTGACGCCGTTCCGATCTGCCTTGATACCAAGGATGTGGATGAGATCGTAAAAACCGTTATAA
The DNA here is from genome assembly GCA_015056005.1 of Clostridiales bacterium. Taxonomy (GTDB): domain Bacteria; phylum Bacillota; class Clostridia; order Christensenellales; family UBA1750; genus SIG373. The sequence continues at coordinate 23,739 of SVHB01000035.1, forward strand.
ACATCGCGCCCACCTTCGGCGGCATAAATCTTGAGGATATCGCCGCTCCCAGATGCTTTGAGGTCGAAAAAAGGCTGATCGAAGCGTTGGATATACCTGTTTTCCACGATGATCAGCACGGTACCGCAGTTGTCGTGCTTGCTGCGCTTACCAACGCGCTCAAGCTGGCGGGAAAAGCGATTTCTTCTATCAAGATCGTAATCAACGGCGCAGGCGCTGCGGGTACTGCGATATGCAGGCTGCTTCTGAGCGCAGGGGCTAAGAATGTGGTAATGGTAGACCGTTTCGGCGCGCTGGTCAGAGGCGATGAAAAGCTCAATCCCGCGATGGCCGATCTTGCATCTGTCACCAATCCCGATCTGCTTTCCGGCCCTTTGGCGGAAGTGATAAAAGGCGCGGATGTGTTCATCGGTGTTTCCGCTCCCAATGTGCTCAAGGGCGATATGATAAAGACCATGGCAGATAAGCCCATCATCTTTGCAATGGCAAACCCCATGCCTGAGATAATGCCCGAAGAAGCCAAGGCAGCGGGTGCGTTTATCGTGGGCACCGGCAGGAGCGATTATCCCAACCAGATCAACAACGTCCTTTGCTTCCCCGGCATCTTCAGAGGTGCTCTGGATGTAAGGGCAAAGGTCATAAATCATGAGATGAAGCTGGCGGCAGCCAAGGCTATAGCCGATATGGTCGGCGAAAACGAACTCAGCCCCGATAAGATAATGCCTCCCGCGCTAGATAAGCGTATCAGCATGTATGTGGCCAAGGCGGTTGCCGAGGCTGCTATCAGAACGGGCGCAACCAAATAGGAGAGACCGATGTACAAAAAAGTAATTGCTATAGTATGTGTCGTGCTTTTGGCGGTCGTTGCCTTCTACGGCGGATACTCCCTTTCGACCTACGAATATGAAGCTTTCATGCAGTCTTCCGACAGCGTGGTATTAAACAGAGCTGATTATGAAAAGCTTGCAAGGTTTTCAAGGCTGAGCCAGATACTCGATATGGCTGATACGTATTTTTATTCCGAATACGACGCTCAGCAGGCCTCTGATTATGCGGCAAAAGGTATGCTCTACGCTCTCAACGACCCTTATGCATACTATTTTACTCCTCAGGAAGCTCAGGAGCTTTATGCCGATGAATCCGGCAACTATGTAGGTATTGGCGTCCAGATGCTCCTTGACGGCGATTATGTCGTGGTGACCACCGTATTTAAGGGCAGCCCCGCAGAAGCAGCGGGCATCATGCCCGGCGACAGGTTCATAGCCGTAAACGGTCAAAGCATATTGGGTCTGAGTACAGACGAGCTTGCCGATATGGTAAGGGGCGAAGCCAACACCGATGTAACGGTTGCTTTCCTTCGCGGCGATGAGGAAGTTGAGTTCACCATCACGAGAAAAGAGATCGTTTATACCTATGTCGAATATAAAATGATCGACGAGATAGGCTATATAAGGATAGATTCCTTTGTCGGCGATGTTGTTGACGCTTTTGAAGAAGCGGTCGCATATGTCGAAAGCCAGAACGCAAGAGGGCTTATCCTCGATGTCCGCTATAACGGCGGCGGTTATCTGCTCGATGTTGAAGCCATCGCCGATATGCTCCTTCCCGAAGGGCTGATCTATTATACCGAGGGCAAGAACAGCCCAAGGTATGAGGCAAGCTCCGACGGCAAGCATCTGGGCCTTCCCATGGCTATCTTGGTGAACGGCTATTCAGCATCTGCAAGTGAGATACTCGCAGGCGCTCTTCAGGACAGCGGCACCGCAGATGTCGTGGGCGAGCAGACTTTCGGTAAAGGCATAGTTCAGACCCAGATACCCTTCAAGGACGGCGCAATGGTCAAGTTTACCACCGCGTATTATTATACCCCTTCGGGCAGATGCATCCACGGCGAGGGTATAACCCCCGATTATGTGGTATCTGCGCAGGATGTAAGCACCTATAACATCTATACAGCCGATGAAGAAAGCGATGTTCAGCTGCTCAAGGCTATAGAAGTGGTCAAGGAGAAGATCAAGTAAAGCATATTTTCGTTCTTGATAAGGAGTGAATGTAGATGCATCATATAAAGGATAAAGAACCGATCAAGAACATGCCTGCGGATTTTTTCCTCAGCGAATCAAGTCAGGTTGAGCTGAGCGCCATCGCGCAAAAGCTCAAGCTGAGCTACAGTTTGAAATTATCCAAAAAATCCCTCGTCTCCAAGCTTTCGGTGATATATACCGATATGCCTCAGGTAATAGCTGCCAATATCTCAAAAGAGGCTGCTTGCGTGCTTTGCGATATGGCGCAAAACGGCTTTGAATTGCCTTCAGGGCAGGGCGAGGGAATGGCGGAGCTTGTGAGCATGGCGCTTGCGCTTCCGCTCAAGGATAATGACGGGTTGATCTCAGCGTACGTGACCCAAAGAGCGATATGCTCGGGCGTGATCAAATACGCTGTCAAATAATTTATTATTTATAAGGAGTAACAAAATGTCCACTTGTTCCGGCAATTGCGAATCCTGCTCCTCCACCTGCGAGCGCAAGGATATGATCGAGAAAACCAACGAGTTTTCCAATGTTAAGCACGTTATCGGCGTAGTCAGCGGCAAGGGCGGCGTTGGCAAGTCCCTCGTCACCGGCCTTCTGGCTTCCAAATTTGCCCGCCTCGGCTATAAGACCGCTGTTCTTGACGCCGATATTACCGGCCCCTCCGTTCCCAAGATGTTCGGTCTGAACACCATGGCTTCCGGCGACGGTCAGTACATCAACCCCGCCGTTACCGCAAGCGGTATCAAGGTCATGAGCGTAAACCTCCTGCTTGAAGACAGGGAAAGCCCCGTCATCTGGCGCGGCCCGATGATCGCCGGCGTTGTAAAGCAGTTCTGGACCGAGGTCAACTGGGGTGATATCGACATCATGTTCATCGATATGCCTCCCGGAACCGGCGATGTTCCCCTGACCATCTTCCAGTCCATCCCGGTCATGGGTATCGTTATGGTTACCACTCCTCAGGATCTGGTTTCCCTCATCGTCAAGAAGGCCAACAACATGGCTAACATGATGAACATTCCCGTTCTCGGCCTTGTTGAAAATATGAGCTACGCTGTTTGTCCCGATTGCGGCAAGAAGATCAACATCTTCGGCGAAGGCAAGACCGCACAGGCTGCTGTTGAAATGCATCTGCCTCTGCTTGCTCAGATACCCCTTGATGCAAAGCTTTCCGCTCTGTGCGACGAAGGCGAGATCGAGCGCTTCTCCATGGACTATGTCGATGCGGCAGTCGAAGATCTGCGCGGCAAGTATATCAAGTAAATATTCTTTTTGCGGCGGGCTTTCCCGCCGCTTTTTGCTTATTTAGGCAACATTTTGTCGGGCGTTTCGTTATTTATATGGAAAACATTCCCAAACGGAGTTGAAAACATGAAACGATTGATTGTTTTTCTGATCGCCGCCGCGATGTTTATGTCGGGCTGCACTCAGGCTGCTGAGCCTGCGCTTGAAGAACCAAAAACGATAAACATGGGCGGTTTGTTTTTTGTCGATCAGGCAAGCGGAAAGCTTATGATGTATGATGGAAACGCTGAAAAACACGAAACAAATGTTGAAGGGCCTGTATCGTCGTTTACAAAAACCGATGAGGGCGTGTATTATGTAAAGGATAATAGCCTGAATGTATATTGGTTTTCTGAAGAAGAAAGCGAGAAATTGGCAGAGGGGAGATATTCATGCTTAGCTGCGGGCGACGAGTATATTTTCTTCTTTGAAGATGATGAATACGGTGATCATATTGGGCTGTGCGCTATGAGCATAAGAGATTTTGCTATCAAAAGAATGGAGCTAAGCGGCGTAAGTTCTCTGTTTGCCCATAACAATACCGCATATTTTGCCATGCTGTCAGATGATTATACTGAGCTTTCGCTGTACAAATGGTCACCAAACGACGATGAGATAAAGCTTCTTTACCCAAACTGCCGCTATGATTCGCTTAATATGTCAAACGGAAGCTTGATTTTCGACTGCAATGAAGGTAGAATGGTATATGATTGCGAAACTAAAGACTTCGCAGAATTTATCTATTCTTTGGAATATACCGACAGCATTGTTTATTATGACGAAAATTTCTTGATAGCATCCGGCGGACTTGATAACGATATGCAGAACATCAACATAATAAGCCGTGGTGCGGTCGTCAAAAATATTCCGCTGCACGATCAAACAAATGTAAGCGTTATAGATGAAAACAACGATATGCTGCTTTTGCAGATGAAGAAAGCTGTGCCTCATATAGAAGGCGCACCGGTGAGCAGCGAAGGGTCGTATGAAAAAAACTATGCTCTGTTTGACAAAAATTCGCTGAGCATAACATATCCGGCTGATATGCAACAATAGTTAGTAAAGATTCGTCAAATATATGAATAAGAAATATATGGAAAGAGGTGCCTTTATGAAAAGAACCTTTGCTTTTTTGATAAGCTTGCTTATGCTTGTGTCGCTCCTGCTCTCGGGGTGTCAGGGCACAGAAAACGTTTTAGGCGAAGATATGTCTTCTGTCGTTTCCGACCCAACAGCTGCACCTGAGAATACCGACGATCAAGCGACCCCAATGCCGGAGAATGCCGAAGCAAACACAAATGCTGAGGAAACCGCAACTGCCGATCCTACCTCGGTTCCGGAGCAGATCGGGCAGGAGGATGAGGAGCCTTTTGTTGAACCCGATATCGACCTTACAAGGGATGACCTTTTCTTCTTTACCAACTCTCTTGAGGGTGAAAGGATATATTGCCAGAACAAGGACGGCGGCGAACTGACCTTGGTCTTGGATATGTCTTCGCATAATGTAAACAGGTTGGGCGATTCGCTGTTTTTCCAGTCCGAGGGTGAATTATATGAGTTTGACCTAAAATCTAGGGAGCTTTCAAAAGTCGTAGACGGTATTGTATTGTTTTACAGCGCAACCGAGAACTATGTATTTTATTCGCAGTATGCATGGGACGAAGCGGCTCAAGAAGAATATCCTGTGCTCAATGCGCTTGACAGGAACAGCAAGCAGATATATTCGACCGCGGTTACTTCCATAAATGAGCTTAGCGCATACGGCGACAGCGTTTACTTTGCAAATCCGTCCAAGGACTATACTTCCTATTCTATAGTAAAATGGTCACCCAAAGAGGATTATCATCAGTTGATAGCTGAAAACCTGAACTATAGTGCGATATCAATGGGTGATGGAGTCATTCATTTCAACGAAAACGGAACAAACACCGTTTATGACTGTGAAAGCGGCGAAAAGATGACCCTGGGTATTTCCGATCAGGAAATGGTAAACGTCTTTTATTCTGACGGAAGCTATATCCTGACCGCCATCGATAGCATGTGGAAGGTCGATTTTGTAAACGTATACAAGGATCAGCGCCCCGCAGGCTCCATCAGGATCGAAAACGCACAGATGATCGATGTTATTGACAGGATCGATGATAATCTCTTCATCCGTGCTTGGCTTTCCTATGACAGGCACGACGAAAACTATTATTATGAAAATGTCTCCTTCTATAAGTACTACACCTATGATCTGACCAAAAATGAGCTTAAAGAAGTCACCACCCCCGGCGAAAACGGAAAGCTCTTTGCGGATGGCAGCTTCCCGATCATCGACAGCTCCACTGCGCGTCAGCCAATCACCAACAGCCTTTATAATCTTTTTGTAAGAGGCTATGACTTTGAAGGCGCAGAACCCCTTTGCTCCAAGACTCACGGCGCTTGGACTAACTTGGCTGAAGGGAAGATCGATCTTGCTCTGCTTGCTGCACCCACAGATGAGGAGCAGGAATACCTTGACAAAAACGGCGTTGCCGTTGAAATGAAGCAGTACGGCAGCGACGGTCTTGTATTCATGGGCAATACCACAAACCTTACGGAAAACCTTACCCTTGATGATATCAGAAAGATATACAAAGGCGAGATAACCAACTGGAAGGAGCTTGGCGGTCCCGAAGAGGAAATCGTAGTATTCTACCGCAACGATCAGTCGGGAAGTCAGAGACTGTTTGAAAAGCTGCTTTTCCCGGACGGTGATATTCCC
>SVHB01000036.1 GCA_015056005.1 Clostridiales bacterium
ATTGTTTACACATGCGAAACAGTACAATAAAATATGTAATTATCCGTTCCAAAGAAGGAATATACGGATTCCCTAAAGGTCATATAGAAGGAACAGAAAGTGAAATAGAAACCGCTTTACGTGAAATCTCAGAGGAAACAGGCTTGACTGTACGGTTGATCGACGGTTTTAGAACTGAGGATACGCACAGCTTTATGCGTAATGGTGAAGCAAGGTTGAAGCATATAGTATACTTTTTAGCTGAATATTCCGACCAAGTACCAACTGCACAGGAGGCAGAGTTAAGCAGTGTGCATTTAATGGATTATGAAACTGCTATATCAGTGTTTCAGTTCGAGAGTTCAAAAAGACTTCTGACTGAAGCTCACAATTTTCTGATGCGACAGTAGGTTTACACTACTTTTAGGCTTTCTTACCTCGTGTTATACTACTTTTGGTCAGTCTTTCGCAGAAAAACCGACTTGTTTTAACAAGTCGCTTTTTCAACTAAATCCACCCTTACGGGTGGGTGAAATATTGCTTCGCAATGTGAAATACGCCAGGGCGGCGGGTGGGTGGATTTGATTTCATCCTTGCGGCAGCAAGGATTTCATTATAGTAAGAGCCCGAATCCATACACAAAAACTGCAAAAACAAATTTTTCAACTATTCACTTTTGTTGTTCTAAAGGCTTTTGTTTTTCCCTCAGCACCGCAAAAAAACGCCCCCCGGAAGACGCATCCTTCCGGGGGTATTTTTATGCCGTTTTTATTCAGTCAAGCTGCGCCCTTACCGCTTTAAGGATATTATCGGTCTTTTCCTTATCCAGCTTGATTTCTATCATATCTCTGTTTTCTTGGATGGCGAATCTCTTTTCGGGGGTAGGGCTGTCAAAGAAGCTGAAGCCCATGCCGCTTACTTCATCGGAAATGCCGCCCGCCAGCAGCTCGCAAAGTGTCGCTGCGATCAGGAAATCGCCGTATGGGCCTGCGTGCTCGCCGTCGGTATGGTAAAGCTCGATATCGGGAAAAGATCTCTGAACATTCTGCCAGATCTTCCCGATGGGCGCCAAAAGGGCGTTATTATCCTTCGCCAGCTTTTCGCAGGTGTCGATCATCTTTTTCTGGTTTTCGGGGAAGCGCTTTTCCGCCCATGTCATATACACCACGGGTTTGACCGAGCATTTATGACAAAGATCGATAATGAATTTCCCGTCTTCAAGGGTATCTTCGATGGGCGGGTAGGGATGCGCCGCCTGCTGGATGACGCAGTAATCATACATGCCGTACATAAGGTTATAGCGCAGGGCGAAGTATTCCTTCCTGTGCCAGTTAAGATCGCGCCCGGGGTATGCCAGCATCACCGCTTCCGGCTTTTCGCCGGTGGTCTTTTGCACAAACCTTGCAAAGAGCTCTGGCATATCATTGAAAAACGTATGGCTGTTGCCAAGAAAAAGCACCTTCATGGTATAGCTCCTTTATATATTGCTCTGCCTTAAATAATAACACATATAAGCGCTGCGCATAAGAGGGGGATCCGCTTTATATTCCCTCGGGCAGCTGCTTTTTAAGCACGCGGGTACCAAATAATATGCCGAAAAACAGCACAAGCGCGGCAGATGCCTGAAGGATCATAATGAGCCCGAAGAAGGGGCGGATGCTCATGGCTTCAAGCACAAAGCCGCCCGCTGCGGAAACGACGATGGATACTATCGACCCGATCGAGCCTATCAGGGTCTGGGTGGTGGTCTCAAGTCCCTTGTGGGCAAGTCGGAATATGAGCTGCATCTGGCAGACCATCATCATTCCCTGCGCCAGTCCCTTTATGATCTGACCTATGAACACATACACTATGGAAGTTCCGAAAGTATAAAGCGCAAGCTCTGTAACCATTACGGCAAGGCACAGATAGAGCGATTTTATGATGCCGAATTTGTCTATAAACTTCCTGCTCACGATGAGCGCAGGCACCTCGCAGCATGCGGATACGAACATGAATATGCCAAAGGAAGTGCTTGCATAGCCGTAATCGTTCATCATGTAGATAAAATAAGTGTTTTTCCAGTTCCCGGGTATGCTGCCCACGGCGCTGTAAATTATGTATATGACGATCCAGAAGTTGAGCAGCTTTGAAAACGGCATATCCTTAAAGCGAATCTTTGTGCTCTTCTCCGCTTTATCTGTTCCCGTTTCGGGAACGCTCAGCGCGAGCAGTATCGCCGGCGCGGCAAAGAAAATATAGAGATAGTATACGGTCGATATATCCATTTTTTCAAGCACAATCGCGTATACCATGCCCAGAACGGCGTAGCCTATCGAACCCCAAAGGCGCACCGAGCCGTAAGAGATACCTAAGTTCGAATTATCTATCCGGATGAGCCATTGCTCCATCATGCTGTTTGCCGGACCGCCGAACACCGAGGACAGCGCAAGCAGCACTATTATCCCGATATAAAGAGGTGCGCCGATCTTTGCGGCAAAGGGTATGAGCGCCATGAGCACAGAGTTGAGCAGCAGGCACAGCACAAAGCATTTGCGAGGAGAGCGGATCTTATCCGATATCGCGCCCCAGATGGGCGGAGCAACGATGTTTGCGACGGTAGATATCGAGTCTATGATGCCGATCCTTCCGGCGTTTATGCCCAGCGACTGCAAAAAAACGGTTCTGTAGCTTGAAGATGCTATGCAGAAATTATAAAATATCTCGGATAGGGACAGCCTGAGCCTTATCGCGCCCGAACCGAGCTGCTTATCGTTTTTCATATAAATTGCTCCCTTATACAGAGTCGGAGTATGTCTATTATGTTACCATATTACAGGTGTTTTTTCTACAGTCATCCTGCGCATGCGCTTAGCAAAAACGCGCATATTTTATCCTTGTTTTGATTTCAAAAAGCTACTATAATATACACATAATATTTAATGGGAGCTGCTGCAATATGATCAAAAACCTCGATTTCTTTTATTTCAGCCCTACCGGCGGTACAAAAAAGGCAGGTGAGATATTCTGCTCTTCGTTTAGCGAAAATATAACCCATCACGACCTTTTAAGCCGCGATTTCAAAGCGGCCGAGATTGCCGGCGACGCGGTCGTGTTCGCCGCACCCGTTTTCGGCGGCAGGATCCCCGCTGTTTGCGCAGAGAGATTCAAGACCGTTTGCGGAAGCGGCAAAAAGATAATCACCCTTGCAGTATACGGAAACAGAGCCTATGACGACGCACTTGTTGAGATGAACGACCTCGCCAAAGAATGCGGATTTACCGTTATTGCCTCCGGCGCGCTCAACGCCCAGCATTCCATGGTCGCTCAGGTCGGCGCAGGCCGCCCCGATGCAAAGGACGAAGCCGAGATCGCAGAGTTTGCAGAAAAAGTGCTCAAAAAGCTTGAAAGCGGCGAAGCAAACGAGTTCACCGTCCCCGGCAGCCGCCCATATAAACAGGGAGGAGGCGGCTCCATACCGCCCGTTACCGAATCAAGCCTTTGCGTGAACTGCGGCAGCTGCGAAAGGATATGCCCCACCGGCGCGATAAAGATCGAAAACGGCGAGGTCAAAACACAGGGTGAAAAATGCATACTCTGCCTTGCCTGCACTGTCAATTGCCCCACCAAAGCCCGCGACCTTATGCCCGCCCACCGCGAAAAGCTCAACGGCTTTTTGATGCCGCTTGCAGCAAAGCGCAGCGAAAACGAATATTATCTGTAAACGATCATAAAAGCGCAGGAGCCGTTTTTCAGCTCCTGCGCTTTTCTTTTGTAATGCAGGGTTGATCGTATTGAAACGCGGCTTTCGCCGCGTGAAGAGTTAAATGTCCCTGTGGGACGTGAAATATGCGCTGTAAGCATGTTTTAATTAGTAACTACCCTAAAGAATAACCTTCCTAAAAAGCAATCACGCGTTGCCCACACTTTACGGGCAACGCGTAAGCCAACGTATAAAATTACTCGTCCGCGTCTCGGGATAAACCCGAGCCGGGCTTTGGCTAAAAACAGTCCACCGGACTGTTTTCTTAACGCGTCGCCCCCAATGCCACAGAGTCCAGAGGATGCAATCCTCTGGTCAGATGGGGGGTTGGGGAAGGGTGAAACCCTTCACCAAAAAGCGCAGCTATCTCGAACGTACCCCCAAAAAGAGCGATATGTTTGCTTGCGCAAACGCGATATGCGCCTTCGGCGCGCGATATGTGCGCGAGGGGGCTTTTGCACCTTATCACAGTAACCGGTTCTTCAGCCGTCATAAATTTCACGTTATTTTATATCCGCGCACACGGATACTTTGACACGGTTTGAATCAGCTCTCGCAAAATAGAAACGGGCGATAAGCTGTCCCAATCTCTACAGCCTAACCGCCCACAAAATAAATCACGAGTGGCCCATACCTGCCGGGCCACTCGTAAGCAAGCGTATAAAATTACTGATCCCAAAGATTCAGGAATCCAAGGGATGAAATCCCTTGGTGGATGAGGGTGTGGGAGAAGGCAAAGCCTTCTTCCACATAAATAACTAAAGAACAAAATCCATCTGCCAGGGGAAGAAAAATCTTTGGGAGAAGGCGAAGCCTTCTTCCAAAAAACGCCCCCACCCCAAAAACCCTACCTCAGATACGACCCGCAGGCGATGCCCTGATATTCTTCGAGGAACCATTCTGCGGTTTTGGTCATGATGACAGAGACGGTATCATCGATGAAGGAGAACTCGGCGCGGTAGTTGCCGAGGTATCTGTCTATGAGCCAGCCGCGGATAACGAGCTTATGGGGCTCGACCCAGGCTGCGGAGTGCGCGCAGTCGTAGCGATAGCCGGAGGGCACGCCGATCTGGTCGTAGTAATAATTCTCCTGCGGGAACTTGCCAAGCACGTTTTTGCCGAACCCGAACTCAACGCGGCAAACGCCCTGCTCGTTTTCGTACTTCCAAACGCCAACGCCTGATTCGACGGTGAACTCCATCCACTTGATGCCCATGGGATTTTTGTCCATAACGTATTTCTTTTGGAAGAACTCATTTTCGCGGGTAGAGGAAAGCTCGCCTGTCTGGCAGACGATGTTAAGATCGGAAGTAAACTCCTTAAGCTCTGCGAAAGCTTTTTCGTCTGCGGGGAGCGCGCTGTCTAAAATTGAATCGAACAAAGCGTTCTTTGCATCGATTATGGGCTGCGCGGGGCTGCCCTGAGTATCGGCATGGAAGCAGATGATAAGGTCTCTTTCGGGATAGCAGAACGCGAACTGACTGCCCATGCCGTTGAACCAGAAACCGTTATCCCTGTCCATCCAGAACTGATAGCCGTAGCCGTAGGAACCGTTGTCGATCTGGCGGGTCGTGGCCTCAAGCATATACTGATGATCGATCAGCTGCTTTCCCTCCCATGCGCCGCGGTTGAGGGCAAGCAGAGCCAGCCTGCCGTAATCGCGCATGGTAACGCGAACGCCCGAGCCGCCCCAGGCGATGCCGTCGGGGGTCTTCACGCAGTCGATCTTGGGGGAAATGCCCATGATATCAAACTCGGGGCGCAGGTATTCAAGGAAGGTCTTGCCGGTGAGCCTTTCAACCAGCGCGCACAGCACGGTGGTAGCCGCGGTGTCGTAAAGGAAGAAAGCGCCGGGCATGTGGTTTGCGTTGGAGTTGAAGAACGACCAGATCCAGTCGCGGTACTGCCTGCCTTCGCCCCCGCCGCCCTTGTAGGAGTTCTCGTTGTTCATCGAGGACATCATAAGGCAGTCGCGGATGGTGGCGGAAAGCACATAGCGGTTGGGGTTTTCGGGCAGAAGATCCTTGAAATAATCGGAAATTTTGTCGGTTATCCTGACCCTGCCCTCGGTCACCAGCTTGCCCACGGCAATGGAAGTGACGGATTTTGAGCAGGAATATATCCTGTGCCTGAAATTTTCGTCGATGGGCTTCCAGTAAGCCTCGTGCACGATCTTGCCATGGCGCAATATCATTGTCGCGTGCAGGCAAAGCCCGCTCTTTTTGAGCGATTCATGGAAAGCCAAAAGGGCTGAAGACGGCACGCCCGCTTCTTCGGGATAAAGATAACTCTTGTACTCCATTTTCTTTCTCCTTACAAAGAGATTTTGCTTATTCGTCGAGGAACGCGATCATATCGCGGGTGACCTCGTCGCGGTTGGTCTCGTTGAGCACTTCGTGGCGCGCGCCCTCATATACCCAGGTGCGCACGTTCTTGCCGGCGGCGGTCCAGAGCTCTTTTACATACTCCGCGCCCGCTTCGCCGCCGCAGGGATCGACAGAGCCCACGAAAATGCCGTAGGGAACATCGGGCAGGAGCTTTTCAATGCCGCTTTGCGCGATGTACATGCTCGCCTTGGCAACGTCTCTGCCCATCTCGGGGGTGGTCGCAAAGCCGCACAGGGGATCGGCGACGTATTTATCGACCTCGTCTTCGTCTCTGCTCAGCCAGTCGGCGTCGGTCCTATTGGGCGCAAAGGCGGCGTTGAGCGAGCCGAAGGGCTTGCTTGACTTGGGCGCATCCTTGGGAGGCGCGGGGCGCTTTGCCATGACCGGGATACCGGAGAGGATGACCTTGTCAACTTTAAGCGGATCCTGCCGCATGAGCGAGAACCTTGCAAACATGGTGCCCATGGAATGTGCAAAAAGGTAAAGGGGCTTTGCGGGCACCTGCTCGCGCACGTATGCGGCGGAATCGAAAATATCGGAAAGCACTTTCAGCTCGCCGTCTTCCTCGGCAAGGAAGCCGAGCCTGTCCCAGCCCTCGCCGTGTCCTCTGAAATCAAGGCCGAAAACGGTGTAGCCCGCCTTGTTGAGCTCCAAAGCGAACCTTTCGTATCTGTAGGAATGTTCAGCCATGCCGTGCAGGATGAGCACAGCTGCCTTGGGGTCGTCGATGGCCCATTTGGTAAGCCTGATCGGTACGTTGTCCTTTGCTGTAAGTATAATTCTTTCTCTCATTTTTTTCACCTCATAAAAAGCTTGTTATATAACCCATTGCAGTCAGCAAATACGTTATCGTGTTCGCGTTTGAGCCTTTCAATGCTCTGATGCCCGAATGCTATGAGCGCGCAGTCGCACCCGATCAGCCTTGCCATCTCAAGATCCTCTGTCGTGTCGCCGATAAGCAGCATGTTCTTTGGGTCTTCCCCGGCCTCGACTTTGAGCTTTAAGGCAAGCGTCCTTTTCGTGTCCGCGTAGTGGTTGTCAAGGGCGTATACTTTTTCAAAAAAATTGCCTACTCCCAGCCGTTCAAGCTCGGGCAGCAGCATTTCCATATGCCCTGCAGAAAGTATCATCTGCCTGATCCCTTCCCCGAACGCCACTTTGAGCAGCCGCTCAACGCCAAGGCAAAGCGGCGCGTCCTTCGCTTCCTCCAAATAAAGCTCGCTCCATTGCTTGGCAATCTCGGGGTATTTCTCGATATCATAACCCAGATACCTGTACCATTCCCTGATAGGGAACGAAAATGTGGCAAGATACCGCTGCTTGCTCAGCGGCTCAAGTTCCCTTTCTGCAAGCATTATCCGCTGTACTTCAAGCCCCGCCTCAAGATCGTCCACTATCGTGCCATTGAAGTCCCATATGAAAAGTTTGTATTCGTCTATGTTTTTCATGCTCTCATTATATATCATCCTTCGACCTCTGGCAAGTGGGACGAAGGGACGGGAGAACGTTCGAGATGGCTGCGCCCTCTCGAGCTCTGGGCCCAAGGGTTTGCAACCCTTGGATCCCGCAGCATTGGGGTTTTAGAAAGTCAGGCGGAAGCTGTCGATGGCGGCGGCAGGTATGCCGCCATCGAGAAGGGCTGAGAGGAAGGGGCGGAGTATTTTGCGTGCGCGTAACGAACATAACGCGAAATTTATGACGGATGAAGAACAGGTTACTGTGATAAGGCGCAAAAGCTCTCTCGCGCACATATCGCGCGCCGCAAGGCGCATATCGCGTTTGCGCAAGCAAACATATCGCTCACCGAAGGTGAATATCTCAGCCGAAGGCTATATCGCTAAAATGATCAATGTTCTGTTTATGTAATAAGAAACTCAATCAAAGCTCCATCATTTCAACGATACATTTTCTTTCGCATGCAAAATACTCCTATCCTGTTTTAATAATCTCTCAGCTGTTCTCGACGTGGCCACCCTTTACGGCCACGTCGACGCAAAAGCATAAATTCTCTGATACCACAGCCGCGGGATCCAAGGGATGCAATCCCTTGGTCAGAGAGCTCGAGAGGGTGAAACCCTCTCGAACGTAACCCCCCCGTCCTCTTTTCCCCATATCTCCCCAAAATCTTCCTTAGACGGTATTGAAAAGTTGTTCACAATTTGTTATAATTTATAAGTATTCTAGTGATACTGAGAGGTATCAAAAACGAATAGGAGGGTCTCATTTTGGAAAAGCTTTTCAAGCTTAAAGCGAACAAGACTACTGTGCGCACCGAACTTGTAGCAGGCCTTACCACGTTCATGACGATGGCATACATCATCGCTCTGAACCCGAACCTGCTGACCAACTTTGACGTCGGCTCTGCTCTTTGGAACGGCGTATTTATGGCGACCTGCATTGCATCCGCTATCGGCATGTTCTGCATGGCATTCTTAGCCAACAAGCCCTTTGCGATGGCACCCGGCATGGGCCTGAACAGCTTCTTTGCACTGGTTGTTGCAAACATTGCCGGCATCACCGGTCTTTCCTATGTTGCATCCTTCCAGGCAGCCCTTATCATCATCCTGATCGAAGGCGTTCTCTTCATCGTCCTTTCCGTTCTGAATGTACGCGAAAAGATCGTTGAAGCCATTCCTCTGGGCGTACGTCTTGGCATCGCTCCCGCTATCGGCCTCATGCTGATGAACATCGGCCTTGGCTCCAACGCGGGCATCTATTCCGAGACCGGCGGTCCCTTCTACGCTATGCGCGACTTCTTCGGTTCTCTGACCGCAAGCAGCGCCGCCACCAATATGGGCAGCGGCTATGCTCCCATGGTACTGACCGTAGCCACCATGTTCATCGGCCTGTTCGCCATCGTTCTTCTTGCAAAGAAGGGCGTTAAGGGCGCGGTTCTTGTCGGCATGCTGATCGCTTCTGTCGTATACTGGGCAGGCTCTGCGATCTTCCTTGGCCAGAATCCCTTTGCTTCTCTGGCAACCGCTTCTTTCGTACCCCCCTTCAAGGATATGATGGAGACCACCTTCTTCAAGTTCAACTTTGAAGGCTTCATGCAGATCGGCTGGTTCACCGTTATCACCCTTATCATCACCTTCTGCGTCATCGATATGTTCGACACCATCGGCACCCTGGTCGGTACCGCTTCCCGTGCAGGCATGATCGATGAAAAGGGCAACATGCCCAACATGAAGGAAGCTCTCCTCTCCGACGCTGTCGGTACCGTAGTTGGCGCCTGCACCGGCACCTCCACCGTTACCACCTTCGTTGAGTCCGCTTCCGGCGTTGAAGCCGGCGGCCGCACCGGTCTTACTGCTCTGACCACCGGCGTCCTCTTCCTCGCCTGCATGTTCATCGCTCCCATCGCCGCCATCATCCCCGCAGCTGCCACCTCTGCTGCTCTGATCTATGTCGGCGTTCTGATGCTCATGGGTCTCAAGAACGTCAACTTCGACGATGTTGACCAGATGGTTCCCGTAGCTCTGATGCTCATCGCTATGCCTGTTTCCGGTTCCATCGGACATGCTATCGGCTTGGGCCTCATCGCTTACACCGTGATCAAGGTCTTCTCCGGAAAGTTCAAGGACGTTTCCGTTCTGACCTATATCATTTCCGCTATCTTCCTTGTAAAGTTCTTCCTCGTTGGTTAATACAAAAGGGCGCCCGCTGCTTTTATCGGCGGGCGCTTTTTATAAGGCAAGCCCGGGCAATTTCGCCCGGGCTTTCTGTTTATATTTGATTATAATGTGTTCTGATCGCTGTGAGACGATACCCTGAGCCTGACCATCGCCCTTGTGAGCATGGCCCTTGCCATGTGGTGCTCGGTCATCGACTGACGCCTGAGCAGCCTTTCCTTGGCGATGCGCTCGTCGCGCATTGCGCGGTTGATATCGATCTCCTCGGGCCATTCCGCGGTCTGCAATACTATCAGCACGTTGTTGTCGTGCACGGTGGCAAAGCCTTCCGAGGCAGCCGCCGTTTTTGTTTCCCCGCCGGGCAGGCGCATTATCAGCTCTCCCGCTTCAAGCGCCACAGCCATGGGTGCGTGGTTTGCCATTATGCCGATCGAGCCGTCGATGGCAGGCAGGATAAGGCTTTCGCATTTGCCGTCGAAAAACCTGCGCTCGGGGGTGATTATAACAAGAGAGAACTCTGCCATAATTTACTCCTCGCGGGCGGAAAACGCCTTTCGCCTTGCGTCCTCAAGATCGCCGACCATGAAGAACGCGCTTTCGGGGATATCGTCCGCCTCGCCGTCGACCAAAGCCTTGAAGGAAGCGATGGTATCCTTGACGGGCACGTATTTGCCGGGTATGCCCGAGAACACCTCAGCCACGAACATGGGCTGGGAGAGGAAGCGCTGGATCTTTCTTGCGCGCATAACGGTCAGCTTGTCGTCTGCGGAAAGCTCATCCATGCCCAGTATGGAAATGATATCCTGCAATTCCCTGTACCTCTGCAGCGCTTCAAGCACGCGCATGGCAACGGAATAATGCTCCTCGCCCACGATTTCGGGCTGCAGGATGCGCGAGGACGAATCAAGAGGGCTTACCGCGGGGTAAATGCCCATCTCCGCAACCTGCCTTGAAAGCACTGTGGTAGCATCAAGATGCGAGAATATCGCCGAAGGCGCAGGATCGGTGAAGTCGTCCGCAGGAACGTAGATCGCCTGAACCGAGGTTATGGAGCCATCGCCGGTTGAAGCGATGCGCTCTTCCAGCATGCCGACCTCGGTAGCAAGGGTGGGCTGATAGCCGACCGCCGAGGGCATTCTGCCCAGAAGCGCCGAAACCTCGCTGCCCGCCTGAATGTACCTGAATATGTTGTCGATGAACAGAAGCACGTTCTGCTTTTTGATGTCCCTGAAATATTCGGCGATGGTAAGACCCGTGAGCGCAACTCTCATTCTCGCTCCCGGAGGTTCGTTCATCTGCCCGAACACCAGCGCGGTCTTGTCGATAACGCCGGAGGAATTCATCTCGGCTAAAAGATCGTTGCCCTCTCTGCTTCTCTCGCCCACGCCCGTGAATACGGAATATCCGCCCGCTTCCGTTGCGATGTTGCGGATTAGTTCCAATATAAGCACGGTCTTGCCGACGCCCGCGCCGCCCAGAAGGCCGATCTTACCGCCCTGTGCGTAGGGGGCCAGAAGGTCGATGACCTTTATGCCGGTCTCAAAAACCTTGGTTACCGGCTTTTGCTTTGAATAAGGCGGAGCGTTTCTGTGGATGGGCATGTGTATGTCGGAAGCAACATCGCCCTTGCCGTCGATGGGACGACCGAGCACGTCGACCGCTCTTGAAAGCATGGTATCGCCCACGGGAATGGTGATGGGCGCGCCGGTCGATATGACCTCAAGCCCTCTTGAAAGACCCTCCGTGGCTTCAAGGGCGATCGCCCTTACCGCGCCGCCCTCAAGGTGCTGAGCGACCTCGGCGGCAACGGTGCTTTCGCCGTCCTTTATATGCAAAAGAGTGTGGACAGGCGGGGTCATTCCGTCAAAGCGGATATCGATGACCGGGCCGATTATCCTAATGACTTTACCTGTAGTCATCTGAAAAAATCCTTTCAAATAAAAACGCTTGGATCCTCAATTATTGTCGGGAATGCCTGCGATGATCTCGGTGATCTCCTGAGTGATGGCGCTCTGCCTTGCCCTGTTTAAGGTAACGCCCAGGTTTGCCAGCATTTCGTCGGCGTTTCGCTGAGCTGCGTCCATGCTGGTCATTCTGGAGTAATGCTCGCTTGCGTAGGACTGGACCAGCGCCGAATATATGAGCCCCGTTACATAATCGGGTATCATGGAATCCAGAAGATCTGCGGGCGAGGGGTGAAAAACGGGCGCTTCGGCGTTGTTGAGCACCCTGCCCTGTGCGATGTGGAAGAATTTTCTTTCCAGAGGCAGCGCGCGAATGCA
Source organism: Clostridiales bacterium (assembly GCA_015056005.1). Classification (GTDB taxonomy): domain Bacteria; phylum Bacillota; class Clostridia; order Christensenellales; family UBA1750; genus SIG373. Next base: position 12,023 of record SVHB01000036.1, read on the forward strand.
TACCGGCTCCATTATGCCGATCTTCCTCATCCTTGTGAACACCACATAAACCGTATCTATCTCGCCGTCTATGAACCTGTCGCAAAGCTCCTGCGCAAGGGCAGCCGCGTTATGAAGGTTGGGGTCGTGGATGATGTGGATAAACTCATCGTTTATATCCCCGTCAAAATGATAGAAATGCTCGCCCGTCATATGCCCCACTGCGTAGATAAGCGGGCGCTTTCCCTTGCGGTGGGTCTGTATCGAGCGGGAAGCAAGCTTTAACACCTCGCTGTTATAGCCGCCGCAAAGACCCTTATCGCCTGCAAACACGGCAAAAGCGTCCCTGTGCTCAATTTCATCCTTGGGCGGGCGGATGAACCTTGAATCGTTATCAAGGTTTTTGCCCCCGTTTTCAAGGATATAGGCTATGCCCTCTCTGACGGTATCGGTATAGCTACGGTTCTGCTCGTAAAGCGCCATCGCCCTTCTCATCTTTGCAGAGGATATAAGGTGCATGGCCCTTGTGATCTTCGCCGTATCGGAAACCACCTTGATATGGTGGCGTATTTCGGAAATGGAAGACATTTTTTTCTCCCTCTAAATATCGGCGGTGGTTTTCCAGTCGTTTACGGCGTCGGACACCTCGTCCTGCAGTTCGTCCGAAAGCGCGCCGCTCTTTTCGATCTTATCTTCAAGAGTGGGATAATGCTTTCTCACGAAATCCGGGAACTCCTTTTTGAACTTTTTGACATAATCGATCTTGGAATCGGGAAGGATAAGGCTCCTTGTGATGGCAAAAAGCTCCATTACCTGAAGCGGCATGGAAAGGGGCGCGCCGTTCTTCTGCTTGAGTATCTCAGTCAGAAGTGCGCCGTATTTGAGCATGTTCTGGGTGGTGAGATCAAGGTCTGAGGAGAACTGGGAGAACACCTGCAGCTCTCTGTACTGAGCAAGCTCGAGCCTTAACTGACCTGCAACCGTGCGCATTGCCTTGCTCTGCGCAGAGCCGCCTACTCGGGAAACGGAAAGACCGCCGTTTACAGCGGGGCGCACGCCCTCCCTGAAAAGCTCGGTATCAAGGAATATCTGGCCGTCGGTTATGGAAATTACGTTTGTGGGGATATATGCGCTTATATCGCCTGCGCTGGTCTCTACCACGGGCAGCGCGGTCATCGAACCTGCGCCCAGCTCGTCGGAGAGCTTTGCCGCTCTCTCCAAAAGCCTTGAATGCAGGTAGAATACATCGCCGGGATAAGCCTCTCTGCCCGGAGGACGGCGCAGCAGCAGGCTCATTGCTCTGTATGCTATCGCATGGCGGGTAAGGTCGTCGTAGATTATAAGCGCGTCCCTTTTAGAATACATGAAGTATTCCGCCATCGCGCAGCCGCAATAGGGCGCGATATACTGCATGGTCGCAGAATCGGAGGCGGTGGCGCAGACTATGGTGGTATAGGAAAGCGCGTCGGCTTCCTTGAGCTGCTGTGCTATCCTTGCAACAGAGCTCGCCTTCTGCCCTATGGCAACATAGAAGCAGTAAACGCCCTTGCCCTTCTGGTTGATTATGGTATCGACCGCGATGCTGGTCTTGCCGGTCTGGCGGTCGCCGATTATAAGCTCTCTCTGACCCCTGCCAACAGGCACCATGGAGTCTATGGAGATAAGACCGGTCTCAAGGGGCTCATGCACGCTCTGCCTGTCAAGTATGCCGGGCGCGGGCGCTTCCATGGGCCGAAATGCGGAAGCGTGGATGCTGCCAAGGTCGTCAAGGGGCTGCCCCAAGGGGTCAACGACTCTGCCCAGAAGGTCTTCGCCGACGGGAACGGAGAGCACCTGACCTGTGCCGAAGGCGCGCATGCCGACCGATACGTCCGCATCGCCGCCTAAGAGCACTGCGCTTACCTCGTTTTCCTCAAGGTTCATAACGATGCCGTAGCCGCCGCTTTCAAACTCTATAAGCTCGCCGTTTCTGGAGCCCATAAGACCCGAGAGGCGCACAACGCCGTCGCCGCTATATAGCGTTACGCCCGCGCCGCGCACGTCGTTTGTCCGCTTATAGGTTTTGAGCCTGCCGCGCAGCTCGTTTCCTATGCTTTTCCAATCAAGATTGCTCATTTATTAACTCTCCTGATCTTTCAAGGTTTTGAGCACGTGCACCAGCTGCCCCTTTAAGGAGCCGTCGTACATCCTGCCCGCGATCTCGATATTGACTCCGCCCAAAAGAGATGGGTCAATGTCGATCTCAAAATTCACGCGCTCGCCCAAAAGCCTTTCAAATTTACCCGCGATTTTTTCAAGCGTGACTTCATCAAGCTCTTTTGCGGTATGGATGGTTCCTGTGATCATTTTTTGCACCTCACAGGCTTTCGATAAACTCATCTACGAGCTTTTTATGGTCCTGCGCCTTTACCTCGCGTTCAAGGATCGCCGCTGCGATCTCGACTGCAAGCTCGGCAGCTTCGTCTGCCATCTGCGCCCTTGTGGTATTCAGGATGCTGTTTGCTTCCTCGCGGGCTTTCTTTATGATCTCCTCAGCCTGCCTGTTTGCCGAGTCGATGATGGACTGCGCGCGTTCGTTTGCGCTCTGGGCGCCCTCAGCGATATTCTTTGCGGCCTGAAGCTTTGCTTCCTCGATAACGGATTCGCCCTTTTTGGCGATCTCCTCTGCGGCTTTCTTTGCTTCCTCGGCTTCTTTAAGGCTGTTTTCGATCCTTGCGCTTCTTTCCTGCATAAACTTCCTCACGGGCTTATACAGCAAAAAGAACAGGGCAACAAAGAGTATGGCCGCATTGAAAAGGTGCAAAAGGACCGTAGTGGGATTAAACAATCCTTCCATTTTGCCTTACCTCTGTTTTCCTTACGCTGCGCCGAGCACGAAGATGAGCAGGATAGCTACGAGCAGAGCGTAAACCGCGGTGGTTTCCATCATGATAAGACCGAACATGAGGGAAGAGTTGATCTTGCCTGCTGCCTCGGGCTGGCGGGCGATAGCGTCAACGGCTTTGCCGGTGGCCATGGACATGGAAAGAGCGGCGATACCGCAGCAAAGAGCGGCAACAGCAGCGCCGATTGCGATGAAACCGATAGTAGACATTTTGTTTTTCTCCTTTTTTCCTATGAAAGTTTACAAAATATGCTGATCAGATCAATCCTCTTCACCCAGCGCCTCGCCGATATAGGTGAGGGAGAGCAGACCGAAGACGAAGGTCTGTATCATAACATGGATAACATTAAAATACGCCGATATTGCAGCGGGCACAACATAGGGGATCGCCATGTACACCAGCTGCATTATAACGCCGCCGACCAGCACGTTTGCAAAAAGGCGGATAGCCATCGAGCAGGGCGCGATAAGGTCGGTTAAAATCTTGATCGGGAAAACCACGGGCGAGGGCTCTGCCAGGAGCTTGAATCTGCCCTTCAGCCCCTTATACCTGATAGCTACGATATTTACGGTCAAAAACGAGCATATGCCAAGCGCCAGAGTGCAGTTAATGTCCTCGGTCGCGGGAGCTACGCCCGTGATCTCAATGAACGTGCAGCAAAAAACATACGCCATAAAGGTCATGACCAAGGGCGCCGCAAGGTCTGCCGCCTCCCCGATCTTTGAGTGCGCAAAGTTGTACATGCTCTCAACCAGAAGCTCTGCAAAGTTCTGGAAGCCCGTGGGCACGTCTTTCATTTTGCGCAAAAAAAGACGGCCTATGACCAACAGCACGATCAGCACACCGATGGTCATCCAGGCCATGATGACGGAGTGACCGACGTTTATCGGTCCGATATAAAACGATTCCGGGATAATCTTTACCTCAAGCATTTCCCTTTTTCACCTGCGATTTCTTTATTTGCTTTTTTTGAGCATTATGAGCGATAGGATAAGGAACATGGGTCCCGCCGTAAGCGCAAACGCGATAACGGGCCATATGCCGAAAAATACCGCAAGCAGCACCATCGGCGCAGCCCATAAGAGCAGCTTTGCGATATACATCATGACCTTGCCCGAAAACTTCGCTGTCCTCAGCGCGATTTGCATAAGCTTTGCCTGAAGCGCGCCCACCAAAAGCCCGCTTACAGCACCGATCACAGCAAACATCACAATGCCTCCCCTCCCGGCTCATCAACCTTTTATATTATAGTCCCCTGTACGGGAATGTCAATATTTTTGTTTGCTTTTTTTATTATTGGGAGAAGGCGTTGCCTTCTCCCAAGCCCTCATCCACCAGAGGATTGCATCCTCTGGACTCCGCGGCTTTGGGGTTTAGGGCATTTTTGCTTTGGCTTACGATGAACCCGTAAAGTATGGGTTCATCGTGATCGCTTTTGTGAGAATTTATGCGACAGAGATTTGGATACTCAATCAGCCGTTTCTGTTATACAACAGATGTTTCATGCTCTGACACCTCATCAGTCAACCTTCGGTTGACAGCTTCCCCTCAAGGGGAAGCCAAGAAAGCTATGCATACTTAAAAGCTTTAGTTTTTGAAAAATTATGTTATAGCTAAATTGTCTGAGTGATCAATAAATACTTGCCTTCCCCTTGAGGGGAAGGTGCCTCGAAGAGGCGGATGAGGTGTCCATGTTTGAACTTTTTCTTGCCCAAACAGAACACCGATAGTTTGAGCGATATGTTTGCTTCGCAAACGCGATATGCGCCTTGCGGCGCGCGATATGTGCGCGAGGGGGCGGTTTTGCCTTAAAAAACTAACCTGTTCTTCAGCCGTCATAAATTTCGCGTTCTTTTATATCCGCGCACGCGGATACTTTGACACGGTTTGAATTTGCTCTCGTAAAAGAGAAACGGGCGATGGGCTGTCCAAATCTCTATCGTATAGCCACCCGCAAAATTGATCACGAGGAACCCATACTTTACGGGTTCCTCGTAAGCCGCAGTATGAAATTACTCAACCCAAAATCTCGGGATCCAAGGGATGAAATCCCTTGGTGGAGAGCTCGAGAGGTGAAACCTCTCGAACGTACCTCCCCCCCCAAAAAAACACAAAAAAAACGTCCCCGCACATCGTGCAGGGACGTTAATTGCTTTTAATTGCTCGTTAATCGTTTCAGATTATTTCTTGGGCAGAACAGCGCAGCCGAGGGTAGCAACGACGGAAGCGATAACTGCGAAAGAAGCAACGCCGGAAGCGGGGATAACAACATCAGCAGCGGGAGCAGAGGTCTCGGTCTTGATGGTTACAGCGGGCTTGTAGTAGAGCCATGCGGAATCCTGAGGATCGAGAGCGTCAGAAGGATCGGTGTTGTTAGCATAATCAACAGCTGCCATAGCGATGCAGGGCAGAACAACGATCATAGCGACGAGCAGAAGAGCGATAAGGGACTTTTTCATTGTGTTTTCCTCCGTTCAAAAAGTAATAAATACAATTGGTTCATCCGATTAATACTATAACACGTACTTCCAAATTTTTCAATAGTTTTGGAGCAAATTTTACGAAAATATTTTTTCGATATAAAATCTGTTAACAAAATACGTAAAAATTAGGATCTATTCGTTCCTGCCGCAGCAATTCTTATACTTTTTACCGCTTCCGCAGGGGCAAGGGTCGTTCCTGCCGGGCTTTTTTGAAGCTGCAGCGGGCTTTTTGACCTCGGGAGCGCCGCCGCCGGAAACAGCTGTCGGGGTCGCGACCTGTTTTCTTTCAACAGGCTTTCTGAACGACATTGCAAACAGCATCCTGAGCGTGGTCTCGCGTATGGACTCGACCATTGCCTCGAACATATCAAAGCCCTCGAACTGGTACTCCTGCACGGGGTTTTTCTGACCGACTGACCTGAGGCCTATGCCCTGGCGCAGCTGATCCATGTTGTCGATATGGGTCATCCACTTGTCGTCCACTACCCTTAACAGCACCACGCGCTCGACCTCGCGCATGGAGATGGAGCAGTCCTCGGCCTCTTTTTCGCGCACGGCGTATTTTTCGTAAGCGATTTTTTTGAGGTCTTCTATAATGGTATCCTTTTTAAGGCGCAGGAATTCCTTTTCGGTGAAATGGAAATGATCCTCTTCAAGGAAATACTTGGAAAGCTCCGCGTTGAGCTTACCCAGCTCCCATTCTTCTGCAGGAACACCGTCGGGGCAGTAGGAGCCTACCATGTGCTCGATAAGCTTATCCAGCATATCCATGATGCTTGCGTGGATGTCCTTGCCCGCCAGCACCTCTCTTCTCTGACCGTAAATGATCTCCCTTTGGGTGTTCATTACGTTATCATATTCAAGCACGCGCTTTCTTGTGTCAAAGTTCCTGCCTTCAACGTGCTTCTGCGCGTTCTCGATCTGCTTGGAGAGCATCTTTGCGTCGATAACGTCGTCCTCGCCCATGCCAAGGCGGGATACTATGCCTTCCATCCTGTCCGAACCGAACAGGCGCAGAAGATCGTCCTGAAGCGAGAGATAGAAGCAGGAAAGACCCGGGTCGCCCTGACGGCCTGCACGGCCTCTGAGCTGGTTGTCGATTCGCCTGGATTCGTGCCTTTCGGTGCCGATGATGTAAAGACCGCCCTTTTTGACGACCTCATCGTGCTCCCTTTGAGTCTCGACGGAGAACTGTTTTACCAGATCGCGGTAAACCTCTCTGGCCTGTTTGACCTCGTCTTCAACATCCTCGTTGAAGGACTGAGCCGCGTCGATCATCCCGTCCTCAAAGCCGTCCTGACGCATCTTCTTCCTTGCCATGAACTCGGGGTTGCCGCCAAGGAGGATATCGGTGCCTCGGCCTGCCATGTTGGTGGCTATAGTAACGGAGCCGACCTTGCCCGCCTGAGCGATGATCTCCGCTTCCTTTTCGTGGAACTTGGCGTTGAGCACGGTGTGAGGCACGCCTTCCCTTGAAAGCAGCCTTGAGAGCAGCTCGCTCTTTTCGACCGATACGGTACCCACAAGCACGGGCTGACCCGTCTTGTGCTTTTCGACTATATCGCGCACGACCGCCCTGTATTTGCCCTCAACGGTCTTATATATCCTGTCGGGCAGATCTTCCCTTATCATGGGCTTGTTGGTGGGGATGGTGACAACGTCAAGGGAATAAATGGACTGGAACTCGTCTTCCTCGGTCTTGGCGGTACCCGTCATACCGGAAAGCTTCTTGTACATCCTGAAATAGTTCTGGAAGGTGATGGTGGCAAGGGTCTTGCTCTCTCTTTGAACGCTGACCCTCTCCTTTGCCTCTATCGCCTGATGCAATCCGTCGGAATACCTTCTGCCCGTCATAAGGCGGCCGGTGAACTCGTCTACGATGATTATCTGACCGTCTTTTACGACATAGTCGATATCACGCTTCATGATGGCGTGAGCCCTAAGCGCCTGATTGATGTGATGGGTAAGCTCGGTATTTTCTATATCGGAAAGGTTTTCGACTCCGAAGAAGCCTTCCGCCTTTTTAACGCCCGTTTCAAGCAGAACTACGGTCTTCTGCTTCTCGTCTATCTCAAAATCTGCGGGCTTTAGAGTGGAAATGAACCTGTCCGCGCCTGTGTAAAGCTCGGTGGATTTTTCGCCCTGACCGGAAATGATAAGAGGAGTCCTTGCCTCGTCTATAAGGATGGAGTCCACCTCGTCAACGATGGCAAAATCAAGGGAGCGCTGCACCATGTTCTTTTCATAGACCACCATATTATCTCTGAGGTAGTCAAAGCCGAACTCGTTGTTGGTGCCGTAAACTATATCGCAGGCGTACTGCTCCTTGTGGCTCATTGGCTCCATATCGTGGGTGATTATGCCGCAGGTGAGCCCTAAGAAGCGATAGACCTTGCCGATCTCCTCGCCCTGGAAGCGGGCAAGGTAATCGTTTACGGTAACCACATGCACGCTGCCGCCTGAAAGCGCGTTCAGGTAAGCCGCAAGCGCCGCGGTGTAGGTCTTGCCTTCGCCGGTTCTCATTTCGGCGATCCTGCCCTGATGCAGAACTATGCCGCCGATCAGCTGCACGTCAAAATGACGCTTGCCAAGGGTGCGCCACATGGCCTCTCTGCAGGTCGCAAACGCCTCGGGCAGTATGTCGTCCAGCGTCTTTCCGTTTTTGACTTCGTTTTTGAGCTTTTCGGTCTGCGCCCTGAGCTGAGCATCGGAAAGCTTTTTAATGGAAGGCTCAAGCGCGTTTATCTCTGCTACGGTTTTATTGAGCCGCTTTAACTCGGCGTCGTTGGTGTTGCCGAAAAGGCGGCGAAGAAAACTCATTATTGGTATACCTCCGGGGAAAATAATGCGAAATTATAAACTTATAAAGGATGGGATCATCCGTCGTTCTGAGGGAATTTCTTCTGAATAAGGTAGAGCGCGCCTGCGGCTAAAAGCATGCCGAAGCCGACTAAGAACAGCCAGTACTGCTTGCTTATCATCTCTATGCCAAGGAAGTTTATGACAGTATCGGTGGTGCCGGTAATAAGCGTTCTGCCGATAGTAACGCCGGTAAAGGCCGCAATGTTCGCTATGGTCGAATAAAAGGCGATGTACACCGACTGATTTTCCTTGGGAATGTTCATATAAGGTATGCCGCCGAAGGCAAGGTTTATGCCCACAGCACCAAAGCAGGCAAAGAGCATGGCAGCGACATACAGCCACAGCGCGTTTGCGGTCACAAAGGGGAAAATGAGGTACTGGACGGCATATATGCCCATGGAAGTTGCAAGAAGCACCATCCAGCTGGTTTTTTGCTTATATTTTGACCAAAGAGGTGTAACAAACATAAGCATTGGCAAGTTTAATAAGTTGACGGTGGTAATGAAGGTATAGGATACCTTTACATTGTCAAGCAGATAAACCGTGTAATAGGAGCCGGGGATATTTGCGACCACGTTCCAAAGCACGGTGCAGGCAACTGCGGTGCAAAGATAGGACTTTGCCTTTATCGGCAGGGTGAACATTTCCTTTAAGCTTACCCTGTGCTCGTCCTCGTCGTTTGGCGGGTCAAGCTTGATGAGCATCACTATCTCGATTATGAGCATGATCGTAGCTATCGCTCTGAGCGTCAGAAGACCCATATACTCAAGTCCGTTTGCCTTGAATATGTCAAGCACCTTGCTGGCGACAAGGGTGCCGACGAACACGAGTATGCCGTTTATACGGTTGAACAGAGCATAATAGCGCACCCTGATGTTTCCCGGCACGAATTTTATATGCCATGTCGATATCGAAGGCGCGTGCAGCGCAGAGAGCGAGTGCACGAACAAAAGCGATACCGCAACCAGCATAAGCTTAAATTGCGACGATACGGGAAACATGGGGATAAGACCTATGAAGATTACGTTTACTATCTGAAACGCTATCCTCATCATAAGCAGCACGCGCTTGCGGTTCTTCGCCCTGTTTATGAGCGAAGGCGCGATGATCTGCAAAACGTTTGCGGCGGTCGAGATCATGGAGGTAAGACCGATGAACCCGTCGTCCGCGTCCATCAAAAGCAAAAGTCCGGTCAGGAAACTGCCGCCTATGAGGTTTATCCTCAGATTGCTGGCAAGGTTGAACGCAAAGAGCCGCTCGCGGTTTTTGCTGTTGCGGTCACCTTTGTAGAACACGCCCTCGGTAAATCGGGCAAGGCCTCTTTTGCAGCCGTTATAAAGGCTGGCGATAAAATTCTGCTTCTGCATGATGATTGCTCCCGGCAGTATTTATTTTGTGGGATGAAACGCGATCCCTTGTGCCTTATATTGCGCCCCTGCGCTTTGTCCTTACATGAATTATATCTCATTGGAGCATAAAGTCAATATTTTTTGCATTCACGAAAAGAACATGTTATAATATGATGGAATATGCAATAACGCGTATCCGTCTTTATGGAGTGAAGGAAATGAGCGACAACAATATCGATATCAAAAAGGTCAATCCTGACAACGATAATCAAAACGAGAACGAGAGGGAAGAAGTTCTCAAAAGCGCCGAAAATACCGAAAATATCGAAAATATTGAAGAAACCTCGGTCAAAAGCGAGCCTTCCGAAATTTCGGATGTGAATTCGGCAGAAGAAAATTCTTCCCCGGAAAAGGCAGAAGCCAAGCATTCCCCTACGTATGCTCATAAAAAGCACAGAAAGCTTACCAAAAAGCAGATCGAGGCAAGGAAGCGCGCAAAGCTTAAAAAGAAGCGCCAAAAGCAGATGATGACCATCGGCATCATAGCCGCCTGCTTCGTGCTTTGCGTTGTGCTTATCTTTGCTGCCGTTATAGTGTTTGGTCAGGACAGCAAGCCCGTTCAGGCAGATACGAGCCTGCCGCCCGAGACCGTTATCGGCACCCTTGAGCCTCTGGTCGATATCGGTCAGGCAAAGGTTATAGTCACCCCCTCGCCCAAGCCCGGTCAGAGCCAGAGCACTGCGATAGACCTTTCCGAAGGTGCAAAGAAGGTCAAATCCTCCGATGCCAATATCAACCTCCCCGGTCTTTCCTACGGCGAGATGGTCTACAGCGCGGGCACGGGCTCCGCAAGGCTGCCGGTGCTTGAAAATCTCTTCCTTTATGATATGGATGAGGAAACTGAAACCAAGCTTGCCTCTGCCACGGTCAAAAACGGCGAGATATACGAAACTCAGGTCAATCAGCGCTGGGTGGTGTTCGTCGATACCAACCAGAACGGCACCAATCAAATTTGTTACATCGACAGGTTCAGGCCCAAGGAAGACGGTACCTTCGAGGTATATCAGCTCAGAAGCACCAAGCAGGCTCTGCCCAAGCTCAGGCTTTATGACGATTACCTTGTCTGGATAGAGCAGACCGAGGAAAAGACCGACGACATCTGGTTCTTTGAACTTGCGGTGGGCGAAGACTTTGCCGTGACCAGCTTAAACGACGCTGCGACCTACGGCGTTTCCGCGCCCTCCATTTACGGAGACGAGGTCATCTGGGCAGCGCCCGATCCTCACCAGAGCGAGGAAGAGCGTGCCGTGGAAGAACACAGCGCGATCTACCTTTGCCAGATAAGCCAGCTGGCGGTCGACGGCTATGAATACGAGTATTTCTGCCCCGAAATGTATGTACATGAGCCTATCACCAACGGCGACGTCTGGGCGTGGATAGACAAAAACTGGGCGCCCGGCTCCTCCCTTTACATCAAATACCGCAACGGCTCAAATATCATAAAAGTAGCAGAGGGCGTTACCGGCTATGCTTTGGGCGACGGCATTTTGGTATATGCACAAAATTCCCAGATCTGGGCGTATTTCTACGAGGAAAATATCTATGCAAAGCTTTCCGACAAGGACGGCGGCATGCAGCCAATCGTAAACGGAAGATATGCTGCCTGGTATTCTCTGGGCAATTCTGAAAACGACACCATCGTCTACAAGGAAGTCCTCCTGCCCGGCGAGAGCGCACCGCCTGCGCCCACTCCCAAGCCCACTCCCTCGCCCACTCCTCCCCCTGAGGAGATCGTGATCACCGATGCCGAGGACGGGGACGGCACCATCCCGGGGCAGACTCCGGAGCCCACACCCACCCCGTAAATAAAAATATTTCCCGGTGTAATGTAAGTTTATCCGTGCGCCTGCCCTTTTTTACCGGCAGGCGCGCTGATATATATAATATAGAATAAAAAAGGAGTGATACCATGAAAAGCAGCGTGGGAGCACGCCTTGGCACCGCACTTATGGGCGGGCTTTTGGGCATGGCGCTCTCATCGCTTGTGGTCTCTTCAAAGGCTGCGCAGGCATGGCTCGATCAAAGACCCTTGCTGGAATCGATGATAGACGTGGGAACCGTTATTTTATTTGCACTTATATTTTTTATTTTTTCCCCGTCCATCAACAGGTTCCTTGGCTCGATGAGCAAAAGGATCGAGCAGAAGCTTGCAAATATGCAGGCCTACGACGTTGTTTTCGGCGCGATAGGTCTTATCTTCGGCCTTGTGGTCGCATATTTTATCTCCAGCCTTTTCAGGAGCATGCAAAGCGGCTCATACCTTGCGCTTTCCGCGCTTGCGTATATCGCCCTTGGCGTGTTCTGCACGCGCACCGCGAAAAGAAGATGGCCCGAGCTTCCCTTTATGAAAAAGTACAAGGATGACGACACCTCCTTTACCGAGTTTATAAACAAGCTCGGCATGGAGGGCAAAAGCCACGGCAGCGTAAAGCTTCTGGATTCCTCCGTGCTTATCGACGGAAGGATACTGGGGGTTATGAAATCGGGCTTCCTTGAAGGAGAGATAATCGTCCCCGCCTTTATTCTGGACGAGCTGCAGCTGCTTTCCGACAGCGCCGACGAAATGAAGCGCAAAAAAGGAAAACGCGGCCTTGATATGGCTTCCGCCCTGTCTCAGGACGGTGAAAACAAGGTTGTCTGCGGAGTGTACGAGGACGACTCGGACGATCCCACCGATGCAAAGCTTTTGAAGCTTGCCAAAAAGCTTAACGCCTCAATAGTGACCAATGATCATAACCTTGGCATGGTAGCCTCGCTTTCTCAGGTGAAGGCGCTGAGCCTGAACGAGCTTTCCGAGGTCCTTCGCCCCGCCGTTTTTGAGGGCGACGAGCTTTTGGTCAGCGTCGTAAGAGAGGGCAAGGAGCCGGGGCAGGGCGTTGCATACATGGAAGACGGCACCATGATCGTCATCGACGGCGGAAAAGAGTTTGTGAACAAACAGGTCGGCGTTATCGTTACAAGGGTTATCAGAACCGGCTCGGGCAGAATGATATTTTCAAAGATAGCGTAAGCGCCCAAAGCCCGTTTGGATGATATTTCCAACAATAATTTGTTTACTTTTTTTCGCATGTATGTTAAACTTAGTATTATGATAGTATAAGTCTCTTTATGCCCTTTGGAAGGGATGGTGAGGTTTTGAGTTATAAAGAGCAGTACAGCGCTTATTACGAAAGCAAAAGCAGCTCCAAGAAGAAGAAAAAGAAGGTCAAGGTAAAGATAAACCCCCGCTTTTTGGTTTTTGTGGCCGTCTTGCTTGCCCTTATCATAGTTCCCATCGTTTTGATATCGGGCGGCGGCAGCTATACCGTCGGCTACGGCGCTTATGATACCACGGGCAGCGGCTTTGACGCGCTCATAATCAGGGACGAGCTTTGCTACATGGATGATCCCGTGGGCAAGATCGTTTATTCCGTGGTCGAAGGTCAGGATGTAAAAAGCGAACAGACCATAATGGATACCTATGCCGCAGGCTACATCGATCAGATCGAAAGCGAGCTTATCAGCATCCGCGCTCAGATCGAGGAATATCAGCGCGACAGCCTTCTTGGAAAGATAGTCGATACCAAGCTGACCGGTCTGGATTCAGATATTGACGAAAAGGTCGATCAGATCATTTCCGCAATAGACGGCGGAGATATGAACATCGCAAAGCTCGAGCTTCAGATGGCGTCGCTTCTTAGCGAAAGACAGGAATACCTTCGCAATTCCTCCGTCGCTCAGGCAGACGCGCAGCTGATGACTCTCTACGGAGACGAGGATCAGCTGATCGGCAGGCTTGAAGCATGGCGAACCCGCTATAAGGCCGCTCAGGAGGGCAGGATCAGCTTTGCCTTTGACGGCATGGAATCTGTCCTTACCTCTTCCAATATCGCGGCTTTGACCACAGCCGATGTTGAAAGGCTCGTATCGGGCGAAAGCGCTCAGGTAGACGCCCAGATCAAGAGCAAGCAGGCTCTTTACCGTCTTGTCGATCCCGACAGCTGGTATCTTGTGTTTACCGCAGGCAAGAAAGAATGGACCCACGGCACCGGTCAGAGCGTGCTTGTAAATATCGACGATTATTCCTATCTTGATGCTCAGGCTTATGTCGAGTCCGCAAAGGAGGACGACGGCAAGCTTTTGGTGACCTTGAAGATAGATCAGGATATCGGCTCGCTTCTGAACCAGCGCATAACTCACATTTCCGTGGGCGAGCGCACCGAGGGGCTCATGGTGCCGCTCAAATCCGTAAAGACCAAGGACGGGCAGAGGGGCGTATACCTTAAAGATAAGGAAAAGACCTTCGTATCCGTAAATGTTATCGTGGACGACGGCTCCTATGCCATCATCGAGCCTTTGGAGAGCAACGCGCTCATCAAGGGTTCGGTTATCAGAAAATGATCACCTACCGCTAAAATGACCTTTAGTGCGTATATAATTATGGGGGAACAAAAATGCCTAACAACGAAGAAAAGAACGGCGGCTTCAAGAAGTTTCTTAAGTGGATCGGCGTAGACACCACCGAAGAAGACGAAGAGGAGTACGAGGACGAGCAGGAGCAGGAACAGAACACCCGCACCTATCAGCAGAGCGGCTATCAGGCCGGCGCTTATCAGCAGCAGTCCTATCAGGCTCAGCAGGGCCAGTATCAGTCTAATCCTCAGTTCACCGCTTATCAGGGCGGCAAGACTCAGGGTGCTCAGAGCGCAAACGCTGCCTCTGCGAGCGTCAATAATAACAGAGGAGGAAATCCTGTGCAGTTTTCCGGCGGCGAAAGCAAGCATAACACCAACATCTATCAGCTGAACGAACACGGCGAGACCAAGACCGTTATCGACGATCTTCTTGCCGGCAAGAGCGTGCTTATCAATATGCAGACTCTCGACGCGCTTGAGAGCCAGCGCATCATCGACACCCTCTCGGGCGCCGCTTATGCCATCAACGCCAAGATCAAGCCCGTAGCTCATCAGGCATACCTGATCGCTCCCTCCACCGTGGAGATCGGCGGCAATTTCTCCGACGAGAACGGCTCTAATCAGGCACAGGCACAGACCCAGACTTCCGGCGGCATCGGCACCGGCACCATTTCCTCCAACCTTTACAGGAGAAACGCTGAGTAATGCCTAAGTTTGCGTTCATACTCATCCGCTCGCTTATCTACCTTGCGCAGGTGTACACTTCCCTTATAGTGATAACCGCCCTGCTTTCATGGTTTGTAAGCCCGATGAGCAGGCTGATGCAGTTTCTGCGCAGCCTGACTTCGCCCGTGATCGAACCCTTCAGGGCGCTCACCCAGAGGTTCATTCCCACGAACGTACCCATCGATATATCGCCGCTGCTGGCCTATTTCGCTTTGGAGCTGATAATCAGCCTGCTTTCAAGGCTTTTGTATCAGCTGCCCGTGTATTGACATGCTTGATAATATAAGGCGGGCAAGGCTTGACGAAATCATTATGCGCTCGCAAAAAACGGGCGCTTCTTTGTATACCCGCTTCCTCTCCATGGCGGATGCTCAGGAGTTCATGGGCAGGGCAAAGGCCGCAGGGCTTTTTACGGCAGCTTTCGGCGGCTATGAGGGCGCTGACAGGGTGATGTGCGGCGTTTGCGGATATCAGGAGATATTAAACGAGGATTTCCCCATAATCCCCATCCTTGTAAGCTGGGACAAAAGGTTTTACGAGGTTGAGCATCACGATATTTTAGGTGCGGTAATGGCGCTTGGGCTTGACCGCGACCTTTTCGGCGATATCGCAATGAGAAAAGACGGCGGCGCCTATATAATGGCGGGCGAAAACGCCGCAAGGATAATAGAAAACGGCCTAGTCTCATGCGGAAGGGCAAACGTGAGCGTGGAAAGGTGCGGCAGCGTCGATATCGCGCCCCCCGTGGGCAGGCAGATCACAGCGACCTTCAAATCGCTCAGGTTAGATGCCGTGGTGGCGGAAGGCCTCAGGACTGCAAGAAGCCATGCGAGCGCCTATATTGCCGCAGGCAGGGTCAGCATAAACCATGTTGTATGCATGAAAAACGATAAAGCCGTATCTCCGCCCGATATCATTTCCGTTCAGGGCAAGGGCAGGATAGTGCTAAAGGAGATCGGCGGCAAAAGCAAAAAAGACAGGACCTACCTTACTATGGAAACATTTTTAAGGGATTGATCGAAGATACGGAGGGGAATTGCATGACTTCAAAGGATATCAAGGCCATAGAGTTCAAGACCAAGTTCGGCGGTTATAACGCTCAGGAAGTTGACGCCTTTATCGAAAACGTCGCCAAAGCGATGGAAGCGCTCGAAACCGAGAATTCTCAGCTCAAATTCAGGGTGGACCAGCTCACCGAAGAGGCGAGCGTTGCTCAGGAGCTTGAAAAGACTCTTCGTGATACCATGGTGAACGCCCAGCTTTCCGCAAACCAGATCATCGACGACGCAAAGCTCACCGCCATGAAGATCGAAAGCGACGCTCAAACAGATGCGGAAAACCTGCGTCTGCAGGCTCAGGGTGCGCTTTCTCAGGCTCAGGTGCAGGCCGACGAGATCGTAAATCAGGGCAAGGTCGTGGCAAAGAACGCCCTTGCAAACGTATATGAGCTCAGGAAGCTGATCGGCGAGTACAAGAGCAAGATCACCGCCTGCATGAACGAGCAGCTCGATGTTATGGAAAAATATTTTGCCGATATCGAGGCAGACGAATAATCCGCCGGGGAGGATCTTGATTTGAAAAAATGGTACGCGCTCATAATAGCGGCAGTCATCGCCATTGACCGCTTTGTAAAGCTCTGGGCGCAAAAGGCGCTTCCCACAAGGGAAGGCTGGACCCTGCCCGTCTGGGAGGACGTCTTTCACCTGACCTATGTTGAAAACAGGGGCGCGGCTTTCGGCATGCTGCAGAACCAAAGAGTGTTCTTTGTTATAGTAACGCTTTTGATAGTGCTCGTGCTCATCTGGCTTCTTTTCATCAAAAAAGAGCAGAAGTTCCTCACCGGCGCTGCGCTTTCGCTCATCATGGGCGGCGCGCTGGGCAATTTTTACGACAGGCTCGTGTACGGCTTTGTGGTCGATATGTTCGATTTTCGCCTTATTAACTTTGCCGTGTTCAACGTGGCCGACAGCGCACTTTGCATAGGCGTTGCCCTCATTGCGCTTTTAATAATACTTGAAGACGTTGAGGCGAATAAAGAGAAGAAGCAGTCTCTTGCAGAAGATAGAGAAGAAGCACAAAATGAAACTGATAATTGATGAAAATTACGCAGGGATAAGGCTTGATAAGGCGCTGAGTGCGCTTTCGGGGCTTACCCGCGCAAAGGTACAGCAGCTCATGGACAGGGGCGCTGTGAGTCTGAACTCTGCGCCGCCCCAAAAAGGCGGCGTTTTGCTTAAAATCGGCGATGTTATCGAATACGAAGTCCCCGAGCCCGAGCCAATCGAGGCCGTTGCGCAGGATATCGACATCGACATCGTATATGAGGATAAGGATATCGCAGTTATAAACAAGCCCCGCGGACTCGTTGTTCACCCGGCGGCGGGGCACAGGGACGGCACCTTGGTAAACGCGCTTTTGTATCATCTGGACGAGCTTTCCGATCAGGGAAGCATGCGCCCGGGGATCGTGCACAGGCTCGATAAGGAGACCACGGGCCTTATGGTCGTTGCCAAAAACGACACAGCCCATGCCGCGCTTTCGTCCGCGCTCAAGGACAGGGACGTGAACAGGCTGTATATCGCAGCGGTGTTCGGCGGCTTCAAGGAAGATTTTTTCACGGTCGAGCAGCCCATCGGCAGGAGCAGAAACGACAGGAAAAAGATGGCGATAGTTGAGGACGGCAGGTACGCCAA
This sequence comes from Clostridiales bacterium, assembly GCA_015056005.1. Classification (GTDB taxonomy): domain Bacteria; phylum Bacillota; class Clostridia; order Christensenellales; family UBA1750; genus SIG373. The sequence continues at coordinate 29,454 of SVHB01000036.1, forward strand.
GACCGACGCATACGTGCTCGAGCAGCTCAAGGGCTCAACCTTACTTAAGCTCAAGCTCCACACCGGCAGAACTCACCAGATCAGGGTGCATGTAAAGAGCCTTGGTCATCCCGTGCTTGGTGACGATATATATTCCACGCCCAAGCAGTCTCTGGGCGCAAATGTGCTCATGCTCCACGCCTTCTCGCTCTCGTTT
>SVHB01000037.1 GCA_015056005.1 Clostridiales bacterium
AATCCCTCTGTTTTTGATGTACGCTCCCGAGCTTGTAAAGGGCATGCTCAGACCCGTATACAAATATGCCAAGGGTCCCGTCTGGTCTTTCGATTTTGCTCCCCATGATGCAGGTCAGTATCCTCTCCTGAACGGTCAGGTATATTCCAAGGGCACCGATCCCAAGAATCAGATGCCCGTCGAGGAATGCGGAAATGTGCTCATAATGGAAGCCAACATTGCCATAAAGGAAGGCAACGCAGAGTTTGCAAAGGAAAACATGGATCTGCTTGACATGTATGCCAAGTACCTTATCCGCTACGGCAACGATCCCGAGAATCAGCTGTGCACCGACGACTTTGCGGGTCACCTGGCTCACAACTGCAACCTTTCCCTAAAGGCGATCATGGGTATCATGGGTCTTTCCATCATAAAGGGCATGATCGGCGAAACGGAAGAAGCGCAAAGGCTTAAGGGCATCGCCGGCGAAATGGCAAAGAGCTGGGAAGAGCGGGCAAAGAGCAGCCTTGGCGGATATCGCCTTGCCTTTGACAAAGAGGATTCCTATTCCATGAAGTACAACATGGTCTGGGATAAGATCTGGGGCACAGGTCTTTTCAGTTCCGATGTTATCAAGGGCGAAACGGAAGTTGCGCTCAAGGTACAGAACAAATACGGTCTGCCCCTTGACAGCAGAGCGGATTACACCAAGAGTGACTGGCTGGTCTGGACAGCAACTTTGCTTGGCGGAGAAGCTTTTGATAAGCTGATCGAGCGCCTCTGGGATGCTTATAACGAAACCAGGAGCAGAGTCCCGCTCACCGACTGGTACGACACAGTGACCGCGCGCCAGGTAGGTTTCCAGAACAGAACCGTTCAGGCCGGTCTGTTCATAGGTCTTATGTAAACAAAAACGAAAGCATCGGCTTATGCCGGATGTCCATATAACAGTTAAACCGACCTATGAGAACACATAGGTCGGTTTTTTGCGGTATGAAAGCTCCTTTGTCGGGAAAACACTTTTGCTATTAACGAGTATACCACGCAATACATCGAAAGGCGTATAGAAGTAAGCTCTTTATCTGTTAGCTAAAAAAATAATTATTGAATTTGATCATCGATAATCTCCACATCGTTGGGAATGCTCCTGACCAGCATAGCAGCCGTATTTGACAGTTTGATATTCTCTGTCAATGGGAAACAGACCTTTCCTGTGATACTGCTGTTTTCACAGTGAACATCCATCTTTGTGTTTATAACTCCTAAATTGTCCGGCAGGTTGCTGGCAAAAATCAAACTGCCCGCGCTTACGCCTATCACGAATCCATCGTTTTGAATATACGAAAGAAGCGTATCCCGAAAGCCTGTTTTGTTGATCCTGTCAAGAAGGTATGAGGTGCTGCCGCCGCACAGGTATACCACATCAAAGCAGTACAGTTCATTTATTTCCATATTCCTATGCAGATCAAATACTTTTATATTTTCTTTTTGGATACCGCATTTCAACAAATCATTCATACATTTGGGCAATACACCAATAGCATCGGCATCGATAGCGGCAGTTGGAATAAACAATGCTTTGGTATCGGAAGGCAGTTTATCCAACATTTTCAAAAAGTGTTCCTTGATTTTTTCCGTTTCTATACCACATGACGTCAACATAACTTTCATATCATTTTCTCCTCAAATCTCGATCGCTTTGTCCGTTCATTCACATACTACCACATAGACCTATACGGAACAAGTACGGCATACAATGAACGGCTGCTGCTGTTATTGTATTATGTTCCCGGTATCTTTGCCGAAGCTTTTTTCTATGTTCAGAAGCTTTTCTTTTATATCGAGCCCCGGCGCGTAGCCGACGAGCTTTCCGTTTGCGCCTATGACCCTGTGGCAGGGGATTATGATGGGCAGAGGGTTTTTGTTGTTTGCCATGCCCACAGCTCTTGCGGCTTTGGGCGAGCCTATATTTTTTGCGATATCGCCGTAGGAGCGTGTTTGACCGTAGGGGATGTTCATGAGCTCCCTCCATACCTTTTCCTGAAATTCTGTGCCGCAAAAATCTATCGGCAGATCGAATTTTACGCGATTCTGGTCAAAATACTCAAATATCTGGCGGGAAGCTTCTCTTATGAGCCGAGTTTCTTTGATAACTGCATCTTTTTTGAGTTTATCCGGTTTGAGATCGATTGCGATTATGCTGCCGTTTTCCTCGACCGGTGCAAAATCGCATATGTTTGAATGGTATAAATATGTAAACACAGCAATTTCTCCCAATAGTTTTGTGTTGAACAGGTATCTTATTTTATGTTATAATCTAATCACCCGAATAAATCAATATTTTTTTGCCAAGGGAGGCGTCTGAATGGATCGTTTTGCTTTGCTGCTCGACCGTCTGGATTTCACAATTCCCGGGCTTGATAAGGCTCTGGAGCTCTACAATGCGGGCGATAAAACTGCCGCAGCCGATGCTGTGGCGGATTATTTCAAGACCCGTAAAGGTCCGAAATATCTTTTTGATGAAACCGACATAGCCAAATTTACCGATACAAGCGTCATCAAGGCCGCCGACGATATTTGCAGGCATTTCATGCTCGGCAAGGAGCTTGGCGAAAATATTGATTGGCGCAAGAATTACGACGAGGAACAGCACGATTTTGAGTGGATCTGGTCCATTTCCCGTACCCTTTACTGGCAGCCGCTGGCAAGGGCATATGCGCTCACGGGCGATGAAAAATACGCAAAGGAATTTGTGACCCAGTTCAAGCAGTTTGTTGAAGCATGGCCGATGGATGAATATTTCGGAACGCTTGACGAGTACGGCAAGCAGAAGGTCATGACCCCTCATTGCTGGCGCACAATCGAAGTCGGCATAAGGCTTTATGCCTGCTGGATCCCAATCATGGAATATTTCAAGAAATCGCCCACCCTTGACGGCGAGTTCTATATGTGGTTCCTGAATTCCCTTTATGAACAGGGGCTTTTTGCACAAACCTATTATTCCTTCCACAAGAGCTGCCCCAACTGGATATCCATGGAGGGCACGGGTCTTTTCACTTTGGGCGTAATGTATCCCGAATACAAGGCCGCAGAAAAATGGAAGAAGCTGGGCTATCAGAGGGTCACTCAGGAATGCAAATTCCAGTTTGATATAAGGGGCTGCCATCTGGAGCGTACGCCCATCTACCATCTGACCGCGGCGAATGCATTCACCATGGCGTACAGGCTTATGATACTCAACGACATACCCGCGCCCAGGTTCATGCTGCCCACGCTTGAAAAGGCTGCAGAGCACCTGATGAGTCTGGTCAAGCCCGATATGACCACCCCCATGATCGGCGATGCGGACCGCAACAGCCTTTTGACTCCCATTGCGGATGAATCGGTATATGAGGGCATGAACAACACCATGGACGCTCAGGATGCAAACGAGATAAGGGCATATTACAGGGTCATGCACGAGCTTACCGGCAGGGAGGATTTCCTGTGGATGGCAACGGGCAAGAAGGAGGGCAAGGCTCCCGATATCGGACATTATTTCAACGACGATTCCGGTCATTATATCTTCAGGACCGGTTGGGAGGATAATGACAGCTATACCTCTCTTATCGCCACAATGCTCGAGGGCGGCGTATCCTTGGTACACACCCATGAGGACAACGGACATCTTGAAATACAGGTCGAGGGCGAGGATGTTTTGATGGACTCCGGCAGATACCTCTACCGTACCATAGACGAGGTCAGATGGAGAGAGTATTTCATCGGCTTTAAGGCGCACAACGTGGCTGTTGTTGACAATTACAGGGCGGGCACCGGTTATAAGACCTATGCCGGCAGGCGCATTTCAAGGGCTCTTTGCACAAGGCGAGAGGATCACGGCGATTATTGGTTCATAGAGCTTTGCCACAACGGTTTTGCTCCCCTTGAGGAATCCGTGACCGCAACAAGGCGCGTTCTGAACGTAAAAAACCGCGCATGGATAATCGAGGACAGCTTTGAAGGTCTGGGCGAGCACGAATATGCTCAGTATTTCAACTTTGCTTCCGACAAGGTAGAAGCTGCGGGCGATAACGCGTATGTGTTCACCGGCACCAAGCGCAAATATAACTTAAAGCCCCTGACTGATATCGAGTCCACCTATCTTAAATGCGGCGACGATACCCCGAACGAAGAGGGCGGCTGGATTTCCTACGGCTACAGCGTAAAATACCCCATCGGTCAGGTCTGCTACAAGACCCATGGCGGCACTCCCTACAGGATGATCACCGCGCTTTATACCGATGACGCCAAGATCGATTTCAGCGAAGAAGGCGACAAGGCGTGCGTGAGAGTACAAGTCGGCGATACCAAGGTAACGGCTGAATTTACTCAGGAAAACTGCGAGCTTATAAAAGGGTAAGTGTGAACTAATTAAGAACTTGCGCTCAAATGTTGCTAAAATAACGATTTTGTAGTAAAATAGTTATATTGCGGCAGAAGGTGCAAAGGAGATGATATGATGACGCTGCCAAATATACTTACGGTCCTCCGTTTTATAATGGTGCCTGTGATGGCGGGGCTTTATATCACCGATCATAACACCGCAGCGCTTATTGTTTTTCTGCTCGCAAGCCTTACCGATCTTCTGGACGGTTATATCGCAAGGAAATTCAACCAGATCACCGACTGGGGCAAGGTAATGGATCCCCTTGCGGATAAGGTCATGCTTTTAACCGTGCTTTGCTGCTTCTATTTCGTGGATCACGCGATACCGCTGTTCGTATTGCTCATAGCGCTCATAAAGGAATGCGCTATGGTAGTAGGCGGAGTGTTCCTCTACAAAAAGCGCGATATAGTCGTATATTCCAAGCTGTACGGCAAGCTTGCAACAGGGCTTTTCTTCATAGGCGTCGTGCTTACCTTTTTACGGGAGCACACCGCGCCCTATAACCTCTATATGATCTATGCAGCGCTTTTGCTTTCCATCACTTCCATGGTGCTTTATGCGTTCAACTTCACCAAAGGAATGAACAAGGAAAATACAAAAGCATAAGGAATAATCACTCACCCCCGGAATATGATTTCCCGGGGGTGTTTTTATGTCCAAAAGGATGGAAGTACTGTCTTTTGTGTCCGTAGTTCTGACCATGGCGGTTTGCTTTGCGCTGTCTTTCATATATTCGGATAAAAAAGAGGAGCACACTGACAGGCTGTATATCGAAAGCAGGGTCATCGAGAATTCGCCTGCAATGAGGATAGAACTCCCCGTGGCATTCGGACTGTCCGCTCGGGTGAACTCAAAGGTGAATAATGAGATCCGTGAAAGCCTGCTTTTGGATAAACTGCTCCAAATACCAATGGATGAGGGCAGCGCGAGCATAAGGTTTGAAACTAAGCAGATCGGGGATGTGATCAATATTTCCGCGGTTTCCACGCTTTTTAACAAAAACGAGAAGCTTCAGGCAAGGTCTGAGCTGTATTTTGACGTAAAAAGCGGAAAAAGGTATTTTTTGGACAACATGTTCTCTTTGATTTCAAAGCGCGCGGGGATGAACGAAATGAGGAAAAAGGCAAAGGATGAGCTGTCCATAGATAAGGTTTCGGGCTGCTTTAAGCTGTTTTCCGATCATCTGAGCCTGATTTACCCAAGGGGAGACGGCAGCGGGTTTGTTTCCTGCGATATACAATACAGTGACATAAATAAGCACATAAACAATAATTCCGCCTTTATAAAGGCGCTTTTGGGCGGGCAGGGGAACAAATAGATGTTTGCAATCGTCTTGTCTATGTTGTATAATAATTGGTAGGCTATCTGTTTGCCAATATATAAGGAAGGCAGAATTATGCATAAGACAAGACTTTTTTCGCTCATAGCCGCTTTTTTGGCGCTGATGATGCTCTTTGGATGTTCAAATGCGGGCGAGCCCGATCATATAGACGATGCCCCGCTGGTCATAACCGCTCAGGCGCTGCCCAAGCTTTTGGTGGCCGTGCCCGCTCAGATAGAAGATGAGTTTATAAAAACGGGCTATGATTCATTTTATACCCAGCTGCAGAATCTGAGCGTTGAATACCGCTTTGATTATGATATCGTAGCATTAAACAGCGCTCAGGATCAGTTCACCGCCTGCAATCAGGCAAAGGATTACGATTGGCTTTATCTGCACCCGGTAAGCGAGTCTACCCTCGTTTCCGATGTTGCCCAGCTTTCGGGCAGTGAGACCGGCGTTGTAGTGTTTGGCGATTATAAGGATACGGGCGTTGACGCAAACTGCGTGTACCTTGATTACGCAGGCATTGGCACAAGGACAGGTCAGTATATAGCGGAATATTTTGCCGATGATCCCGGCAGATATACTGCGATCGTATTCCCGGGCGAGGAAGAATGGTACTCTTCCTATATCGAAGGTATCGCAGATGAGCTTGAGCGCATAATGGCTCTTCATGAGATGAAGCCGGGCGAGATGGGTGAGGACATGCTCTCCTATTTCGATACCCTTGATAAAGCTCATCTTGCTGCTGTCAGGTGCGTTATAGCTCACGACGGTGAGACTGCGCATGATGCGCTCGATGCCATACTCGGCTATCACAATACCGGCAGCGTTTCTATAAATGTATCGCTCATAGCCTTTGTGGGCGCTCAGACCGATCACATCGACAACATGACATACAGCCCAATCGATAAGGTGACCTTCAACCTTTCGCCCACCCTTATGCTCAATGCGGCAAATTACGTTGCAGATTTCATCGCGGGCGAGCAGCAGGCCGACGAACTCAAGATCGATTTTACAATGGTGGACAAGCACACCGTTGATGATTTCAAGCTCTCCGACGAATATCTTTTCCGTTATCTCCAATAGCAAAAAGCGCCTCATGGGCGCTTTTTCTATGGAATAACATTTTTGTTTGTGATATTATGTTTTGGGGTGATAGAATGCTTCTTTATATTATAAGACACGGCGATCCCATATACGATCCCGATTCTCTGACGGAAAAAGGGCATATGCAGGCCGAGGCTCTGGGCAGAAGGCTATGCGTGAACGGGCTTGACAGGGCGTATGTTTCTCCCATGATAAGAGCGCAGCAGACTGCGGCTCCCGCGTGCAAAGCGCTTGGGATAACCCCTGTTATCAAGGAGTGGATGAGCGAGCAGATGCTGTTTGACAAGATCTCCGTTCCCCGCGATGACGGAAAGCCCGGCAAAAGATGGTGCTGGGAGCGCCAGAATACCGATTTTAAGAACAACGAGACCATAAACGACCCGGATGCATGGAAGGATCATCCCATTTTCTACGGCGCACCCGTGGAAGATGCGCTAAGTGTGCTGGCGGGTAAATCCGACGAGCTTTTGGAAGAGCTGGGCTACAGGCGCGAGGGCAGCATATACCGCATCTTAAAGCCGAGCGAGGAGCGCGTTGCGGCTTTTTGCCATCACGGCTTTGGAATGACATGGATTTCGCATCTGCTTCAGATACCGCCGCATCTTTTCTGGGGCAGCTTCAATATCTCCCATTCGGGGGTAACGATATTGGAATTTGAGAACCACGAAAACGGCATCACAGCACCAAGATGCCTGATGCTCTCCGATCTTTCCCATGTGTATGCAGACGGGCTTCCCATGGAATACAACAATGTCATAAAAATATAGGCAAAAGAAAAAGGCTTTGTAAAAAAGCCTTTTTTGTTATTCCGTTTTGATATCAAAGCTATCATCGAGGAAAATATCATTAAGGATATTCTGAGCCTCGGTATTGCTTTCGATGGGAGCGATGAGCATTATATCAAATACAAGTCCTTTGTGGACCGTGATATAGTGATGCTCGGCGGTGTCGGTAAGAATATAGAAGCTGACGCCGCTAATTCCGTTTTCCAGCTCAAAATCGTATGGGCCGAAGGCGAGGGAGATAGGGGTAAGGCTGAGCAGATCGTCCATCATGTTCTGGGCGATAACTATGCTGTCAAGGCTCTGATCGGGGTAATCGGCGTTGATTATGATCTCGCCAAGCTCCGGGTGAGAAAGAGCGAATATCGCTCCCGTTTCCGGATCGGGGGTATATTCCTCCCAGCCTTCCATGCCCTCTTTATTATAGGAAACGGCAATTTTATTAAAGGCATCGGGAGCTGTATCTGCAATATCTTCGGGTGCGCTTTGTTCCACTTTTGGCCACCAGAAGCTTTCGGAAAGTGAAATATCCGATAGCCAGGCTTCAACCATGAACCCGTGATCCGATCGAGAGTTCGCAGTACCAACTATATATGTATAGTTTTCGGTGAGGACGATTACATCGCGGTGTTCGCCCTTTTCCGAAGCATAATCAGCTCTATAAACGGGGCGGGCAAGGTAAGCGGAATAATCGGGATCCTCGGTAATATTGATCTCTTCTGAGCAGGAAACGCGGATCGAGCGGATGAGGTCGCCCAACTCCTCCTGAGTCGAAGTCTTTTTAAGCCTTTCGATGGAAAGGTAAAGGTCTTCTTTGAATACTCCGCTGATCGTGTAGCTGCCGTCAGTGTATTTAAGTCCTGAAAACTCCACATCCGATGGGACCAAACCAAGGCGCACGCACTGCCCCTGCGGCAAATCTTCGTCATCGGGAGAAAAAGGCGTGCCATGGTCTAAACCTGCGGGATCATCGGACTCAACAGTAGTATTGGGTGCGGAGCTTTGAGCCGGGATAGCTTCGGGCGATGCCGTGGGGATAACAGTGGGAGAAAGAGAGGTCACGCTCGGGGTCAAGCTTTCCTCGACAATGATAATGGGCTCGGGGGCTGCGTCTTTTGTTCCCTGAGAACAGGAGACAAGAAGAACGCTCAGCGCGAGCAGGGGACATATGAGCTTTTTCATTTTACATACCCATGAGCATCATCGCGCCGCCGTAGATCGCAAGTATGGCTGCAAAGGAAAAGCAGGCGGCTGTTGCGTAAAGCAGGAGCTTTATGCGCTTTTTGTAAGCGAAATATCGGGAAACAAGTGCGCCTGCGGCTAAGATCGCGGCTATTATAAGATAGGTCGCTGCGGACATGGTTTTGTCCTCCTGAAAAGTGATATGTTACATTATACCGCTTTTTTGTGAACCCTTCAAGAATATTATATTTGACGGAATCTTAAATGTAGTATAATATTGTTTTAATCTTACATTCATCTTTATGCTTTATAGTATAACTTGTTTGGAGGTGTCGAATTTTGAGCGATAACAATAACAACACCTACTCCTTCAGAGGAGCGGGGGGCGGCGACGGCTTTGATGGCTTTGATAAAAAACCGCCTAAGAAGGTAAGAGACTATGGCTCTATCGGTAAGAAGATAGGCAAGAGCATAACCATTGGCGTGATCGCCGTGTTCGTGCTCGTGTTTGTTTTCTCCTGCTGGTATACTGTTGATGATAAGCAGCAGGCGGTCGTGACTACCTTCGGCAGGGTTACCGATGTTACCGAGGCGGGCATGCATTTCATGATCCCCTTTGGTATCCAGCAGGTCGAAAAGGTCGATGTAAACGTATTCCAGAAGATCGAGCTCGGCTATCGCACCGACAGCAGATACGATGAAGGCTATACTGTCGTGACCGACGAGAGCAGGATGATCACCGGCGATTACAATATCGTAAACGTGGAATTCTTTGTGGAATACAAAATTTCCGATCCGGTCAAATATCTTTACAGCTCCTATGAGCCCGAATACATACTGCGCAATCTGGTGCAGAGTCAGGTCAGGAACGTGGTCGGCTCCACCAACGTCGATTCGGTATTGACAGACGGCAAGGAATCCATCCAGATGCAGGTAAAAGAGCTCATAACCGCTGTGCTTGAAGAATATGACATCGGTCTTATGCTCACCGATGTAAAGATACAGGACAGCGAACCGCCCACAGAGGAAGTCATATACGCTTTCAAGGCTGTTGAGACCGCAAAGCAGGGCGCAGAGACCGCGGTGAACGAGGCAAAGGCATACGAAAATGCAGAGCTTCCCAAGGCGCAGGCCGAGGCGGACAAGCTTTTGCAGAACGCGGAATACTTAAAACAGAGCCGTATAAACGAAGCTACCCAGCAGGTGGCGCTGTTTGAGGCTATGTACAACGAATACAAGAACGATCCGGAGACCACAAGGTCGAGGATGTACTACGAAGCCATTCAGAGCATACTGCCCGATGTAAAGCTCTATATCAATGCGGGGTCGGGCGAGGATAATATCGATATGGTACTGCCGCTTGAAAGCTTTGTTGACAATGAAAATACTTCGGGAAGGGGGATCTTGGGAAATGAAGAATAAAAAAGGTCTGATAATCGCAGGCGCTGTCGTAGTTCTGGCCCTTGTGATAATAGGCTCCTGCTGCTATACCGTTCAGGAAAACGAATATGCATGTGTGGTCAGGTTTTCCAAGATCATTTCCACCACCGACACTGCGGGGCTTTATATCAAGGTTCCCTTTATCGATTCCATAAAGACCTTCCCAAAGGCTATCATGCTCTATGATATTCCTCCCTCCGAGGTGCTTACCAGCGATAAGCAGAACATGACGGTCGACTCCTATCTGCTCTGGCAGATAGACGATCCCTTGCTTTTCTATCAGGCTCTGGGCAATATCTCCGTTGCCGAGCAGCGCCTTGATGCGCTGACCTATAACGCGCTTAAAAACGTGATGGGTACTCTGGCTCAGAAGGATATCATAAACGAGGATGATGCTTCCGAGAGAAATGATATCTATGCGGGCATCGCTACCGATGTTGCCAAGCAGGCGATTAACTACGGTATCAGCGTTGTGGATGTAAAAATCAAGAGATTTGATCTTCCCGAGGCAAACGAGCAGGCCGTTTATTCCCGAATGATATCCGAGCGCACTCAGATCGCGGAAAAATACACCGCAGACGGCGAATATGAAGCCTCTCTTATCAGAAACGACGTTGACAAGCAGGTCAACATCATCGTTTCCAACGCTAAAGCCGAGGCCGCCAAAATTGAGGCTGAGGGCGAAGCCGAATACATGAAGATGCTGGCTCAGGCTTACAACACCGACGAAAAGCGCGATTTTTACAAGTTCATCCTCTCCCTGGATGCGATCGAAGCGGCGCTTGACGGAAACGAAAAGACCGTTATACTCGACGCGGATTCCGCGCTGGGCAAGATAATCAAGGGCGAATAAGCAAAACTTAAACGGGGCATGGCCTATATGGCTGTGCCCTTTCGCAATATTATGTATTGTATTTTGATATGTATTTGTTATAATGAAGTATCGCAAAATCAAATACATATGAAACGGAGAGACGATAATGGGCAAATTGAAGGCCGTTCGTCCGATAATCGCAGCATTCCTTCTGGCTGCATCGGTAGGTATCACCACCACCGCGATAAGCTTTTTTGTGACCCCTGTGTGTGATTCGCTGGGTTTTGACAGGGGCGATTTCAGCCTTTATTTTTCCCTTATGACAGCGGGCAACGCGGTAGGCGTTGTGCTTGTGGGTCAGATGCTCAACAAGGTGAGCGTAAGGAGCGTTATTTCCATAACCGGCGTTTGGGCGGGCGTGGGATTGTTCATGCTCTCCTTTGCAAGCAAGCTCTGGATGTTCTATGTGATCGCAGGTATAATGGGCCTTATGGCGGGTTCGACCATGATGCTGTGCGCAAATGTTATCGTGCAGAAGTCCTATGAGAGCCAGAAGGCCTCAAAGGTTCTGGGCATAGTCATGGCAGGCTCGGGCGTAGGCGGCGTGATACTGTCCCTTGTCGTTCCAGGGTTCATTGAGAATTTCGGTTGGAAGATGGGCTACAGATTCCTTGGCATCTGCTGGTTTGTGATCGCAATGACAGCGGTTCTGATACTTGGCAATCACGATCTTAACAAGTCTTCTCAAAGCGTGAAGGTTGAGGGCGAGGGCGTGACAAGAGCGCAGGCGCTCAAGGATCCCAACCTTTATATGCTGCTTTTGCTCAACTTCTGCCTGAACGCCTGCAACGGGCTTCAGCAGCAGGTTCCTGCCTTGCTTGAGGGCAGGGGATTTGCCACTGCAAGCATAAGCGCTATGGTCTCTATGCTGACCGCATCGCTCGCTCTGGGCAAAATGGCGCAGGGCTTTTTGTACAGCAAGGTCGGTATCAAAAAAGGCAGCTATTCAATGGTACTGTTGTATTCGCTCGGTATGCTGATGATGCTGGGCAGGATAAGCATATATCCGGGCATCATAACGGTAGCCTGCGGTTTCGGGCTTTGCACAACCATGATGCCCATGGTCGTAAGATACAACTTCGGCACCAAGGACTATGCAGCCATCTGGTCTATGGTATCGACCGCCTCCAGCATCGGCGGCGTGGTTGCCGCTCCCGTTTGGGGTTCCACCTATGATATCGCCGGGAATTACGATCCCGCGCTTATCGGCGCAAGCGCCGTGCTCATCGGTGCGCTTATGCTGCTGATCATAATCTATAAGCGCAAAGAAAAGAAAGCGGCGTAGGACAAAAAATACAAAAGGAGCTTATAAAAGCTCCTTTTTGTGTATATGGTATATTGTGCCAAAAGTATTGAAAGTATTCTATATGCGCGGTATACTTGTTTTGTTTGAAGGGAGAGATGAAGATGCGATGCAGCTGCAGTAAATGCGGGACATATATGGTACATGCCGAGGATACGACTCTGGGGTGCGTATGCCCAAAATGCAACAATCGCTGTACCGCATGCCTTGGAACCGATTCCGTGATCAGCCGCGAAAAGCTCAAGAATCTCAAGGATGATCCCGAGCTGCTTGCATATCTTGAAAAGAGAGCAAAAGGATCGGCTGAATAAGAAAAGCGTGCCGCAGGGACACGCTTATGAATCTACATCATTTTGTTGGCTTCAAGCGCGGTATCGCTCATGGACATCTTTTGCTTGATATCCTCGTTTTTGAGCATCATGTTGATAAGAAGGCTCTCCACAAGGGTGGTCTGCACGATGTTGTTGCCCGTGACCTCGCCGTAGCGCTCTGCAAAGGACGCGGTTATGAGCACTATATCGCTCTGCCTAACTATAGGCGCTCCCGGGTAATTGGTGATGCAGATGACAGTTGCGCCCTGCGCCCTTGCCCTCTTTGCGGTTGAGAGGATGCTCCTGGTGCGCCCGGAATGAGTTACCACCACGCAGACATCGCCTTTTTTTAGATGAGTTGCCTGAAGGAGAAGGGAATCGGGGTCGTTGGCCCATGAGCAGTTGATACCCATTCTGACCATTTTATGCGCTGCGCACTGGGCGACGGAGGCGGATATGCCGACGCCCGCAAAGAAAACCTTTTCGGTCTGGCAAAGGGCTTCAACAGCCTTTTCATACTGGCGGGTATCGAGTATATCCAAGGTATCGGAAAGGGTCTTTTTGGAATACTCAAAGACCTTGTTCATGACCTCTGTGGGGGTGTCGTTTGCGGATACCCCGGCAAAGGAGGGCGGGCTCACCGCAATATCGGAAAGCGCGTCCTTCATCTGGACAAAGCCTTTATAGCCAAGCTTTCTGGAAAGCCTTGTGAAGGTGGGCTCGGAGCAGCCGGCTTCCTGAGCCGCCTGAGAAATGGTCATGCCCGATACGTCTATGGGGCGGGAAATGATCAGGTCTGCGGCGCGGCGCTCGGCCGATTTGAACATGTCATACTGTGCTTTTATTCTTATCGCCATGGAGTTTGGCAGCTGTTCGTTCATAATAGCCTCCCCTGTAATTGACAGGGCAATTACAGAAAAAATGAAAGTAATTACATTATACGATTATTTGTTTGATTTTGCAACTATTTGAATACCAAAAGCGTCTAATATTATATAATTATGCCAAAGATTTTGGATCGGGCCTGACGGGAGGGATAGTATGACTCAGGCGGTACAGGCGGAAAAAGGCGGGCTCGTTATTTCCGTGAAGGATCTCAAAAAGGTATACGCAATAGGCGATGAAAGAACGATAGCCTTAAACGGCGTAAATCTTGAGGTCGAGCGGGGCGAGGTCGTCTGCATAGTGGGAAGATCCGGCAGCGGAAAATCGACTCTTTTGAACATGCTGGCGGGGCTTGAAAAGCCTACGTCTGGGCAGGTGATCGTCGCCGGCAAGCATATTGAAAAGCTGAGCGAAGGCGCGCTTGTAAAGTTCAGGCTTGCGCATGTCGGTTTCATTTTTCAGGCATACGATCTTTTTCCGTATTACACTGCGGTTGAAAATGTGGCAGTGCCGCTTATATACAGGGGCGTTCCGAAAAAGAAGCGCAATAAAATGGCCGAAAAGCTTTTGTGCGAGATGGGGCTCAAGGATCATTTGAAGCATAAGCCCACGCAGATGTCGGGCGGTCAGCAGCAAAGAGTCGGCATCGCAAGGGCGCTTGTGGCAAAGCCCGATATTATTTTTGCCGATGAGCCTACGGGCAACCTTGACAGCAACACTTCCGACGAAGTGCTCAGGCTGATGATAAAGATGGTCAAGGATAACAATTTTACGCTTGTTATGGTAACACATGACCCGACCGTTGCCAAATGTGCGGACAGGGTCATAAGTATTCTTGACGGAAAAATAATTTCGGATACGAAATACGATACAAATTCTGCTTTGCAGGAGGAGAAGGAAAATGAACAGGTCTAAAAGGTTATTGGCAGCGCTTTTTGTGCTCATTATGATAGTTTCCGCGGCGGCGGGCGCTTCGGCCTATTATTACGATGAAAACGGCAACCGCGTGCTTGAACCGGGCGAAGCCGCACAGATGGGCGGCGGGCTCAGGACCGACGGTTTCCTTATGTATCCTCAGCCCACTCCCTATGTATATAAAGAGGGCGACAGCCAGTACGGAAACCTTCTTGAGGAGCTTAAAAAGCAGCTTAAGGATTCCGAAAACGAGGACGGCGAAGGCGGAAAAGACGATATCGAGCTTCCTAAATCCGTAAACGGCGATATCACCATCGGCGTTATGGGCGAAGTTACCGATACCAAGGAAGACATGGTCATCATGCGCGTGCCCCTTATGTACAAGGGCTCGACCAACGTAAAATACTCGCTGAGCCTTTTCCAGATGCAGCCGGAATATTCCGAGGATTATCCCTTTGACGTTTCCACCAACGCAGTAAAAACTCTGGATGATATTCAGACCGGCGTTATGGAAGTGCCGGCAGAGCCCAACGACTATGTCGAGTTTATATTCAACACCAAGGAAGATGTCGTAAACGGCGTCTATCCTGTGAAGTTCAATATAAAGCATCTCGATGTTTTCCAGGACAGGTTTTATGATACCCCCGCTTCCTCTGCAGTTACCGTATATGTGAACATAACAAATGGCAAGAAGGCGGCAAGCACCGACGGTGACGGCAACGAGCTTAAAGCAAAGCCAGTTGTGATAATCGAGAGCACTTCCACCAATCCTGAAAAGGTCATGGCAGGTCAGGAGTATGATCTGACCATAACTCTTAAAAACACCAACGCTTCAAGAAGCGTGAGCAATGTTGTATGCAACATTTCCTGCGAGAAAAATTACGCCCTGCCTGTCAGCGGCTCTTCGTCCTTCTATATTGACGGCATAAAGCCGGGCGAGACTCATACAGAGACCATCACTATAAAGCCCGATGCCAGCAGCGGCGTTGATGCGCTCAATTTTACCCTTGACCTTGATTACGAGGACTCCGACCATAATCCAATTGATCTTTCCTACGGGTTCACCACTCCGCTTTTCCAGCCAATGAAGCTGGAGGCAGATACCCCCAGATACGATGACTGGATCCCCTACGGCGACAGCGGTTCCATCTACATGAACATTTACAACAAGGGTAAGGCTACCGTTTATAACGTAATGGTAAGGCTTGATTCTCCCTATTTGCAGTTTGAGGAAAACTATTATGCGGGTAATATGGAGAGCGGCTCCACCAAGACCCTTGATACTTATATCATCCAGCGCACCGGCGGCGGCGAGAACTATGGCTATTCAGCATCATCTTCCTTCTCAAATGTTGTGGTATCTTCAAACGGTGCGATAGCGACCATGGAATCCGCGCCTATTGCGATAGACGATGTTGCTATGGGCGAGCTTGAAGAATATGAGGGCGAGGTTGCGGATACCATCCCTCAGGGTCCCATAGACGCCAATATTCTCATTACCTATGAGGATAAGAGCGGAGAGGAATACTCCCTTGAAGTGCCGATAACCGTGACCCTTGAGCCCGAGCCCGTTTATGAGGATGTTTATATGGATATCCCCATGGAAGAGCCCGTTGAAATGAGACAGGGTATGCCCGTATGGGGCTGGATCGCGATTGGCGCAGGCGCGCTGCTTGCAGTATGTGCCGTCATAGTGGTGATCGTCCGCAAAAAGAAGAAGGGCGATGATGCAGATGAAGTGGTATGATCTGATAAAAACCAGCCTTGCCAATCTGTGGAGAAGAAAGGCGCGTACGATCCTTACCATGGTCGGTACGCTCATTGGCACCGCAAGTATCGTCATCATGATATCCTTGGGCCTTGGACTTAACAAGGAATACATGGACGGACTTATGGAAAGCGGCGGATTGACTACCGTCAACATAAATTATTACGACGGTTATTACTCAGACAGCGCCACAAAGCTGAAGCTTGACGATGATGCGCTGGAGGAGATCTCCAAGCTTGAAGGCGTTATCGCCGTGACCCCTCTTATGGAGTTTTACAACGGAAACCTTACGGCCGGCAAGTATGAATGCTATTCTTCTATTCTGGGCATAGATCCAAAGGCGGCGGAAGCGTTCGGTTTCGATTTTGAGGAGGGCGGAATGTTCTCCGATGACACAAAAAAACTGGAGATAGTGATCGGCGGCGGTGCAAAGCGATATTTCCGTGATCCCAAAGCAAGAAACGATGACTGGAGCACTATAAATGAGCTTGATTGGCTGAACGAAAAGTATCGTTATGAGGTAAATACTTATAACGAAGACGGCTCTATTACCACCAAAAAGTTCAAGATGACCGCAACGGGAACATTGGTTGAGAATTACTCAAACAACAGTTATTATATCTTTGCAAACATAGATGCGCTCAAAGAGCTTGTGAAAAAGAACAAAAAGCTCTTTGAAGACGTGAAGACCGATCAGTATACTCAGGCATGGGTAAAGGTCGATGATATCGAGAGAACCATAGAGGTGACCGAGAAAATAAACGAAATGGGCTTTTCTGCCTATTCGGATGCAGAGTATATCACCCAGCAGCAGGAGCAGATGCAGACAGTGCAGCTCTTCCTTGGCGCAATAGGTGCTGTTGCGATGCTGGTTGCGGCGCTGTCCATCAGCAATACGATGCTCATGAGCGTTTACGAGCGCACAAAAGAGATCGGCGTTATGAAGGTGCTGGGCTGCAGGCTATCCAATATCGCGATGCTGTTTTTGTCCGAGGCGGCTCTGATAGGGCTTATCGGCGGCGCGTTCGGGCTTGCGTTCAGCTATGGGCTGAGCTTTGTTATAAACCATACGCTCTCAGCCATGCTGGGCGGCTCTATTCAGTCCTACATACCGATCTGGCTTGCCCTGCTGGGTCTTGGCTTCTCCACGGGAATGGGCGTTTTAAGCGGCCTTTATCCCGCGCAGAGGGCTATGCGCCTGTCCGCGCTTCAGGCGATCAGAAACGGCGCGTGATTTTATGAAAATCATGCTTGCAAAATGCTTGCGGGTGTGTTAAACTGTCTTTTGTCAAAACCCGGACGGATTTTGATGTCACTTGTAAACGCATTGAAAAGAAGAGTAAGATGCTTTTAGGAATACAGAGAGCCCCGGCTGCTGAAAAGGGGTATCCAACGAGTATCCGAACATGGTCTTGGAGCGGCAGGCTGACAGCGGGCATCCTATATGCGCGCCTTAGGCTTCGACGGGAGCGCCCGTTACAGCGATAGGATATGTTTGTATCCGAAAAAGGAAGACGTGTTCTTTGTCTGTGCGTCTTTGAAATAGGGTGGTACCACGTTTTACCGCGTCCCTGTATATCAGGGGCGCTTTTTTTATTGGTTTTGGAGGGAAGATCATATGAAAAAGATACTCATCGGCGGCGCATGGCCCTACGCCAACGGTTCGCTTCACATAGGCCATATCGCGGCGCTTTTGCCCGGCGATGTGCTTGCAAGGTATTTCAGGCAGAAGGGGCATGATGTTTATTATGTCTCAGGCAGCGACTGCCACGGTACTCCCGTCACCATCAGAGCAGCTCAGGAAAACTCGACCCCTCAGGAGGTATCCGACAGGTTCCATGAGGAATTCGTTTCTGTGTTTGAAAAGCTTGGCTTCAGCTATGATAAGTACGGAAAGACCAGCGGCGATGAACATAAGGAATTCGTAAGGTCTTTTCATGAGCGCATGTACAAGTATGCCTATATCAAAGAAAAGATCGCGCCCGCAGCCTGGTGCGAGCATTGTAAAAAGGCTCCCTCCGACAGAATGGTAATCGGCAAATGCCCCTATTGCGGCGAAGAAACAAGGGGCGACCAGTGCGAGGCCTGCGGCGCTGTGCTTGAAGCGGAAAACCTTATCGACCCCGTGTGCGCAGACTGCTCAAATCCCGTGACCACAAAGCTTTCCAAGCAGCTGATTCTTGATCTCCCAAGGCTTGAGGAAAAGATCAGGACCTACCTTGAAAAGCATACTAACTGGCGCAAAAACGCGCTTGCCTTTACAAAGCGATATCTGGATGAAGGACTCAGGGAACGTGCGGTCACAAGGGCGCTCAACTGGGGTATCGATGTTCCCAAGGCTGGTTATGAGGACAAAAAAATTTATATCTGGACAGAAAACGTGCTTGGATATCTTTCTCAGAGCTTTGCTTTGGCATCGGCGCGTGGTGTTGACCCAAAAGAGCTCTGGGGCGAGGACGCGGATACCGTGCATTATTATGTTCACGGAAAGGACAATATTCCCTTCCACACCATCATCCTGCCCGCGCTCATGTTTGCATCGGAGTGCTTCTGGCATAAGCCCGACGAGATCATTTCTTCGGAATATCTGACCCTTGAGGGAAAAAGGATATCCACCAGCAGAAACTGGGCAATATGGGCGGGCGATATCGCGCAGCGCTATGATCCCGATTCGCTCAGATATTTCTTTATCGCAAACGGTCCCGAAAAGCGCGATACCGATTTTTCGTGGCGTGAATTTGTTGAGCGCACAAACGGCGAGCTGCTGGGCGCTTACGGAAATTTTGTAAACAGAACGCTTGCTTTTGCGGTCAAGTATTTTGACGGAAAGATTAAGCCCTGCGACCCTGAAAGAGAGCTTGTAAACAGGGTGAGCGCCGCATATGAAAAGACGGGCGTGCTGATAGGCGAGGGAAGGTTCAAGGAAGCTCTGGAAGGCCTTATGGAGCTTACCAGATTTGCCAACAGGTACTACGACGCAAAGACCCCATGGATCACGAGGACTTCCGATTTTGAGGAATGTGAAAGAACGATCTCAAACTGCGCATACCTTTGCTTGAACCTTGCCTGTCTGTTCAAGCCGTTTTTGCCCTTCTCCTCCGAAAAGGTGCTTTCGTGGCTTTGGGGCAATGACAGCTGGGAAGAAAAGCGCATTGAGCGCGAAATAAAGCTTGATAAAATCGATATACTGTTCAGAAGGCTTGATAAGGCTACCATAGATATAGAGACGAAAAGGCTTGAGACCACAGCATATAGAATATAAAAAAATATTATATCAAACGGCAGTATACCGAATTTTCCCATTATACAAGCATTCATGTTGAAAATAAATATCAAAAGACACTATATTTTGGTGAAATAAGCGCTTGACATAACTATATGTTGTGGTTATAATAAATTCTGCAGCGTGGTAAATACAGGGAGAGTGCCTTTCGGCGCCGACCTTCATGCACTGCTTTATGGAAAGGATGAAAAATATGTTCCGCACCATCATCAAGCGCGACGGACGTGAAGTACCGTATGATATAATGAAGATCGCCGCGGCTATCGGCAAGGCCATGGAGGCCAGCTATTGCCCGGACAACGGCCAGAGCGAAAGAATGGCTCAGCTGGTCGAAAAAGCACTTTTCGATAAATACGGAGACAACAGCCCCGGCGTCGAAGATATCCAGGACGTTGTTGAAAACGTGCTCATGGAAAACGGCTATGCCACCGTTTCCAAAAGATACATCATCTACCGCTCTCAGCGCAGCCGCGCAAGGGACATGAACAGCTCCCTTATGCGCATCTACAACGAGATCACCTTTGCCGATGCGGAGGATTCCGATCTCAAGCGCGACAACGCCAATGTTGACGGTGATACCGCTATGGGCATCATGCTCAAATACGGTTCCGAGGGCGCAAAGGATTATTATTCCAAGTTCATTTTGAGCGAGGAGCAGGCAAAGGCGCATCGCGAGGGCGATATCCATATCCACGATTTTGATTTCTACACCCTCACCACCACCTGCTGTCAGATCGATATCGCCGAGCTGTTCAAGGGCGGCTTCTCCACCGGTCACGGCTTCCTTCGTGAGCCCAACGACATTACCTCCTATGCAGCTTTGGCATGTATCGCCATCCAGTCAAACCAGAACGACCAGCACGGCGGTCAGAGCATCCCGAATTTCGATTACGGTCTGTCCATCGGCGTAAAGAAGACCTTCAGAAAGAGATACGGCACCAACTTTGCCAAGGCTGCAGAGCTTCTCATTCCCGAGCTTTCAGGCAGGCAGGAAGAAGTTCGCGCTATGGTCACCGCTATCGAGACTGAAAAGGGTCTCATTCCCGAGATGAACATGAGCGAAGAGTTCGTTTCAGAGCTTGATAAGCGCGCAGATGAGCTCTTTGGCATCACCGGCGACATGCTCACAAGAGTCAAGGATTTTGCATACAATACCGCAATGCAGGAGACCGATAAGAC
The DNA here is from genome assembly GCA_015056005.1 of Clostridiales bacterium. Lineage (GTDB taxonomy): Bacteria > Bacillota > Clostridia > Christensenellales > UBA1750 > SIG373. Next base: position 20,762 of record SVHB01000037.1, read on the forward strand.
CACCTATCAGGCGATGGAGGCTCTTATCCACAACCTCAACACCATGCACTCCAGAGCCGGCGCGCAGACTCCCTTCTCGTCCATCAACTACGGCACCGATACCTCTCTTGAGGGCAGAATGGTTGTAAAGAACATCCTTCTTGCCACCGAGGCAGGTCTTGGCAGGGGCGAAACTCCCATTTTCCCCATCCAGATCTTCAAGATCAAGGAAGGCATCAACTATAATCCCGAGGATCCCAACTACGATCTGTTCAAGCTCTCCCTCAGGTGCAGCGCAAAGAGGCTGTTCCCCAACTTCAGCTTCATCGATGCTCCCTTCAATCTTCAGTACTACAAGCCCGGTCAGCCCGAGACCGAGATCGCTTACATGGGCTGCCGCACCAGAGTTATGGGCAATAACTACGATAAGACCAAGGAGATCGCGTTTGGCAGAGGCAATCTGAGCTTCACCTCCATCAACATGGTCAGGATCGCCATCAACGCCCACGGCAATATCGACTGGTTCTTTGAAGAGCTTGAGCGTAAGATGGATCTGGTATCCAAGCAGCTGCTTGACAGATATCACATCATCGCAAAGAAAAAGGTCCGCAACTTCCCCTTCCTCATGGGTCAGGGCGTTTGGATCGGCTCCAAGCAGCTGGGTCCCGATGACGAGGTCGGCGAGATCTTAAAGAACGGTACTCTTTCCATCGGCTTCATCGGCCTTGCGGAAACCCTGGTCGCCCTCATCGGCGAGCATCACGGTCAGAGCCAGCGCGCACGCAACCTCGGCCTTGATATCGTTTCCTTCATGCGCGGCTACATGGACAGAAAGAGCAAGGAGACCGGTCTTAACTTCACCCTGCTTGCAACCCCCGCAGAAGGTCTCTCCGGCAGATTCACCAGGATCGACCAGAAGCGCTTCGGCAAGATCCCCGGCGTTACCGACAGGGAATACTACACCAACTCCTTCCATGTTCCCGTATATTTCCCCATCAGCGCCTTTGAAAAGATCGAGATCGAAGCTCCCTATCATGCGCTCACCAATGCAGGTCATATAAGCTATGTTGAGCTCGACGGCGATACCACCAAGAACATCGAAGCTTTCGAAGCTGTGGTCAGGTGCATGCATGATAACGGCGTGGGCTACGGTTCCATCAATCATCCCGTTGACAGCGATCCCATCTGCGGCTACACCGGCATCATCAACGACGAATGCCCCGGCTGCGGCAGGCATGAGGAAGACGGCGACAGAGGCTTTGAGCGCATCCGCCGCATCACCGGTTATCTTGTAGGTACCCTTGATAAGTTCAACAACGCCAAGCGCGCCGAAGAGAGAGACAGAGTGAAGCACAATGTGTTCGCAGCTAAGTAATATAAAGATCAGGGTCGCAGGCGCTGTGAGCGAGAGCATCACTGACGGCCCGGGGATAAGGTTTGCGCTATTCTTGCAGGGCTGCTCGCACAGATGCCCCGGCTGCCATAACCCAGAGACCCATGATCCCATGGGCGGCAAGGAGATCACTTTGCAGGATGTCATCGATCAGGTGAGCGGTGAGAGGTATGCAAAGTATGTCCACGGTTTCACCTTCAGCGGCGGCGAGCCCTTTGAACAGGCAGAAAACCTTATTCCGTTGGCTAAGGAACTGAAAAAACGCAGTTTTGAGCTTGCTTCCTACACAGGCTATACCTTTGAAGGCATTATGGAAGCCGGCGGCAAAATGAAGGAGTTTTTGGAGCTCATGGATGTTCTTATAGACGGACCGTTCATACTCGCTCAAAGATCCCTGAGCATTAATTTCAGGGGATCCAAAAACCAGAGGATACTGGATGTAAAAAAGTCCCTTGAAGAAGGCAAACCCGTGCTCATGCACGACGGACGCTGGGATATATAAGAATACTTACGCCGATACTGCTTGTATCGGCGTTTTTTTCGGATAAATTATGCATATCCCCCTTTAAAAATGGTTATATAAATGATATAATATTTTTTAGTACATGTATTTATGGAGGGTTTGCTTTGTACGATCTGATCAAAGACTTATACGCTAAGCCGCTTGAGGCTGCCAGGAAGGTGACCGTCGGCGGATGGATCCGCACCATGCGTGTTTCCAAGAATTTTGGCTTCATCGAGATAAATGACGGCACGTATTTCAAGAATCTGCAGGTCGTTATCGAGCAGGAGAAGCTTGCTGACTTCGACGCTATCTCCAGGATTCCCGAGGGCAGCTCCATCACCGTTGAGGGCGAGCTGGTTCCCACCCCCAATATGAAACAGCCCTTTGAACTCAAGGCCGATAAGGTAGTGGTCGAGGGCCTTTCCACCAGCGATTACCCCATGCAGAAAAAGCGCCACACCGTTGAGTATCTGCGCACTCAGGCTCATCTGCGTCCCCGTACCAACCTGTTCAGCGCCGTTTTCCGCATCCGTTCTCTGGCGGCATTTGCTATCCATAAGTTCTTCAACGAGCGCGGCTTCGTTTACGTTCATTCTCCCATCGTCACCGCTTCCGACTGCGAAGGCGCGGGCGAAATGTTCCAGATAACCACCCTTGATATCAACGATCCGCCCAGAACCGAAAGCGGCGAGATCGATTATTCCAAGGATTTCTTCGGCAAGAAGGCAAATCTTACCGTTTCCGGTCAGCTCAATGTTGAGTGCTATGCAATGGCTTTCAGGAACGTATACACCTTCGGTCCCACCTTCCGCGCGGAAATTTCCTATACTCCCCGCCATGCGGCCGAGTTCTGGATGATCGAGCCCGAGATCGCTTTTGCCGATCTTAACGATGATATGGCTCTTGCGCAGGATATGGTCAAGTATATCATTTCCTACGTTATGGAAAATGCTCAGAGCGAGCTCACCTTCCTCAACCAGTTCGTTGACAAGGGTCTCATCGAGCGTCTGACCAATGTACGCGATTCCGATTTCGGTCATGTTACCTATACCGAGGCTATTGAGATCCTTGAGAAGGTCAAGGACAGGTTCGAATATCCCGTATACTGGGGCTGCGATCTGCAGACCGAGCATGAAAGGTATCTCACCGAACAGGTATTCAAAAAGCCCGTTTTCGTCTCCGATTATCCCAAGGAGATCAAGGCTTTCTATATGCGCCTGAACGATGACAACAAGACCGTTGCCGCTGCTGACCTTCTGGTTCCCGGCGTTGGCGAGCTCATCGGCGGCAGCCAGAGAGAAGAGCGTATGGACGTTCTCACCGCAAGGCTTGCAGAGCTCGGTCTGGATGAGAAGGATTACTGGTGGTATCTTGAGCTGCGCAAATACGGCGGCGTCAAGCACGCAGGTTACGGTCTGGGCTTTGAGCGCATGATCATGTACCTCACCGGCGTTTCCAACATCCGCGACGTTTTGCCCTTCCCCAGAACAACCAAGAACGCTGAATTCTAATAATATTTTCGCCCGCAGCATGTTCTGCGGGCGATTTTAGGTAAAATGATGTTTAATTATAAGGTAACCGTCCAGTACGACGGCACAAAGTACAGCGGCTGGCAGTCGCAGGGAAATACTCAAAACACCATACAGTGTAAGCTTGAGACCGTGCTCTCACGCATGCTTGATAAAAAGACAGAGATTTTCGGCGCAGGCAGGACGGACGCGGGCGTGCATGCAAAGGCGCAGGTGTTTAATTTCAAATCGGAAATAAAGCTCGATGAGGATGCTTTTATGGCGGATATGAACGGCTTTCTGCCCGAGGATATCGCCGTTATCGGCATCGAAGAGGCACCCGAGCGGTTCCATGCGCGGTTTAACGCCAAGGGCAAGACCTATGTTTACAGACTGTGGACGGGCGATAAGCCAGATGTTTTCCTGCGCAAATATGTTTATGCTTTCCCTCAGAGCATCGACATTAATAAGATGCGCTCCGCTGCAAGGCTTATGATAGGAAAGCATGATTTCCTTGCCTTTTCTTCCGCAAAGGCGGGCAAGAAATCGACCGTCAGGGAGATATACAGCATCGAAATCATGGAAGAAGGCGATGAAGTAAGGATTATACTTCATGGAAACGGCTTCCTTTATAACATGGCGAGGATCATTTCCGGTACCCTTGCCCAGATCGGCTGCGGCGCTATTGACGAAGGCTCGATTTTGAAGGCTTTTGAGACAGGTTCAAGGTCTTTTGCGGGAGTGACGCTGCCCGCGTGCGGTCTCGTGCTTGAAAAAGTGGATTATTAAAGTAAATGCTTGGATGTTTTATCCAAGCATTTTTTAGTATACGGGAAGCCCTGCGGCGTAGAAGGCCAGATATATCAAAAATCCGGTAAGGCAAAGCGCGGTGGCTATTGTATCCGTGTTTTTGTTTCTTGTTATAACAGCAAGCGCGTAGGGCAGGGTGAAAGCACAGGTGAGGTATCTCGGGCCAGACAGCAGCCAAGTAACGCCGATTGCTATTGCAAAATAGGCGAGGAAATAGCCTGTGTAGGCTGCACGCATATGCTTTTGCGCTATGCCGACAATTATTAGCGAGCCGAAAATGTATATGAGATTCGGCAGCCACAGCGCGATCTTCTGGCGGATATCGCTCTTTATGAGATAATCGGTCTGGTAGGCGGTCGTGTCAAAGAAAAAGCCGAAGCTCTGGCTCCAGTGCTCCTTCTGATATGTCATAAAACGCAGCGCATCGCCCGTAACAAGCTTGTTTATGACAAGGTAACCCACAAGCCCTATGGGGATGATGAGCACGCACAGGGCGCTTTTCCACGTTTTTAAGATGCGTTCCCCTTTTTTATTGGACATAAAAAAGTTCAGCCATTCGATGAAGAAGGGCACTGCGAGCATGAGCCCGAGCGAGCGGGTGAAGGCTGCCAGCATGCCGAATATTCCTGCAGAAAGGAAACGGCGTCGGCGAAGTTCGTACATCGTACACACGCTCAAAAGGAAAAACAGGCTGTCGCTCATGGCGGAGCCGAGGAAAATTCCTGCGGGAAGTATGAAATAATACTTTGCTGAGCGAAGCGCTGTTTTGTCGTCCGTTTCAAGGCGCACAAGGCGATATAGCATATATCCGCCAAGCACCGCGCAGATATTCGACACAAAAAGCGCCGAGCGCAGATAGCCGAAGATATAGGAAAAAAGCCTTATAAACAGGGGATAGAGCGGGAAAAAGACGATGTGGAACCTTGCGTCGCCCTCGTTCACATATCCGTTTTCGGCGATGCCGAGGTAGCTGTTGGAATCGCTTTTGGTCCAAAGCCAAAGCCCATCCATAAAGCCGGTCTGCGCGTTTGCATTATTCATCACATGACCTATGAAAAATACCGCGACCCTGAAAAGAATAAGGCAGATGAGCAGCTTAAAACCCTGACTTTTGTAAAACGGGGTCTCTTTGGGGATATAGTTGGTAAAACCATGGGCATCGTCTTCAAGTTCGCTGATAAAGCTGCTTGAGAACCCGAGCAGCACTTTGCCAAAGAGAAGTATAGTCAAAGGAGCGACCACGCACCAGGTAAGAGTGCGCATGGAGCTGAGCGCGCTCAAAACAAACAACGCGCTCAGTGTGAAAACGAAGGCGATGGAAAGTAAACGCCGCTTGTTCACCCTGTTTGGCTCCTTTCTCAAAATAGTTAAAAGGGAGCTTTTCATCAAGAAAAGCTCCCAATGATGTTTATTTATTAGTTGTTGTCGTCCTTGACCTCGAAGTCGGGCTCAACGGTCTCACCCTGAGCGCCGCCCTGCTGCTGGGCAGCCTGCTGAGCGGCCTGCTCCTGCTGATAAACCTTGCCGAATGCGTCGTAGGAGACCTTGGCGAGCTTTTCGGTAGCGTCGCGGATGACCTGCGCATCGTCTGCGGTGGAAAGGGTGCTCCTGAGAGCTTCGATCTCTGCGCGGATAGCGTCCTTTTCGCCGTCGGAGATCTTGTCGTTCATATCGGTGAGGGACTTCTCGGTGGTGTAGATCATGTTCTCAGCCTGGTTCTTGGCTTCGACGAGCTCCTTGTTCTTCTTATCCTCTGCTGCGAACTGCTCTGCTTCCTTAACGGCCTTGTCGATCTCAGCGTCGGAGAGGTTGGTGGAAGCGGTGATGGTAACGTTCTGCTCATGACCGGTGCCGAGATCCTTTGCGGAAACGTGCACGATGCCGTTGGCGTCGATATCGAAGGTAACTTCGATCTGAGGTACGCCTCTGGGAGCGGGAGCGATGCCGGTGAGGTTGAAGCGGCCGAGGGTCTTGTTGTTGACTGCCATATCGCGCTCGCCCTGCAGAACGTGGATCTCTACCTGAGTCTGACCGTCAGCTGCGGTGGAGAAGATCTGCTGCTTCTTGGTGGGGATGGTGGTGTTGCGGTCGATAAGACGGGTGAACACGCCGCCGAGGGTCTCGATGCCCAGAGAGAGGGGAGTTACGTCAAGAAGGAGAACGTCCTTGACTTCGCCGCCCAGAACGCCTGCCTGGATAGCTGCGCCCACTGCTACGCATTCGTCGGGGTTGATGCCCTTGAAGGGCTCTTTGCCGGTGGCCTGCTTGACCAGATCCTGAACGGCGGGGATACGGGTGGAACCGCCGACGAGGATGACCTTGCTCAGATCGCTTGCGGAAAGACCTGCGTCGCGCAGGGACTTGTTGAGGGGCTCTAAGGTTGCGCGAACCAGATCATTGGTGAGCTCGTTGAACTTTGCGCGGGTGAGGGTCATATCAAGATGCTTGGGACCGGTAGCGTCCATGGTGATGAAGGGCAGGTTGATATTGGTGCTCATGGTGCCGGAAAGCTCGATCTTAGCCTTTTCAGCGGCTTCCTTGATGCGCTGCATTGCCATTTTGTCATTGGAAAGGTCAACAGCGTCGCTCTTCTTGTATTCGGAAACGATCCAGTTCATGATACGGTTATCGAAATCGTCGCCGCCAAGCTTGGTGTTGCCGCTGGTGGAAAGAACTTCGAAAACGCCGTCGCCGATCTCAAGCACGGATACGTCGAAGGTACCGCCGCCAAGGTCGTATACGAGGATCTTCTGGCTTTCGCCCTTATCAAGACCGTATGCAAGGGATGCTGCGGTGGGCTCGTTGATTATTCTGAGAACTTCAAGGCCTGCGATCTTGCCCGCATCCTTGGTTGCCTGACGCTGGGAGTCGTTGAAGTAAGCGGGAACGGTGATAACAGCCTGAGTTACGGGTTCGCCAAGATAGCTTTCGGCGTCAGCCTTGAGCTTCTGAAGGACCATTGCGGAGATCTCCTGGGGGGTGTACTTCTTGCCCATGATATCAACGCTGTAAGCGGAACCCATTTCGCGCTTGATGGAAGCGATGGTATTGTCGGGGTTGGTGATCGCCTGACGCTTTGCGACCTGACCTACGAGCCTTTCGCCGGCTTTGGTGAAAGCGACGACGGAAGGGGTGGTACGGGAACCTTCGGAATTGGTGATTACTACGGGATCGCCGCCTTCCATAACGGCGACGCAGGAGTTGGTGGTACCAAGGTCGATGCCTATGATCTTGCTCATTTTATATTCCTCCGAAAAAATTAGATGTTAAAATTGGTTTTTATTGAAATACGCTTACCATGGTATAGCGCAGAACCTTATCGTGGTGCTTGTAGCCCTTCTGGAAAACGGCGGCGATCTTGCCGGAGCTTTCTTCGTCGGGGGCCTGTGCGGTCATTACCGCGTTGTGATAGGTGGGGTCAAAGGTATCACCCACGTTGGTCACGATCTCCTCGCAGCCCTTCTGCTTCAAAAGGTCTATCATCTGCTTCTGGATCATGATGACGCCGTCGTATACGGCCTTTGCGCCTTCCGCGTCGCTCTTAACGGACAGTGCGCGCTCAAAATTGTCGAGTACGGGCAGCATCGCGTTTATCATATCGCCCACGCCGTCTGCGTAAGCGGAAGCTCTGGTCTGCTCGTTGCGGCGCTTATAGTTTTCAAAATCCGCCTGAGAGCGCTGAGCCATCCTAAGATACTCGTCGCATTTTTGCGTAAGTGCTTCGATCTGAGCCTGTTCGGGCGTTTTTTCTTCGGCGGTATTTTCCGCTTCGGTCTGCTGATCGGGTTCCTGAACAGTCTCTTCGGTCTCTTGAGTGGGAATGTTTTCCTTTATATCGGTCATGATAACCTCCGTCAGTTTTGGTTGAACATATCGTTTAAGGTGGAGCGCATCTGCATGAGCACCGCCGCAACTCTGGCATAGTCCATTCGCATGGGGCCGATTATGCCCATGGTGCCGACCTTTTGATCGCCCATATGATAGGATACAGTCACGAGCGACACATCCTGCAGCTCCTGAGAACCAAGCTCAGGGCCTATGGAGATCGAAAATTCAAGGTTTGCCTTACCCGGCAGCATTGTAGCCAGGGCGCCTCTTGGTTCAAGCGCGGTTATCAGGCTCCTGACTCTGTCGATATCGGCGGAATATTCGGGCTGATTGAGAAGGTTTGCCCTGCCGCCAAAGACGATGTCCTTGTTGTGCGATCTTTCCTGCGCAGTGGCTATTGCCTGAATGAGCTCTTGCCCAAGCTCTCTATGCGATGCGATATCCTCGCTTATTTCAAGCGCCGCATCGGAAAGCTCGTGTATCGGCCGGCCTTTGAGCCTCTGGGAGAGCCTTGCGGAGATGTGCGAGAGCATTTCGGGGGTAACTCCCTGCGGCACGTGGATTATGGTATCCTTAAATACCGCCGCATTGGTCACCAGTACCACCAGTGCCGTGGTGGAGGTGATGGGCACCAGCTGCACATGCTCAAAGGTGAGCTTTGCTGCCATGGGACCCGTTGCCGCCGCAGCATAGCCGGTGACCTCGGAGAGAATCTGAACCGCGCTTTGCAGAACGTCGTCGAGCATATTGCTCCTTCTGGTCAGGGAAGCTCTTATATACTCCCTTTCCTGTTTGCCCAAAG
>SVHB01000038.1 GCA_015056005.1 Clostridiales bacterium
ACCTTATCCTGCGAAAAGCTTACTGCGCTTGAAAGCATTCCCGTGGGTCCTTTTATCGCTTTGCCGTTCACGGAAGCGATGGAATCCGCAAGTACCTGCCCGCTTTTCCTTCCGTCCGGGGTAGCGCCGACCTTTTTTCCCTCTTTGGTATGACGCTTGAACTGATGTGAGGTGGGCAGTATCCCAAGCCCCATATCGAGAGTTTTGCTTTCATAATACTCGTAAAACCTGCTTGTGAGATCGTGCATGAGCGCATCCGCCTCGCTGTCATCCATGCCGTAGCTCGGGCATTTATTGAGCCTTGCTTCAAACGCCGGATCGCCTTTGCCCAGAAGATGCAGAAATTCCTCTTTTGAATACAGTTTTTCATCGAAGACGAGCTTTTTTACCGCCATCAGGGAATCCACGGTGTTGGGGATGCCGCTGTCTGAGGGCATCGCAAAAGTATACCTTGCTCCGCCCTGATAATACCCAAGCTGCCTGTCTATGCAGTCATCGACAAAAAGAGTCCTGATGGGCGCAAACACAGCCTTTGCCTTTTTGTTGTAGATCATATTCACAGCAGAGGCGACCTCGTCCTGACCCTGCCTCAACCGACGGGTAAAGACCTCATAAAACTCATCAAAGGAAGCGCATTCCGCCAATTTCTCGTGCAGGCACTTATCGAATATCCAAAGTACGTTAAGGTTGATATCTATGCCGCCCGAACAGGTCATGCCGCCAAAGCTGGTCTCTGTACACCCTACTCCGCAGAACTCATAAATGTCTTCTTTGGGAGCCTTGGGCAGGCGTTTTCTCAGCCGTTCCTGAATGACCCGCTCGTTATAGAAGGCAGGTTGACCGCCGCCTTCAAGCACCTTGTTTACGGCAAGTTCCCAAAGCTCATCGGGCATGTTTTCGCTCACTCGCAGTTCCACCATGGGCCTTGCAAGCCCGGTCGAAGCGTTCAGCCACTGCTTTGTAAGCTCGCTGTAATCAGGCCCCAGCGCGATGCTCCAGCCGCCGTTGTACTGCAGGTTTTCAAGCATCACATGCATGACGCTTTCAAGCGCTTCGCCCCTGTAATAGGGCATAAGCCAGGAATCCACCCTGCCGATATCGTCGCATTCATCAAGGTAAAGGGCAAAATTCACGCTCACCAGCGCTTCGTATGCGTCCTTTGGCGGGTTCATGGGCACGTTTTCAAGCGCGGATATGAGCCGTGCATCTGCCTTGATATCTCTTAAATATGCAAGCGCACGCAGATGATAGGTCTTTATGCCCGCTATAAGGTCAAGCAGCGCAGCCCTGAAGCTTCCCTCCGGCAGCGCGGAAACTCTTTTTTCGTAGCCGTTTATACCGTCTGACAGTATTTTCCTGTAATTGAGAGTGCTGTGCGTCCAGCCTTCCCAGTCGACCGCATCTGTGCTGATATCCTTCCAGCCGTCGTCCCAGCCATGCTCTTTTTGGAATGCCTCAACTGCTTCATACGCCTCTTTTGCCGAAAACGCGCTGCATTTTTCCTCCAGAAGCTGTAAGTTCACCTGAAACTGCCTGCAGTAATGAGGATAAACGGCAAGAGAGCCCTTGTTTATCTTCCCTGAAGGGAAAAGAGGTGAGCCTTCCAAATAGCTCATGGGACAGTTTTCATAATATCGCCTGAAAGCGCGGCAGAACCTTGTTTCGATCCCCGCATCCGGCATCTCAAAGAATCCCGCAGCAAAATATTCGCCCATGGCTTCAAGCTGCCTTGCAAGTGTCTCCATCTCAAATCACCTCTTTGAGCATTATAACAGAAAAGAAGCTCTTTTGTTTCGTTATATCACAATTTTTTCTGCCCATATATATCAGGATCACTTCATCTGCCCTATTTAATAATATCAAGCACATCCAAGGGCTTTTTCAGCCGGATAAATCCCGGCTGCTCCTTTATAGGGCTTGGCATTTTAAGTATATACCACATTGCGCGATATGGCTGCATTCCCGCCTGCTTTGCGCCATACAGTTCTTCACTTCCTCCGTCGCCGATAAATATGCATTCGTCGCATTTTACCCGGAGCTTATTTGCCGCGAGCCGATATATCTCACCCTGCGGCTTGCAAAGACCCGTTTCGCATGAAAGCACCATCTCGTCCACCAAAGATGCAAACTTGCTGTTTTTAAGCATCAGCACCTCATCCTGCGAGCAATTGCTGAGGATCGCAAGCTTATATCCCCTTTCTCTGAGATCACAAAGCAGAGGGTATATATCAGGGTGAACATGATCAAAGCAGGCGCTCTTGGTCCTAATGCGCTTTTGCATGACATGTTCTATTCCTTCATCGCTTACATCGACCGAGAGTTTGCCGCAAATATACCTAAGGCTTTCTTCAAGCCCGATTCTGCCGCGATACTGATCCTCATGCAAACCTTCCCAGAGCTTTGCAAAGCCATCCAAAGGGCAGCCAAGATCTGCGCTCATTTTTCGCTTAGTGTATTTTTCGTGCCCCCACTCGGTTACCAATGTCTCAAACAGATCAAATACAACCGCCCTGACCATGCCTACCACCTCTTAATCAGTATAGCACAAATACTATATGCAAGACCAAGGATAAATCTTGCTTTGAGCATAACTTGATATAGAAATATATTATAAATGCGTATATAATATCTGTATCGGAAAAACGGGAGGAAACCACAAATGAAAAACATGAAGCTTTTTATATGGGATTTTGACGGAACGCTGCTTGACACCTATCCCTTTATCACTTCCTGCCTGAAAAACGCGCTGAACGACTGCGGGTACGACGCACCTCAAGCAGAGATACTTGAAAAGATGATGGTGACCATCCCCCATGCCATAAATTTCTATGCCAATCTTTACGGAATCGAAGGGCTCAGGGAGCGCTACAACGCATATTACGCAAACGAAGCTCAAAACCCGGTAAGGATTTTCCCCGGCATAAAGGAAGTATTAAAGCGTGTCCGGGAGATCGGCGCAAAAAATTATATTTTTACAAACCGTGGTGATTCGATTTACGCTATGCTTGAAAAGGCCGGGATACTTGACGAATTTGAAGAAATAATTACCTCGGCAAACCCCGCGTTCGTTGTAAAGCCCGCACCCGATACCATAAACTACCTTATGGAAAAGCACGGCGGCGATATAAACAACACCGTTATGATAGGCGACAGGGTCTGTGATCTTGAATCGGGCTACAACGCCAACTGCCGCACCTGCCATCTGCTCACCCCGTCCGTACCCCAATACCCCAAATGCGACTGGCGTATAAAGGATTTTTACGAGATGCTCGATCTTCTCAAATAAACTAAACAGATCAAAAAAGCCTTATCCCAATGTCGGGATAAGGCTATAATTTTATCGGTTCACGATATACTCACTCAGCGCTTCGGTGACCGTGTTTTCAAAGTTGTCGGAGGCTCCCCAGTCAAAGCGGAAAAGCCCCTCGCCGCCACCGCCTCCGGTGAGAGCGACCCTCGTATAAGAGCCGAAATCATCGACTGTAACGGTCAGGGTAAGCCTGTTTCCGGCTCTGTAATAATGCTTTTCAAATACGGCGACCTCACATTTTTTATCGCCGCAGGGAAGGATATATCCGCCTATCTTCTGCCCGGTAAAGGAACCTTCGATGATCGCTTTTTCGATAAGGTTCATTGCCGAGTCCACCGACAGATCAACATTCATCATCTGAGACATTATACTTCCTCCCTGTGATCCTGCGCCCATTTTGTAAAGTTGACAAACTGCGCCATGCGCTCGTTCCTCGCCTTTTGCGCCAAACGCGAAAGGGTATCGGCAAAGCGGGCAAGCTCTTCTTCTTCCATTCCGTCTGTCAGCCATTCATAGAACATAGACTCGCCGCCAAGATCGCTCTGAATGATCTCCTGAGCAAGATCGGTAACATAGACCTTGTTGGCGCGCTTGTCGTTCTCGTCGGGCTCTCTTATAACAAGCCCTTTCTTTTCAAGGTTTGCAAGCATTCTTGCAACAGCGGCACGGTCGATATTCAGCTGTTCACTAAGGTACATCTGGCTGGTCCCGGGATTGCGGCGCACTCTTACCAGACATTCGCGCTCGGTCGGTCCTACTCCAAGATCGGCAAGCGAATGCGCGGCGCAGCGCTGAGCGGCTCGGGCTATCTTGCTTATATATCTGTTGGTGGCATCCATCTGAAATACCTCCATTCCTGTTTATAGTTTATTATATCGGTAATTTATTGACAAGTCAACCAAACTGCAAGCGCAGCAAACAAATAATTTACACATTGGCGTTGCAAACGCTTACAATAAATGCTACAATTTATGTTAATAACTTAAACTTTACGAGGTATTATATGGCCGGTTATGTTTTCGATCTTGTCGGCAAGATCGGTTCCATGGCGCTGATAAGGCGCGAAGACAACGACATAGATTATAATATTTTTGCGCGCATAGGAGCGCAGCTAAAGCCCGGTATGATCTGGGTAACCTCGGGTGCGACCGAAATCGGCAGGATAGATTATATAAAGCGCACGGGCTGTGAGCTCACCGGCATACTTGACGAGATCAAGACCGATTATGCCGCGCAGGGTCAGGCGATTCTTATGGAGCTTTACAGGCAGTTCATAAGCCCTTCCTACGGCATCAGGCAGATACTTGTTGAGCACATGCATTTCAACGACCACGAAAAGCGCGATCATATCCAGAAGCTCCTGATCAGAAGCGCTCAGCAGGGCACAGTGCCGATCATAAACTACAACGACCCCGTATCCGCGCTTGAAAACCGCAAGATGGAGCTTTCAAAGCTCAGAAGCAGCGGCGACGAGGATGTTGTGGAGTGCGTTGACAACGACGAGACCGCATCCGTTATCGCGGGGCTCGTTCATGCCAAAAACCTTCTTATCCTGACCAGCACCGACGGTATCTATTCCGATCCCAAGGATCCTTCCACCCTTATCCGCGAGATCACAGGTTCCGATAAGGACGAGCTTGAAAAGAATATCCGCAATGCGCAGAAATCCTGCGTGGGCGCAAGCAGAGAGGGCGCTCAGGGCGCAAAGGCAAAGCTTGAATACATCATAAAGCCCGCGCTTGCCGGCACCAACGTCATCATCGGCAGCCCCAAATACAGGATAGACGAGCTCGTGGGCGGCAGCGCGCCCGCAACCAGAATAAGGCTTTTGAACAGATGAGGTAAATATGCAGAACAACGAAAGCTTCGCAAAAAAGAATTTCGGCAAACTCTTTGTTATAGAGCTTCTGATACTTTTCTTCTCCCTTGCTCCCCTGATCGTAATTTACATGGCGCCCGCGATAGTGAACCTCCCCTTGGAACAGTTCACTGACGGAGATTACCTTATGATTTACGGGCTCATCACCTATATCCTTTTCCCCGTGATAAGCGTTCTCATGGGCTTTCTTGTAACGCTCATGAACATCAAGTGGTACGCAGCCGCAGCCTGCGGTCCGCTCTCCTATTTGATCGGAGCACTGCTTTTCATTATGCCCAATTTCGGCATAGGTTTTGCAGAGGTCATGATGTGGGTCGTGATCGATTATATCATCGCGCTCCTGTGCGCGCTTCTTGCCCACAGATGGAGGCAGCGCCGAGAGGATGTAAACCGCCTTATGCCCACCAAAGCCGCTTCCAAAAAAAGGTAATTTTTATAAATGAACAAAAAACAGATATCGCATATCCTCTTGCTGCTCACCGCCCTTTTATGGGGAACGGGTTTTATCGGCAGCCAGTATGCGCTTGATTCCGGGCTTTCGCCTTCGGCGCTTTGTGCGGCAAGGTTTTTCATCGCCGCGATCATAATGTCGCTTGCGTTCATAAAGCTTATTGGAGGATTTACAAAAAACGAACTTGTCCACGGCGGTATACTTGGCGTTTTCCTCTATCTTGCCCAGCTTACGCAGATAGAAGGGCAAAGCCTTGCAACTCCCGGCAGCTGCGCGTTTTTGACTACGCTCAACGTGCTTTTTGTTCCCTTCCTTGCATGGGCGATGACCAAAAAACGCCCAATGATAAAAATGTTTTTTCTCTGCCTTTTATCCTTTGTCGGCGCGGGAATACTCACCTATAAACCCGGCGGCGGCTTTGGCTTTGGCGTTGGCGAGATGCTGTGCGTCATCTGCGCCCTGCTCTATGCCGCGCATATCGCATACACCGGAATAGCCGTGGAAAAGGGCGACCCAAGGCGGCTCACCATGATGCAGATGTTAAGCGCCGCGGTGCTTGGCATAGCCTATACGCTCATATTTGATCGCAGCGGCTTTGTGGGAGTCAACATAAGCCTTGCAGTCCCCAGTCTTCTTTATATCGCCGCAGTGCCCACCTCGCTGTGCTTCTTTATGCAGACCTACGCCCAGCAGCACGCCGACAGCTCGACCTCAGCGGTACTTTTATCCTTGGAAGGGCTCTTTGGCAGCTTGTTCTCCGTGATATTGGGCATGGAACCTCTGACCGCAATGCTCATAGCCGGCGGCATTATTATCATAGGCTCGGCGATACTTGCGCAGATCGAACCAAAAAACAAGATACCCGCATAAGAAAACAGAACTTTCGCTTTGAAAGTTCTGTTTTCTTATGTCAGCGCTTTTTTCTTCTTTGCCGCTTGGGTTTGTTGTGGATTGCATTGCCTTTAACGGATTCGCCTTTGAGGGCAAGCATTTCGTCTCTGAGCTTTGCGGCTTTTTCAAAATCGAGGTTTGCGGCGGCGAGCAGCATTTCGTCTTCCAAATGGGCGATAGCCATCTGCAGCTCTTCACCGGAAAGTTCGGACTCGTTATCGCCGCCGGCCTTCCTTGTGACCTCCAGAAGATCGCGCACCGCTTTTTTGACGGATTCGGGAGTTATGTTGTTATCGATATTATACTGATGCTGCACCTTTCTTCTGCGGTTGGTCTCGTCTATGGCCTTTCGCATTGAATCGGTAATGGAATCTGCGTACATTATGACCCTGCCGTCTACGTTTCTGGCAGCGCGGCCTATGGTCTGCACGAGCGAAGTTTCGCTCCTTAAAAAGCCTTCCTTATCCGCATCGAGTATGGCTACCAGCGATACCTCGGGCAGGTCAAGGCCTTCCCTTAAAAGATTTATGCCCACAAGCACATCAAAGGCGCCGTTTCTCAGGTCCCTGATTATCTCCATGCGCTCCATGGTATCGACATCGCTGTGCATATAGTTTACCCTGATTCCGATCTCCTTCATATAATCGGTCAGGTTTTCCGCCATTCGCTTGGTAAGGGTGGTCACGAGCACCCTTTCACCTTTTTGGGCGACTGCTCTTATCTCGTCGATAAGGTCGTCCACCTGCCCTGTTGCGGGGCGAACGATGACCTCGGGATCAAGAAGACCCGTGGGGCGGATGATCTGCTCAACTATCTGCCCCGCCTGCTCTTTTTCAAGCGGGCCGGGGGTGGCGCTGACGTATATCCTTTGCCCTATCCGCTCTTCAAACTCCTCAAAGCGCAAAGGGCGGTTGTCAAACGCGGAAGGGAGCCTGAAGCCGTATTCGACAAGGCTCTTTTTTCTTGAATAATCCCCCGCGTACATCGCCCTGATCTGCGGCAGGGTAACATGGCTCTCGTCAACAAACAGCAGAAAATCATCGGGGAAATAATCCAGCAGGGTAAAAGGCGGATCTCCGGGGGAACGCCCGTCAAAATACCTTGAATAGTTCTCAATGCCGGTGCAGAAGCCTATTTCCCTAAGCATCTCAAGATCATACTGAGTACGCTGCTTTATCCTGTATGCCTCAAGGAGCTTTTCGTCTTCCTCAAGTTCCTTATATCGAAGCTCCATATCGTGTTCTATATTTCCCAGCGCAGCTTCCAGCTTGCGCGGGTCGGTGGCGTAATGGGTCGCGGGGAATATCATCACATGGTTTAAGTATTCCTTTATATTTCCCGTGGCTGTCTCTATATGCGCGATACGGTCTATCTCGTCGCCGAAAAACTCCACCCTGATCGCCGCGTCCTCATAGCCCGAGGGAAAAACCTCCACAACGTCGCCGCGCACCCTGAATGTGCCGCGCTTGAAATCAAAATCATTGCGCTCATACTGGAGTTCCACAAGGCGCTTTAGCAGCTGATCGCGGTCAAGCTCCATTCCCTCTCTGAGCGATATAGCCTGCGAGGTATATTCCTCAGGGTCGCCCATAGAATAAATGCAGGAAACCGAGGCCACGATTATAACGTCCCTGCGCTCAGATAAGGCCGCGGTGGCGCTGTGACGAAGGCGATCTATCTCCTCGTTTATTGAGGAATCCTTTTCTATATAGGTATCGGTCGAGGCGATATACGCTTCGGGCTGATAATAATCGTAATAGGAAACAAAATACCCAACGATGCTGTCGGGGAAGAACTCCCTGAACTCGCTGCAAAGCTGCGCAGCAAGCGTTTTGTTATGAGCTATGATAAGGGTCGGACGCTGCACCTTTTCTATAATGTTTGCCATGGTGAAGGTCTTGCCCGAGCCGGTAACGCCCAAAAGCACCTGCGCCATTTCGCCGTCCATGACGCCCTGACTCAGCTTTTCTATCGCCTGCGGCTGATCTCCGCAGGGCTTGTATTCGCTTTTGAGCACGAACCTGTTCACATAGATCACCTCAAAAACATTATACCAAACAAGCAAAACCGTGTCAAACGTGCGTTCGCATCCATGAGATGCCAAACGCCTCAAGTCTTACATTTCCTTGACATAAGCGGACAAATGATGTATATTTTAAGTGTATGTTTACAAACTTTTTAAGGAGTAATCGATATGAGCCAGGCAAGCAATGCTGACAGAAAAAATTACATTTATAACATAATCATTATCGTCATGTCGGCGATATTCGTTGTCGTTTGCCTGACCATAGGCTTCCTCTTCTGGCAGCGCAGCAAGGCGGATGCCAACATCGGCAGCAGCGCTTCAGGCGGAAATACCCAGACCGAAGAGTCCGGTACCGCAGGCAGTGAAAACACCGAAAGCTCAGCTTCCGGGGAAAATAATCAGGGCGAAGCTTCCGCTCAGGCCACCCCCGCTCCCGGTCAGATCGCCATCCCCAGCTATTCCGCCATCACCGTTAAGGCGGATGCGACCAGCGTTGAGGTCCCCTTCCGCAACCCGGATGTGAACGGCGTATATTTCGTGCTCACCCTGACATTAGATGACGGCACTGAGCTTTACAAATCCAATTACATCGCTCCCGGTGAAAGCGTAGGCACCGCAGCCTTCACCAAGGCGCTTCCCAAGGGAACCTACACCGGCAAGCTCAAATATGAGACCTTCTCCATGGACGATTACAGCCAGAGGAACGGCACCGAGCTTCCCATCACCGTGACCGCCGAATAAAACAGTTTTTAAGCATCTGCGATAAACGCAGATGCTTTTTCTTTTCATGATACATGTTTTTTGATACTATGTGATGACAATCGGTTTATTTTGTTATATAATATCTTTGATCAGGAGGTGTCACAATGGCATACGATAAGCTGCTCATTTCGGATAAGCTCACCAAATGGAACGACTATATCAACCGATTTTCCCTGCCCGCATGGGATAAGCTGCCCACAATAGAGTTATACATGGATCAGGTGATCGTGCTTTTGAACGATTATCTTTCATATCTCAGCTATGATGGCAGCGAAGAAAACCTGATCACAGCTTCCATGATAAACAATTACGTGAAGCTGAAGCTGATGCCCGCGCCGGTAAAAAAGCGCTACGGCAGGATGCACATCGCTCTGCTCATCATGATCTGCCATTACAAGCAGGTACATTCAATGGCATCCATCCGCCAAATGCTCCCCGAGCATGACCCCGATACCATACGCGCAGCCTACGATAAATTCGTTCAGCTCCAAAGCTCCGTCGCCGTAAATTTTGCAAAGCAGGTAAAGGAGCTTTCCAAAGGCATGTTTGATGAAAGCGACGAAGGATACGAAGCGGAAGAGCTGGTAAGCGCCTGCAGCCTTTACTCGACCCTTGCAAGGCTGCTCTCCGCAAAGATCATCGCGCTCAAGACCCCGGAGCAGGAAAAGAAATAACAAAACAGCGCAGTTTGCAGCACATGCATAAGTTTACGCAAACCGCGCTGTTTTCATTTTGGCCGGCAGATGAAATGCCCTTCTATGCATTCGACCTTGACCGAAAAGACCTTGTCTATCACACCGCTTTGCACAGCATCCTGCGGCGCACCGAAAAATGCAATTCTTCCCTTTTCCATAACTGCGATACTATCGGCAAATCCAAGCGCCATCGGGATATCATGAAGCACCGCGCACACCGCTTTGCCCTCATCAGCAAACGAGCGAAGAAGGTTCATCAGCTCAAACTGAGCCGAGATATCGAGAAATGACGCGGGTTCATCCATCAGAACATTTTTGGAGTTCTGACAAAAAGCAAGCGCAAGCGCGGCCTTTTGGCGTTCGCCGCCCGAAAGGCAGGAGAGCGGCTTTGCGCTAAGCTCGGTCAGTCCAAAACGCTCAATAGCCTTAGCCGCCATTATTCTGTCCTCTTTTGAATAGTTTTTGGGCCATGCGCTGTACGGGTATCTTCCGTACAGAACATATCTTTCCACGGTGGTCTCCCCCAAGGGCGTTCCCTGAGGCAGGTACGACATCATTTTAGCCCTTTGCACAGGCTTGATTTGCCTTATATCGCTGCCATCGATGAAAATATCGCCCTTGGCAGGCTTTATCTGAGCGCAGAGGGTTTTTAACAGCGTGCTTTTACCGCTGCCGTTTGGACCTATGAGCACGGTCAGGCTGCCGTCGTTTATGGTAAGATCGATATCTTTTATGATCTCATCATTTCTGTAGCCGGAAGAGAGTTTTTTTATCTCAATCATGATAGCCGCCTCTCCTCATTAGCAGATAAATGAAGAACGGACCGCCCACAAACGCCATGATTATGCCCACCGGCATTTCGTAGGGCATAAAGATCAGTCTCGAAACGCAGTCCGATATAAGTACGAACGATGCGCCGAAAAGCGCGCAGGAAAATATGAGCAGCCTGCTGCTGCCCATGGCAAAGGGGCGGATGGCGTGGGGAACGATCAGCCCCACAAAGCCTAATAGACCCGCAAAGCTTACCGAAGCGCCCGCCATCATCGAAGCGATAAAAAGCATGATGAACCTGATAAGCCCTGTGCGCTGACCCAGGCTTTCAGCGTTTTCTTCGCCCAAGGAGAGAACATCCAGCTCGCCGCCCATAAGCAGCGCAAGCAAAATTCCCGCGATTATATACCAGCCCGCAGGAAATATTTTTGTGATCTCCATGCCCGCAAAGCCGCCGATCCTGAAATAGCTGCCGCCGATCAGTGTGTCGGGAAAAAGCGTATGAACGGCATCTGCGCCTGCATTGAAAAGCGCGTTTACGGCAACGCCGGAAAGCACTATAGTGATCTTAGAAGCGCCCGTGGTCCTTGCGATGGAGTATATCAAAAGCATGGCAAAAAGCGCGCCCGCCATTGCAGCGATCGGCAAAACATCCGTCCCAAGCGGCAATAGCGAGGAAACAAGCGCCGCCGCAAGACCTGCGCCGGAGTTTACGCCGATTATGTTCGGCCCCGCCAGAGGGTTTTTAAGCACATTTTGTATGACTGCACCCGCGCAGGCAAGCCCCGCGCCCGCAAGCGCGGCAGCGAGAGTTCTTGGAAGCCTTAAAAAGATGAGTATATTTGCCGCAGTTCCGCCGCCGCTCATCGCCTGACCTATCATCTCAAAAATCGAATACTTTGACGCACCGAAGCTGATACTGAGCAAAAGGGACGCGCACAGCACCAAAACTCCGGTTATCATAAGCGCAAACGCGCTGTTTTTATTCGCCTTTGATGATTTTGGCAAGTATCTCATAGCTTTCGCCCCAACGAGCGTTGGGTTTGTTGTGGAACAGGTCTTTTTCCAGTATGTACACCCTGCCCTCCTTCACGGCGGTCAGGGAAGCAAAAGCCGGATGTGATTTAATATCGGCTTCAAAGCGCTTTATCGCCTCATTGCTGTCGCCCATGGTGGTTACAAAAATGATCTCGGGATCCTCTTCGAGTATCCTTTCCATAGAAAGATCCTCAAGCAGCGATGTATCGGAATCCGCAATGTTGACGGCGCCAAGGTCGCTCAGCATTTCTCCCGTCATGTTATCGCTGCCCTTTGCCTTGACCCCGCTTGAATACGCCCTGAGCAGCAGTATGCGCTTGGGCTCTTCTTTCTCACAGGAAGCTATCGCAGCTTCAACGCGCTTTTTCACGCTTTCCCCGTACAGCTCATAGTTTTCGGTCTTTCCGCTTATATCGGTAAATATCCTGAGCATTTCAAGATATTCGGGGAAGGTCTCAACATCAAAATATGCTATCGTCATCCCCGCGCTTTCAAGCACATCCTCAAGCTCCAGCTGCCCCTTGGTATTGGCAGAGAGCACGACAAGGTCTGCACCGCAGTCCAGAATAAGCTCGGCGCTGGGATTTTTAAGGCTCCCCAGATCAATGACGCCTTCAAGTGAAAGAGAGGATTCCTCCCATGCGTCCTGAGTCGCGGCGCAGAGCGTTCCTCCCGCGAGCTGCCAGACCTTAGCAAAGCTGCCCGAGCAAACGGCTGCATCGGCATTGTATTTCACACTGACCTGCCTTTTAAGATCATCTGTAAAGGTGTACATCTCCTGCACATCGGCTGAAGTATTTGTTTTTTCGCACCCGCAAAAGAGCAGCGCCGCACAAACAAGCGACGCCGCAACAGCAAAAAGCTTTGATCTTTTCATTATTTTGCCAGTATCTCTTCTTTGCGCTGATAAAGCTCGTCGGAAAGTATGGCCTCCTCGACCTTATCAAAGCCCATGCGCTCGATCATGACAGCAAATCTTTCGCCCGGGTTGCCCTTATCGCGGTAAAGCAGGATCGCCTTTTCAAGAGCCAGAAGCACTTCTTCCTCGCTTTCAAAAATGCGGCTCAAGGGCTTTCCGATGGAAACATTTTTGCCCCATCTTCCGCCAAGATACAGCTTATAGCCCTGCTTGCCCTCAGACAAAGCGCCAAACGGGCATTTGCCAACGCATCTGCCGCAGTTGTTGCAGATACCCTTATCGATGGAAAGCTTGCCGCCGCTCAGCTTCGCCGCAGCCATGGGGCAGGCGGCTTCGACAGCGCATTTATTGCAGCCTCGGCAAAGCTCTTCCTTATATACAGGCACGAGCTGACCTATGATGCCCGCGTCGTTCAGATCGGGCTTTACGCAGTTATTCGGGCAGCCGCCGACCGCTATCTTAAACTTATGAGGAAGGGTGACCTGCCTGTAGCCCTTATAAAATCTTTTATGTATTTCCTCAGAAACCGCGAAGGTATCGATGCGCCCAAACTGGCAGGTCGTGCCCTTGCAGGATACGATGGGGCGTACCTTGGGACCTGTCCCGCCGACCTCCAGACCTTCCTTTGCGATATATTCACGGAAAGGATCGATATTGTCAATATGGATGCCCTGCACTTCGACAGTCTGACGTGAGGTGAAGGTTATAACGCCGTTGCCGTATTTTTCGGACGCTTCGCAAATGCACATCATCTGCTTTGCGGAAAGCTTTCCGTTCACGGTTATAACACGCGCAGAGAAATTGTCCGTGCCCTTATTGCTCAAAAAACCAAGCCCCTTAACGCGGCGCTCTTCTTCCGGCTTTACAGTCAGAGTTGCCATATATTCCACCCCTTTATGATTATAAATACATTATAAAGCAAACAACGTTCCATGTAAACAAAAAATCCCCGATGCCTAAGAAAGTATCGGGGATCATCGCATAAAAAAGCAGGGACGGGGGAAGATAGGTTTATATCCTCAACACAATTGCCGGTGCTGCAGGACGTCTTCCATATCATCTGCAAGGTTTTGAACTGCAATAGCCCCTTTCCTCTCCCTCCGCCGTGCATATTCAACAAGATTTTGGGCATTACTTCCCGGCTGCCAAGCATAGGCTATGAGATAGTCAACATGGTTTACCGTATATTTGTTGGCGCGAACGATTGCAAAACTTCGAGGTACCGATTCCATGCCCTCCGGATGAAATGTACCGTCAAAACCATCCGGTTTTTTAATCGGACGCTCGGCAGGATGGTACGGCAGCAACAGCAGCAAAGAAACCTTAGGATGAGTTTTCTTTGCATCTATCACGGCCTCTGCTGCAATACGATCAAATCCACCATAGTGTCCTACAATAAATTCCCTTACCCCATATTCAACTATATGTGTTTCCACGGCTTCACGCAGATACTCATACACCTGACGCGGCGCTTCTCTGTGCCCGATAAAGAAACAACGCTTGCCATCCATATAACATCACCAACCCTTTTGAGTTATTTTAACTCAAAAGGGTTAATCTTTTCAAGACATAACATGTATCATCTTGTCAGGAATGGAGGTGATACCCATGAATATCGGAGACGCTGTAAGAGAACGTATTTTGGAATTGTGCCGCGAGCACAGCATATCTGTGAATAAACTCAGCAGCATAAGCGGCGTTACGCAGTCGACAGTCAACAACATCGTCAGCGACCGCAACCGAAGCGCCACCATTTCCACTATAAAAAAGCTGTGCGACGGATTGGGTATCACGATCGAGGAATTTTTTAATTCGGAGCTTTTCCGCGGGCTTGAACAGGAATTGAGATAAAGACAGCTAAGTTGGGCGTGGATATAAAAAAGCCCTCACTGCGTGAGGACAGGAAATAATACATATCCCAATAACGCTGTACAACAAAAACACCCCGTACATTGTACGGGGTGTTTGGCGGAGAGTTAGGGATTTGAACCCTAGATACGCTATCAACGTATACACGATTTCCAGTCGTGCGCCTTAGACCACTCAGCCAACTCTCCAGAAGGCTTGTGCTCACAAGCAACGTATATATTATAGCACTACGAAACAGAAAATGCAAGACCTTTTTTCAAAAAAATTCACAAAATAGATTGGGTACGGCCTTGGGATCATTAGAGAAAATTAAGAAAATGAGGGAGATATTAGAGAAAAATTAGTTATTTCCGTCATCTATTGTAAATCCGTTTTGCTTTGATATAATAAAAGCGTAAACAAAAAAGCACACTTCAAGGAGGTTTATGATATGGAATTTTTGAGCGAACTTGAAAAGAAGATCACCGACGCCGGCAAGGATATTGCAAGAAAAGTAAAGGACATTTCCGAGGTCAGCCGTCTTTACACCGTGATCGCGGGCGAGCAGAAGAACATCACCGACAATTACATCAAGCTCGGCAAGGAATACTACACCCAGCATGCGGACGAAAGCGCGCAGGGTGAGCTCACCCACTACTGCGAGCTTATCAGGGTCTCGCTTGAGACCATCGAACAGTGCAGAAAGCAGATCGCGGTGCTCAAAGGTCAGCAGATCTGCGACAGCTGCGGCGCACAGGTGAGCCTCGACAGCGTATTCTGCCCCAAATGCGGCGCAAAAATGCCCGAACAGCCCGTGGAAGAGCCCGAAGAAGAGATAGAAGTAACGACCGAAGATCCCGAAGAAGAAGCTTTAGCCAACGAAGAAACGGAAGAAGGCGCTGCATGCGAATGCGCACAGGAAGAAGCCCCCGCAGAAGCTGACGAGGATATCCCTCAGGCAGACGAAAGCGATTCTCCCCTTTTCTGCAAGCTTTGCGGTTCTGAGCTGCCCGAAAGCGCTGTTTTCTGCCCCAAATGCGGCAGGAAGCTTGATTAAGCCATTAAGACTCCTCATATATAAAAGCAAACACCAAGGCGTGAAGCGGATCACCCTTGGTGTTTGCTTTATAAAATACTTATTCGATACCGTCCGCCAAGCGGTAACAGAAATCCTCAAAGGAAGTCCTTTCGCTTATCGAACCAAAATCAAACTGCTGATATTTCGAGCAGTCCCCGTCCCAGTAAAGATACAGATCAACGCTTGAACCACCCGAAGCGATATTCGACTTGCGGTTCTTCACCGCACCGTTTTTTATAAGGTCATAAAACTCATTCCACTCGGTTTGTGATAACTCAACTGTTCCTGAAACGGTTATATGTTCCTCTCTCAACGGCCAGCTCCTGCCCTCGCGCTTTTCGTGATAGAAGAAGAACTTGCCGTCCTGTCTGTAAAAACGGTATCTTTGATATTTGGGCGGATACGAGGAAGTAGCAAGGGTATAGTAAAATTCATTTATCCCATCAGATGCAATAGTATTTTCGACCCTCAGCGTGCCTTTACCCGCTATGAGTTTGGGTATGAGCTTTATACCGCTTACTCCGAAAATTGCCGCAAGCACCGCTATAAAAGCGATGACAAGCGCAGCACAAATAATAAACGCAAGCGCACCTTTCCTCATTTTGAGATTTCCCCTTTTCGCTTAGCTATAAAAAGAGCCTTGTTTTTGTATATTATAGCACACGGCATAGGCTTTCACAACAAACGCCGCAGCAGATAAAACCGCTGCGGCGCATATTTTTAAGTTTTTATTCTCTTAGATCAAGGCTTTTTGATCTTGTTGAGCATAGCGTTGAGACCTAAGATCTGTTCCTTGGAAATATTGACGTTTGCCATGCCGACCATGGAGGTGAGCCTGAGCACGGTGAAGCCGCCGACGAGCTTCATCATATTGGGGGTGACCTTAAAGCCCGCTGCGGTGCCGTCCTTGGGCATCATCTGAGCCATAAGACCCTTGAAGAGCGCTGCGCCTTCCTCGGACTTCATAATATCGGAAAGCTTATCGTTGATGGAGAAATATCCCTCGGGAGCGGTGATCTCAAACCAATTGATGACAGAACCGGTCTCCTTCAGGCGATAATCCTCGTTGAACTTTTCGACCTTGCGGATCTTACTTTCATCGGTGCATTCTCCTGCAACAGCCTTGAGCACGGTCTCGCCCTTGTTTTCCACCTCAAAGCGGAAGAAATGATCCTCGGCGGTCTTTTTGCCGCAGCTTACGCCGTTGGCGAAGAGCTCGACTTCCTTCTGGTTGGAATAAACGGTTACGGTCACGGTGGGCTCGACTCTGTCGACATAGCGCTTGGACGCGATATGAACAAAGGGATCATCGGAAAGCCATGCCTTATATGCATAGAAGGCGTCCTTCTTGTACTTTCTGTCGATGGTCACAAGGCCTTTATGGTTCTGACCGTTTTCGCCGCCCTCGCTTCTTGCGTCTGCGCCGAAGTCAAACATATTCCAGCAATGGGTCGCCCAGATGAAGGGACGGGAGAAGAGCTGCTTTATCATCTCTTCGTGGTAATATGCCTGATATTCCTCGGTGTAATCGCCCTGAGTGGGGTTGGAGGTATGCCAGTTGAGGGCCTCTGCGCCGTATTCGCTGATGCCGATGGGGATATTGGGGAATTCCTTATGGAATTCGTCGAACCAGGGGCCGTTCATGTCGACCTCGCCGCCGTACCAGCCGAAATAATGGTTATAGGAAACAAGATCGGGGATCTGGATATAGGGAGAATGGATATCGCACATGGTAACTGCTGCGATGGTGGTGGGACGGGTCTTATCCATCTCGTGGCAAAGATCGTTCAGTATCCTGTGGTTTTCCACCATATCGGGATCCTTATCGGAATCCATGGTGATCTCGTTTGAAAGGCCCCACATGCAGATGGAAGCGTGGTTGTAGTTCTGGGTCACGAGCTCCTTCATCTGGGAGATGGTGTTCTCGCGTCCTGTGGGCATATGCTTGGAGATATAGGGGATCTCCGCCCAGATCACAAGACCCGCTTCGTCGCAGAGGTCATAAAAATACTGGTTGTGCTGATAGTGAGCAAGCCTGATGGTGGTGCAGCCAAGCTCCACGATCATATCAACGTCTTCCTTGTGATGCTCATTAAGCAGCGCATTGCCGATGCCCCATCTGTCCTGATGACGGGAAACGCCGCGCAGGGGGTATTCCTCACCGTTCAAGATAAATCCGCGCTCGGGATCGACCTTATAGTATCTTAAGCCAAATCTTGCGGATACATTATCAAGGGTATTGCCGTTTTCAATTATCTCTGCCTTTGCGGTATAGAGATAGGGATCCTTCCTGCCGTTCCAGAGGTGCACGTTTTCAATATCAAAGCTGACCTTGGTATCCTTGGTCTTTGCACTCCAAACGGCATTGCCTTCCTTATCAAATACGGTATAGGAAATTTCCTGACCGGCTTTCATGTTCGTTACGAAAACTTCGATCTCGATATTGGCGTTTTTGCCTTCGACTGTGGGAGTTACCTTGATGCCGGGGCCTCCGAAGTACTCAAGATCAAAATGAGTATCGGAAACGCAAACGATGTTTACATCCCTGTAAAGACCACCGTAGAAGGTGAAGTCCGCCATCTGGGGATATACTCTGTCGTTGGGAGCGTTATCGACCATAACGGAGATGACGTTGTTGTTTTCAAGGCTGTCGGTAATATCAACGCGCCAGGTGGAATAACCGCCGTCATGGCTCATGAGCTTTTTGCCGTTCACATAAGCCTCGGCAGAAGAGTTTGCGCCGTTGAATTCAAGGAAATACCTGTCCGCTTGGGGCAGATCGGATCTTTTGAGCTGCTTGGCATACCAGCAGGCGCCGCGGTAATAATCGTTACCGCCGTCCTGACCATCCTCTGCGTTCCACGTATGGGGAAGATCGATCTTTTCCCATCTGTCAAAAATACCGGGCATTTTAGTCAGGGGCTTGTCGTTCTTTTTGGAAAACTGCCAGTCCTTGTTGATATTGATGATCTGTCTCAAAGCTATACCTCCGGATCATAAAAAACCGTTCGACGGCTCATCCGTCAAACACATATAAATGTATTATACACCCAAAAGTCCTTTATAGGAAGGGCACAGAGACAAAATATAGCACAATATTATGAATGCAGTATTACTAAACGGGATCCTTTTTATTGCGCGAAAGATTTATTATGCTATAATATAGATCACAGAATAAATATCAATATGAGGCAAGCTATATGAAATTCCTGCTTTTTTCCGATTTTCATTATTATCCCGATTATTTTTTTGGCGGCACATTTGAAAAGCTCCATCAAATCCAGAAGCGCGCGGAAGATGAAAACGTCGAGTTTATCATCCACGCTGGCGACATGACCCACGGCGCATCGCTTCACCCGGATTTTGTGAAGGAATACAACGATTTCCATATCCCCTCCTACAACTGCCTTGGCAATCACGACACGGATCATACTGCCCTTGAAGAGACGGTCAAGCTCTATAATATGCCGGGTGATTACTATTATTTTGATGTAAACGGCTTCAGGATGATAGTGCTCAATCCCAACATGATAAAGCTTGACGGGCAGTACATCAAATATTCCATGGGCAATTATTTTGCGCACGAAGCAAAGCGCGACTGGATAGACCCTAAGCAGCTTTTATGGCTCAAAAACACCATCGCTTCCTCCGAACATCCCTGTATCCTTATAAGCCACGCAAGCTTTGAGAGGGAAACTGGCGGCATACAGAATTTTGAGGAAGTAAGGAATGTCATAAACGACGCAAACAGCATTAAACCTCACAGCGTTGTGATGTGCATAAACGGTCATTATCACAGAGATTTCCTTCGCATACTGGACGGCGTCGCATATTTTGATGTGAACTCGTCCTCCTTTGACTGGCTGCCAAAAGAACACGATCTTTATCCCAAAGAGGAGACCGATAAGATCGTATATATGAACCACTGCGTCCACTATAACGACCCCTTAAGCGCTGTGGTCACCATTGAAAACACCGGCTTTGGCATTAAGATCGATATCAAGGGAAGCGAAAGCACCTTCTACAGGGGAATCACAAGAGAGATGACCGGCAACGTAAAATGCGACGATTCCGGCAGACCCTGCACAGCAAAAATAATGAGCGCAAATATCACCCTTGGATAACTTCAAAGAGATATCAAAGGCACTTGCTAAAACGCAGATAAACGTGTATAATAAGCTGGTACGCTGAAGGAGAAAACGCTTTTGCTTTTTTTCAGAGAGCGCGCCCCGGGCTGTAAGGCGCGCAAAGGCAAAAAACCGTTCCCGACTCCCGAGTACGCAGGAGAACCCATATCCGATGATGATATGAAATCCTGCCGGCTGCTCCCGTTAAAGAGCATCAAAGGGCGCAATATGCGCCAAAGCAAGGTGGTACCGCGAATTTCAGCTTCGCCCTTACATGGGGCGGAGCTTTTGTTTTAGGTATGACGGTTCATTTAAGCAAATCCAAAGGAGTGTATATATAATGAAGCTTAAAAATCTCGTATCCAAGCGTTACAAGGAAACGCCCGCCGATTGCCAGATAGCCTCTCAGGCTCTTATGATGCGCGGCGGTTATATCAAGCCCGTCGGCAACGGTATCTTTACCCTCTTCCCCATCACCAAGCGCATCACCGCCAAGATCGAAAAGATCATCCGCGAGGAGATGAACCGCATCGACGGTCAGGAGCTGCTCTTCCCCGTTGCAATGCCCGCTTCCCTCTGGCGCGAATCCGGCAGGTACGATTCCATCGGCAGCGAGCTTTTAAGGTTCACCGACAGATCCGATCAGGATATGGTTCTTGGCATGACCCATGAAGAGGCTTCCGTACATTTCGTGCGCGATGTTGCCGATTCCTATACCCAGTATCCCTTCATGATCTACCAGATCCAGACCAAATTCCGCGACGAGCCCCGCTGCCGCGGCGGTCTTATCCGCGTGCGCGAGTTCACCATGAAGGACGCATATTCCTTCCACACCTCTCAGGAAGACCTTGAAAGATATTATCAGGTCTGCTATGACGCATACAACCGCATCTTTATGAGAGCGGGCGTTAAGGAAGTAGTCGCCGTCGCTTCCGACAGCGGCATGATGGGCGGCAAAGTCTCTCACGAATACATGCTGCTCACCCCCGTTGGTGAGGACACCATCGTGCTTTGCCACGACTGCGATTACAGAGCCAACATGGAAGCTGCCCCCTGCATAGTGGAAAACGAAGCGGGCGAGATCAAAGAGCTTTTAAAGGTCTCCACTCCCGATATCAAGTCCATCGAAGACCTGTGCAAATTCCTGAACATCACCGCCAAGGAAACCTGCAAGGCAGTCGTTTATCAGGAAAACCTCACCGATAAATACGTTGTTGCCTTCCTGCGCGGCGATCTTGATATCAACGAGACCAAGCTTCGCAACCATCTGAAAGCCGAGATCCACGCAGCCGAGATCACCGCCGACAGCCCCCTCACCGCAGGCTTCATCGGTCCCAAGGGTATTTCCAAAGAAGTCAAGGTCGTATTCGATAAGTCTCTTGAAGGCGTGAATGCTTTTGTTACCGGCGCAAACGAAAAGGATATGCACTTTACCGGCTTCAATATCGAGCGCGATTACGGCAAGGTCGAATATGTTGACGTTGCCAAGGCATACGACGGCGGCATCTGCCCCGTATGCGGCAAGCCCACCATATATACTTCCCGCGGTATTGAGGTCGGCAACATCTTCCAGCTGGGCACCAAGTACACCCAGAGCATGGGCATGACCTATGTCGATCAGGACGGTTCCTTGAAGAACCCCATCATGGGCTGCTACGGCATCGGCGTTGGCCGTCTTGCAGCTTCCGTCTGCGAAGCTCACAGGGATGATTACGGTCCCATCTGGCCCATCTCCATCGCTCCCTGGCATGTGCATCTTTGCTCCATGCGCCCCGACAACGAGGAAGTTTATCAGATGTCTCAGAAGATCTACGACGAGCTTACAAAGCGCGGCGTTGAAGTCATCTGGGATGACAGAAGCACCAGCGCGGGCGTTATGTTCGCAGATGCAGACCTTATCGGCGCACCTGTCCGCGTTATCGTAAGCCCCAAGGGTCTTAAAGCCGGTACCATCGAGATTTCCGCAAGAGATAAGTCCATGCAGGAAAAGATCGCAGCTGACGAAGCCATCGATTTCGTTTACAACTACGTCGTATCCGAGCTTGAAAAGCTTGAATGCAGGCTGTAATATCCGGATCAAAAAAACCTGAACGTTCGTTCAGGTTTTTTATTTTGTCTATGATACTTTGGGCAGGCTCCAGCGGTATTTTGCAGCCAGCAGCCTGAGCGAGATCACCAGCGCCATCGCTATCAGCGACGGAACGATCGGATTTACTGTAAACAGCCTTGCCGCATAATATATAACACCGCCGGACAAAGACGCGAGTGCGTAAATGTGTTTTTTGAATATATAGGGCGTGGTGTTTATAAGCACGTCTCTGATGACGCCGCCCCCAACACCCGTGAGCACCCCCATGGTAAGGGCAAGAAAAATATTCTCATGAATGCCGGCTGTGAAAGCGAGCTCTGTACCCATAACGGTAAAGGCAGCAAGACCGATGGCGTCAAACACATTGTTTACATATTCTATTTTTTCGGTGAGTTCTTCATATCTTTTGCGATGCCTGTAAGCCATGGTAAAAACCATCAGAGCGGTAAAGGTACCAACCATGACGATCTTGAAATTGGAAAAGATCGCAGGCGGGAAGGAGCCAATGAGAACATCCCTCAATATACCGCCTCCGCAGGCGGTGATGCAGCCTACGATAACGACTCCGAAAACATCCAGCTTTGCGCGTATAGCGGCCATTGCACCCGATACAGAAAAAGCGATCGTGCCTATTATCTCAAGAATAAGCGCAACGAAATCCGTGATCAAGGTATACACCTCTTTTATTTATGTTCCCTTAGATTATATCAAAAACTTACAAAAGTGCAAGTATGGCGCCGCCTTCATCACATGAACTTGACAGAAAAGCCCTGTTTTGTTATAATAATTCAGCATTATTCATAAAATATATATTTTGCCCGCATATGTATATGGCTGTCATGAAGGCGGCTGAGGCAGCGCGGTATTTACATTGAATGATGCAGACAAGTTATAATAGCGTTATGAAGGCGCTTCTCCCGTTCGAAGATCGGAGACTATAAATATAAGGGAGAAGAATTATGAATTCCAGCAACATCCGTAAACTCGTCCTTTCCGCGATCTGCCTTGCGCTTTGCATGGTACTGCCCTTCCTCACGGGTCAGATACCCGAAATAGGCAGCATGCTCAGCCCCATGCACATCCCCGTCCTGCTCTGCGGCTTTATCGCAGGTCCCGTTTGGGCGGCGATAATCGGTGCTGTGGCTCCGCTTTTAAGGTTCGTGCTCTTTGGCATGCCCCCGCTTTTCCCCACAGGTCTTGCCATGTGCTTTGAACTTGCGACCTACGGTCTTATCAGCGGCATGCTTTATGCAAAGCTTCCCAGAAAGACCGTCAACATCTATGTATCGCTGGTTTTGGCGATGCTTGTCGGCCGTGTGGTCTGGGGCGTTGTGAGCTTTATCCTTTTGGGCATTTCCGGTTCCGGTTTCACCTGGTCCGCGTTCCTTGCGGGCGCGTTCACCTCTGCCGTCCCCGGCATCATACTGCACATTGTGCTCATCCCTGTTTTGGTAATGGCGCTTGAAAGAGCCCTGCCTTGGCTTAAAAACACCAAGTAATTTAAGCAATTTATCTTATGCGGCTCTCCAAAAGGGGAGCCGCTGTGATTTGGAGAATAAAATGGAACTAAAAACCTATGTTTTGGAACTGATAAACCGATATGAGGGGCTTGAAACTCAGGATATCGTAAAGGCGCTTTATCAGAGTGAATTCGGCTGCGGTCACCTTATATCCGATCGAGAAAAGGGCTTGAATTGGCTCATCGACGAAGCAAAGACCTGCTCTTTGCCCGAAAACGGTGTTCTGCCGCCCTTGGCGGAGCCACTTTTTGGGCCCTATGTAAGGGTGCATCTTATAAGGCTGCCCGAGATCGGATTATCGCCTGAGACCCTCTTTGAGCTCTTTGCGCTTTCCGCTGAGGAAAATGCCGGCGATATGGATAATTTCAAAAACACGCTCAAGGAGCTTGAAGCGCTGATCGTATCTAAGAATCTGCCGATCGATCCTAAAGATGCCAAAGCATTCCTTGATAAATACATCGAATCCGGCTGTCCTGCAACCCATCACAGCAAGGCTGTCAACGAAAAATATCATCCCGCTTACCGCGTGATCAAAAAAAAGCTTGCCCTGTATATTGATGTGTTTGCCGCCATCGATAGGCTCCTTGCAAAAAAGGAACAGGTAAACATAGCTATAGAAGGCGGCAGCGCTTCGGGAAAATCCACCCTTGGCGAGCTTTTGCAGAAGGTATATGACTGCAATCTTTTCCATATGGACGATTATTTCCTTCAGCTGCATCAGCGCACCCTCGAAAGGTTCGCTCAGCCCGGCGGCAATGTCGACAGGGAGCGCTTCAAGGAAGAGGTGCTTGATAACCTGAAAACGGGCGAAGCCTTCTCCTACCGCCCGTTTGACTGCTCGACCATGACCGTATCCGACCCCGTTGATGTTTCTCCCAAAAGGCTCAATGTTATCGAGGGCGCGTACAGCTGCCACCCGGAGCTTTTTGATGCCTACGATCTTGCGGTGTATCTGAACATCGACGAAAAAACGCAGGCCGACCGCATCTTAAAGCGCAACGGCTTTGACATGCAGCAAAGGTTTCTGAACGAATGGATACCCCTTGAAAAGATATATTTCGAGCATTTTGATATCAGAAACAAATGCGATATTGTGATAAACATAGAATAAACGACAATAAAAAAAGCTTCCCGATCGGGAAGCTTTTTTGCATGTTTACGCCATGGTGGCGAGCATCTGATAGGATACGGAATAGAGGAGCTCCTCGCCGTTTAATACGCGCTCGTATTCATCGATCATATACTGAGCAAGGCGTTCGACCTCTCTGCCGGAGGAACCCGCGATATGGGGAGTCCAGTATACATTGGGCAGTGAGAAGAAGGGAGAATCCTCTGCGGGGGGTTCGGGCCAGGTCACGTCAAGCACCGCAGAGCGCAGAGGCTCGGCTTTGAGCGCATCGATGAGACCTTCCTCGTCGACCTGTGCGCCGCGCCCGGTGTTGATGAAGCAGGCGGTGGGCTTCATTAAAGCAAAAAGCTCTCTTGAGAGTATCTTCTCGATCTCTTTTTTGTTTGCAAGGTGGTTGGATATGGTATCGCAGGTGGCAAATATGGTTTCAAGATCGCTCTTTACAACGCCAAGTTCCTTTGCCTTTTCTTCGCTCATGAAGGGATCGAAAACATATACCTCGACCTTGTTGGCCTTGAGCTTTTCGATGACCATCCTGCCGATAACGCCCGCGCCGAGAAGACCTACTCTTACATTATAGTTGCCGATATAGCGTTTCTTTTCTGCTCTTAAGTCAGGGCCGCCGCCTTTGCGGCAAACGGTGAAGAAGCCCTTGTTTGCAAGCAGTATCTGAGCATGAGCATATTCTGCTACGGGAACGCCGTTTGCCACCCATGCGCTGCAGACGGTCACGCCGCAGTCAAGGAAAGGACGGGCAAAGGCCTGCACGGTTCCTGCGCCGTAGAACAGGTATTTCAAGTTGGGCAGATGCTCCTTGATCTGATCTTCAGTCATTACGGGCATGCCCCAGGTGGTAAAGATCGCCTCGGTATCGGCATACTTTCCGTTTGCAGCCAGAAGAGCTTCAAGAGTTATGACTTCTTCCTTTATATCAGCGATGGCGGTCAGGCGATCCATCTGTTCCTTTGCATAAACCTCGGGAACTCTGGGGCCGTTGTTCAAGAAAATGGCTTTCATCTTGTTCATATGGCTCGCTCCTTGTTTTTATAGCTTTTTATCGTGATCTCATTATATCACAGTTTACTGCCTTTGTGGCAAAAAGAGGTAAAAAGAACAAAAAAAGGCTCAAAGATATGAATTGTTTAACTCCGGTTTAACTTAAGATCATTTTCTGTTTATTTTTATGGTGTATTATTATCCCCGTAATAAGGAAACAACGCTTTTTAAGGAGGATAAACCATGAGCGATTTCTATAGAGATCAGAATAACCAGGATATTCAAAACGATCAGAATAACCGAAATACTCTAAACATTCAGGACACTCAAACCACTCAGGAAATACATCAGCAGGCAAACACCGAATACTCTTACTCAAACAGCAGCGAGATCAGGCAGGATGGCAGCATCCGGTATTCCGCGCCCTCAAATGAGCCCCATTACACCGCGCCCGTATCTCCCGCTCCCAAAAAGGAAAAGAAGCAGATGAATTCGGGCACCAAATGGGCGCTTCGGATAATCGGCACCGTGCTTGTTGCAGTCATCGCTTTTGTCAGCGGCTACGCGGGAGCAAACATGGCAAACAACGATCTTGAACGCGTCGTCATCCAGCGCGTTGAGATGGCTGAAGCTTCCAACCAGCCCGTACCCTCTCAGAGTGAAGGCGAATATCTTTCCTCCGTTGAGATAGCCCAAAAGGTCACGCCTTCAGTCGTTGCCATAACCACCGAGCAGATGACCACCAACAATTTCTGGTTCGGCTCATATGTAACCTCGGGCGCGGGTTCGGGCGTTATCATAAGCGAGGACGGCTACATAATCACCAACTCCCATGTTGTAAGCGGCGCGGACACCATATCGGTCGAGCTTGAAAGCGGCGACACCTATCCCGCAACCCTTATCGGACGTTATCCTCAGGGCGATATCGCGGTGATCAAGATCGAAGCCGTCGATCTCCCCGCAGCATCCTTTGCAAACAGCGACGAGCTCCTTCAGGGCGAGGTCGTATACGCCGTGGGCAATCCCGAGGGCAGGTTCTCGGGCTCCATCAGCTCCGGCATAATCAGCGCGCTTGACAGGCAGATCCAGGTCTCCATTGAAGAAGAGATCCCCCAGGATCAGAGCGGCTATCCCTTCTACGGCTTTGGCGGTTTCGGCTTCGGCTACGGTTATTCCACCCCCTCCACCGTAAGCGGCGTGGCATACCTCGATGTTATCCAGTTTGACGCGGCGGTCAGCCCCGGCAACTCCGGCGGCGGTCTCTTCAACGCAAAGGGCGAGCTTATCGGCATCGTATGCGCCAAGAGCGCCGATGCGGACGCGGAAGGTCTTGGTTTTGCCATCAGCGGCAACAAGGCTCTTGAAATCGCTACCGCGCTCATGAACGACGGCGAATACATCCCCGATCCCGCCGATACCGAAAACGAGAACGCAAGCCCCAACAAGGCTGTGCTCGGCATCACCGCAGCTTACCTTGACGAGGCCTCCGCAATGCAGTACGGCTACAAAAACGCCGGCGTATACGTTATCACCGTGACGGAAAAATCCACCGTTGACGCCGGTCTTGCCTCCGGCGACAGGATACTTGGCATCGACAGCAACACCGTAAACGAGGTAAACGACGTGACCGATTACCTTAAAGACAAAGAGCCCGGCGATGATGTTACCTTAACGGTTGAGCGCGACGGCAAGATACATTCCATCACCATTACTCTTGTAGAAAATGAGTCCTACCGCGAAGGCTAGGCATGTACCTGAAAAGGAACGGGTTTGCCGTTCCTTTTTCTCTTGTTATGTGCTAAACTTATTCATGGAGGCTGATCAGACGTGTCTATCAAAAAAAGGCTGCTTATTTCAAATATTCTAATGATAGCTTTGCCCTCTGTCGCGGCGCTGGTGATATCCTTTGGCGCAAACGAGCTCTTTTGGTACATCTGCAGGGGCTACGAGATGGTTTACTACAGGTTTTTCCGTTTTGATTACAGGATGGCTGTGCGCTTTACCAGCTATGTAACGGTCGTTGGCGTTATCATAAGCGTTCTGGTGGTGAACCATTATCTTTCAAAATACGTTATCAAGGCAATTCAAAAACCCTTGGGCATCCTATCGGACGGCGTCAAGCGCGTGGGCGAAGGTCAGCTTTCCTATAGGATAGCCTACGAGACTCAGGACGAGTTCAAAAAGGTGTTTGATGATTTCAACGAAATGGCAGGCAGGCTCGAAGCTTCCGTAAACGCCATCGAGCGGCAGGAAAAAAACAGGAAAGAGCTTATCATAGGAATATCGCACGACATCAAATCTCCTCTCACCTCCATCAAGGCATATGTTGAAGGGCTTTTGGACGGTGTGGCTTCCACCCCTCAGGCGCAGAAAAAGTATCTTACCATCATAAAGGAAAAGGCCGAGGATATAGACAGGATGGTAAACACGCTTTTCCTTTTCTCCAAGATGGACGCGGGCGAGTATGTGGATCATCCCGAGAGGATAAACATAGCAGGTGAGCTGCGCTCGATATTTGAAGCGGTTCACGACGAATACATGGACAAGGGGCTCAAAATATCCCTTGAATCGCCTAAAGAGGGTTATGTTGTTGCCGATCCTGAGCTTCTGCACAGGGTTTTCATGAACATAATCGACAACTCGGAAAAGTACAAGGATAAGTCAGACGCTGCTCTTTCCATCAAAATGTCGCGGTGTGATTCGGGGTTTGAGATATCCTTCCTTGACAACGGACCGGGTGTGCCCGAAGCTGCACTGCCAAAGCTTTTTGATGTTTTTTACCGCGCCGATGCTTCGCGCAGCGATCCCAAAAAGGGCAGCGGCGTGGGGCTTGCGATAGTGAAAAAGGCAATTGAGCGCATGGGCGGCAGCGTAAGGGCAGCAAACGGAGCTTTGGGCGGTCTTTTGATAACGCTTTACTTACCGGAGGCATAAATGGCAAAGGTTCTTATTATTGAAGATGATATTTCCATCGCTCAGATCGAGAGCGATTACCTTTTGGTAAACGGCATTTCCTCGGACATAGCTCCCGACGGCATCCAAGGCTTAAGCCTTGCGCTAAAAAACGGTTATGATCTTATACTTCTTGATATCATGCTGCCGGGTATGGACGGCTTTGAAGTGCTGCGCTCATTGCGCTCAAAGGTCGATATCCCCATCCTTATGGTGACCGCGCGTCAGGATGACATCGACAAAATTCGCGGTCTGGGTCTGGGCGCAGACGATTACATCGAAAAACCTTTCTCCCCCAGTGTTCTTGTTGCGCGCGTGAAGGCGAACCTTGCTCAATACGATCGCCTGAAAGGCAAGTCCGCTTTATTGCCCCTTGTCTGCGGAGACATAGTTCTTGATCCCAAGACTCGCCGTGTGACAGTATCGGGCGAGGAAAAGGAGCTCAAAAACCGCGAATATGAGCTGCTTTACTACCTCATGGAAAACCGCGATATCGTTTTCTCCCGCGAAAGCCTGTACGAGCGCATCTGGGGCATGGATGCCCTCGGCGACAGCGCAACCGTTGCCGTTCACATTAACAGGCTCAGAGAAAAGCTCGAAAAAGATCCCTCCAACCCCGTTCACATCCAGACCGTTCGCGGCGCAGGATACAGGATGCGGTAGCGGGGGACAAGGGGACGGGGGAGACGATTTTTGGAAGAAGGCTTCGCCTTCTCCCAAAGATTTTTCTTCCCCTGGCAGATAGATTTTGTTCTTTAGTTATTTATGTGGAAGAAGGCTTCGCCTTCTCCCAAAGATTTTTCTTCCCCTGGCAGATAGATTTTGTTCTTTAGTTATTTATGTGGAAGAAGGCTTCGCCTTCTCCCAAACCCTCATCCACCAAGGGTTTGCAACCCTTGGATCCCGCGGCTTTTTGATCAGTAAATTTCATACGATAGCTTACGAGGAACCCGTAAAGTATGGGTTCCTCGTGATTTATTATCAGGGGAGTTATACGACACAGATT